>JAYKIM010000110.1:0-9681 GCA_035286245.1 Cyanobacteriota bacterium | reverse complement strand
CCAATGGCCTGTCAACTGCTGATAGGTGCCGGGCCAAACCCCTAACCATAGGTCCAGGGGAGGCAACCAAAATCGACCGTTGGCATCGGCGGTTTCAAGCTGATAGCGGCCCTGATCTAAGCGACGTACCTCCAGACTAGGAACGTAGGGGTCAAAGGTGACGTAGACCGGCACCTGCAGGATTTGCTCGTAAAAATAGAGCTTACCGTAGGGAAAGGTGGAGCGCACCGACAGCTCTCCCCCCTCGGTTTCCGATAGAAACTCCATCACCACCGCCACCCCCTCTCCCTGCAGGTAGGGGGTATAGCTGCGACGAATCACCTGGGGATCAACAGGGTAGGCGCGGGGAATATAAAACCAATCGGGGGCTTTAACAATGGTTTTGCCGCTAACCGTAGCCACCAGGGCAAAATTAGTCCCCAGGAGGGCATCAGGGGGAATACGACCGGCCTGGCCGAGGGCATCGGTGAGGGCCGCCGCCAGGGCGGGCTGCTGCAGATTTTCCACGGGGTCATCGGGTAAAACAAAGTCGGCGGGTAACTCTTGCCAGGTAACCTGCAGGGAACTGGTGGGGAGGGGCGAAGAGAGGACCATGGCAACCATCAACCAGGAATACAAAGATAGAATCAGCCCGGGAAAGGGTATTGCCCCTTCCCGGGTAAGCGAGGCGTTAACCCACCAGAGCCGGCTGAGGAACCCGGTAGGTGGCCATGATGCGTTCCGCCATTTGGGGCGGGGTCAGGCCCAGGGTAGCCATGGATTGGGCGGGGGTGGCGTGGTCCACCAGCACATCGGGCACCCCCAGGCGCAGCACGGAGGCGGTGACCTGGGCATCCAGAATTGCCTCCGCTACGGCGGAGCCGAAGCCCCCCATCAGGCAGCCCTCCTCCAGGGTGACCACCCGACCCAGGCGTTGGGCCAGGGGCAGGATCAACTCCGTATCCAGGGGTTTGGCAAAGCGGGCATTCACGACCGTGGCTTCGATACCATGCTCACTGAGGATCTCAGCGGTTTGCAGGGCAGGGTAAACCATGGAGCCATAGCCCAGCAACAATAGGTCATCCCCCTGGCGTAGCACCTCCGCCTTGCCAATTGGTAGGGGTTCCCAGCCCTCCTCCATCAGGGGGGCACCGTAGCCGCTACCGCGGGGATAGCGCAGGGCGATCGCCCCCTCAGTATAGTTAATCCCCGTCACCAGCATGCGCTGCAACTCCGCCTCATCCTTAGGGGCCATCAGCACCATATTCGGGATGCAGCGCAGGTAGGCAATGTCGTAGAGACCCTGGTGGGTGGGGCCGTCGGCTCCCACAATGCCGGCCCGGTCTAGGCAGAAAAACACCGGCAGCTTTTGAATACAGACATCGTGGATAATCTGGTCAAAGCCCCGCTGCAGGAAGGTGGAGTAGATCGTCACCACGGGGCGCACCCCCTGACAAGCCAGGCCCGCGGCCAGGGTGACGGCGTGTTGCTCAGCAATGCCCACATCAATGTACTGCTGGGGCAGGGCCTGTTGCAGCTTATCCAAGCCGGTGCCCGTGGCCATGGCGGCGGTAATGCCAATGATTTTGGGGTTTTCCTCCGCCAGCTTAATCAGGGTTTCAGCGAACACCTTGGAATAGCTGGGGGGCTTGGGCTTACTGGAGGGCAGGCTTTTGCCAGTGGCCAGGTTGAAGGGGGATTGGGCATGGTAGCCGACCTGATCCTTTTCGGCGATCGCATACCCCTTGCCCTTGGTGGTGGACACGTGGACCAACACCGGCCCGGTATGTTGGTGGGCCTGCTTAAAGGTGGTAATCAACTCCTGCAGATTATGGCCATCAACGGGGCCCATGTAGGTAAAGCCCAATTCCTCAAACACCGCCCCCAATTTGGGCACCGCCAGACGTTTCATACCCTCCTTCACCCGGTCTAGCTCAGGGGAGAGGGAACTACCCACAAAGGGTAGGTGCTTGAATTGCTCCTCCAGGTTATCGGTGAGGAACTGCACCGGTGGACTGAGGCGCATCTTGTTGAGGTAGCGAGGAATGGCACCAACGTTGGGAGAAATGGACATTTCATTATCGTTCAGCACCACCAACAGATTGGTGTGGGGTAGGTGACCGGCATGGTTGATGGCTTCCAGAGCCATGCCACCGGTGAGGGCGCCATCCCCAATGATCGCCGCCACCTTGTAATCTTCCCCGGCCAGGTCTCGAGCCAGGGCCATACCCAGGGCAGCGGAAATACTGGTGGAGGCGTGGCCCGCCCCAAAATGGTCAAAACGGTTTTCGCTGCGTTTTAAGTAACCGGCCACCCCATCCTTTTGTCGGAGGGTATGGAAATCATGGTACCGACCCGTAATTAATTTGTGGGGATAGGCCTGGTGTCCCACATCCCACACCACCTTGTCGTGATCTAGATCCAGGGTTTGGTAGAGGGCCAGGGTCAACTCCACCACCCCCAGCCCTGGGCCCAGGTGCCCGCCACTGGTGGCCACGGTCTCTAGGTGCTTTTCGCGAATTTGGCGAGCAATCTCTTCGAGTTGGCGCAGGGACAGCCCATGCAATTGGTTGGGGTGAGTTATGTCACTCAGACGCATACTACTTTTTAACCTCTAGATCACGCAATAAAAAACCTGCTGTTACCCTTAACTGTAGAAGATAGCGAGCCCCAGGGAAGATCTATACACCCTAACCAGGAATGGTATCTTGGTGGGTGGTAGGCGCAGTGCGACTCCCGGAATTTACCTAACTTCCCCCTACGGTTGTTTACTAAGGGACACAACCCTTAACCTTTAGTTATGATTCATTGTCTTTCTTCCAGATTGTACCGCCAGTGTCCCGCAATACACTTTCTGGTTATGGTGGGGTTAGGGTTACCCTTGCTGGGTTCCCCCCGGGTAGCCCAGGCCAATGATTTTGCCGACTGTAATACTCAGTTGATGGGGGCTGGGGTGGAGGCTAAGCTGGCGGCTACCGCCTGCAGCCAGTCCCTACATCCTGACCAGGTGGCGAACTGCGTGGCTCAGTTAAGTGGCCTGGAGGCCAAGCCAGGGGAGGTTTTATCCAACTGTAGTCGGGATCGGCGTCCCGCCGAGCTAGCCAGTTGTGTTATCACGATCCATGACCGGCTAGAGGTACCCAGCCTCAGCGGCCTATTAGATCACTGTCGACGTAGCGCCTTACCCCAACGCTATGCCGACTGCGTAATCGGCACGGTGGCCGCCACCCAGATCACCACCACAGAGTCCATGGCACTGTGCATCGCTGCCAGCGATCGCCCCGTAGACGTGGCCCCCACCTTTATTTTTGCCCAGTAGGCCTTCACTGGCCTGGGCCGACTGGCCATATTAGCGCGACCAAAAAACCTAACCGGCCTAAGGTTTGACCGTTTAACCGGGCTGTAAGTTTTTTGCGTCCCGCGCTCCCCGATCCCTGGCTACAGCCATACCATTACAAAAGTCTACACTTCTGGTCTTCGCAGAGTAGTCTGGTAAACTGTAGTTATCGCTACAGTTCGAGGATTATTTTTATGCGTCATGCCATTTCCCCCCAACACCGTCGCCAGGTGATTAACGAACTCCGCCACCAGCTTCGCTATGCCAACCCGGAAGATCGTCAGCGGATTCGCCAGGAACTAGAGTTTTGGCAACAGCACGGAGGGCTATAGCCTAGCGCCCCTACCCTCTGGTAAACCCTGCCATACACCCATTTGATTCTCCTGGGTTCTGACTCCTCCCCCCTTGGAGGGTCGCCTAATTTACGCCACACAGCACTAGGGCAGCCAAGGGTACTGGCGGAAGTTGGGCGATCGCTTCTCCAGAAAAGCCTGTTTTCCCTCCGTGCCTTCCTCTGTCATGTAGTAGAGCAGGGTGGCATTACCGGCCAGTTCCTGTAGGCCGGCCTGACCGTCGCAGTCGGCGTTGAAGGCGGCCTTCAGACAACGAATGGCGATCGGGCTATTTTGGAGGATTTCCTGGGCCCAGCTAATGCCCTCAGTTTCCAACTGGTCCACCGGCACCACCTGGTTGACCAGACCCATAGCCATGGCCTGCTGGGCATCGTACTGCCGACAGAGGTACCAGATTTCCCGGGCTTTTTTCTGACCCACGATGCGGGCCAGGTAGCTGACCCCAAAGCCACCGTCAAAACTGCCCACCCGGGGGCCGGTCTGGCCAAAAATCGCATTATCGGCGGCAATAGTCAGGTCACAAACCACGTGTAGCACCTGGCCGCCACCAATGGCATAACCTGCCACCAGGGCAATCACCACCTTGGGCATGGAGCGAATCAGCCGCTGCAGGTCCAGTACATTCAGGCGCGGCACCCCCGCTTCATCCAGGTAGCCGCCATGCCCCCGCACACTCTGGTCACCCCCGGCGCAAAAGGCATACTTACCATCGCTATGGGGGCCGGCCCCGGTGAGTAGCACCACCCCGATACGGCTATCCTCCCGGGCATTACTAAAGGCCTCGTAGAGTTCGGCAATGGTTTGGGGACGAAAGGCATTGCGCTTATGGGGGCGGTTAATCGTGATTTTAGCGATACCATCGGTTTTCTCGTAGATGATATCCTCGTAGGGTTTGACCGCCTGCCAATTAACCTGCATAGAAACCTCCACCAAAGACCCTCGCCTGATCATCTTCAATCAGGGAGCCAAGGCCTATTCTAGCGGGGATGGAACACCTGGCCAGAATTGATCACGGAAAAAACGGCCTGGGGAACCAGACCGCAAATGGGTTTCTCTTTTTAGGGAGTGTCTAACCCCAAAAGGGCTGACTTCTAAAGTATGGCCTCACAGGGGGACAGGAACTGTAAGCCATTTGGCTGAAAGGACAGGAACTTTAATCTTCCACCGCAGAAACATGAAGAAAAGGTGAAGACGCCTCCCTAATCCTAAACAAAACTCTGCTGTACTCACCTAGGGTAACAACTATTCCAACCGGAGGAATCGCTTGAACAGTTTCACCTTGTTGGCGTAGGGTGGATAGCGCCAGTCCATATCTAGCCAGAAGGGCTTCTGCAGCACCCCCTGGGCATGGGAAAAGGTCTGGAAACTATGGCGCCCATGGTAGGTGCCCATGCCACTGGGGCCCCGACCGCCGAAGGGTAGATCCCACACCGCCACCTGTAAAATCACATCATTCAGGCAGACGGTGCCGGCCTGGGTGCTGGCGATCACCCGTTGCTGTACTTCCCGATCTCGGCAAAACAGGTAGAGGGCCAGGGGCTGGGGGTGCTGGTTGATCAGTGCGATGGCCTCGTCTAGATGGCGATAGGGGAGGATGGGCAAGATCGGCCCAAAAATTTCCTCCTGCATCACCGGGTCTGACCAACTTACCTGATCGATCAGGGTAGGGGCCAGGTACCGGCTCTGGCGATCGTACTCACCGCCCTGGAGCAGACGGCCGCTACCCAGCAACCCCACCAAGCGATCAAACTGGCGATCATTGACAATCCGGCCGTAGTCGGGGCTTTGGGCCGGGTTGGCCCCGTAGCAGTGGCTTAGGCGGTCCTGCAGGGCCCTGACCAGGGCCGGCTGCAGGGACTCCTCCACCAGCAGGTAATCCGGCGCTACGCAGGTTTGGCCGGCGTTAAGAAATTTTCCCCAGATGATGCGGCGGGCCGTCACCGCTAGATCGATGTCGGGGGTGACCAGGCAGGGGCTCTTGCCCCCCAACTCCAGGGTGACGGGGGTGAGGTGGGGGGCGGCGGCCTGCAACACTAGCCGCCCCACCCGTTCGCCGCCGGTGAAGAAGATATGGTCAAATTTTTCCGCCAGCAGGGCCTGGGCGGTCTCCACTCCCCCCTCCACCACGGCTACATGGCCGGGGTCAAAGGTGGCCGCCACCAGCTGGGTTAACACTATAGCGGTGGCGGGGGCCAGTTCGGAGGGTTTAACCAAGGCACAGTTACCGGCGGCGATCGCCCCGATCAGGGGCGACAGAATCAGCTGAAAGGGATAGTTCCAGGGACCGATGATCAGCACTACCCCCTTGGGCTGGGGTTGGATCCAGGCTTTCCCAGGTCGTTGGTTAAGGGCCAGGGGGACTGGCTGGGGCCGTACCCAGGCCGGCAGATGTTGGATGACGTAGTCCAACTCGCTAATCGTGCCCACCTCAAAGTAGCCCTCAAACTCTGGTCGGCCCAGGTCCTGCTGGACCGCTGCCACAATCTCAGCCTGGCGGTCCACAATGGCCTGCCGCAGCCGCTTTAAAGCCGCCAGACGAAACCCCAGGTCTCGGGGGGCGCCGCTGGCCCAGAAGGTCCGTTGTTGATTCAGAAGGGTGATTAGATCAGGAGGGGAGGTGAGCATGGCAAAATAGCAGGAGGTAAGGCAAAGAGTGGTGGTTAATAGTCATGATGACATTAAGGCCTGGGGCGAAGCTGATGAGTTTACTGCTGGGGGTGACCCTGGTGCTCGGGATCACCATGGGGCAAGCCGCCGCGGCCCAAGCCCTGCCCCTGACCCACCTGCCCCAGGCCCGGCTGCCCTGGCTGGGGGAAATTTTTGCCGGTGCTAGACCTACCACCTTAGGGTTACACCAGGGGCAACTGTCCCCCTGTCCCCCCTCCCCCAATTGCGTGGTCAGCCAGGGCAACCCCGATGCTAGCCATGCCATTGCCCCCCTTACCTATCCGGGGGAGTCAGAGAGGGCCATATCCCAACTGGCCAGGCTAATTGCAGCCATGCCCCGTACCCAAATCCTTGAACAAACCCCCACCTACCTCTATGCCGAATTCACCAGCCGGTGGTTAGGGTTTGTCGATGATGGGGAATTTTATCTGGACCAGCCGGCGGGGGTGATCCAGGTGCGGTCTGCCTCCCGGTTGGGGGAGTCCGACCTGGGGGTGAACCGCGATCGCATCGAAACCCTACGCCAACAACTAACTACGATGGATCCACCGGAGCTCTAGTCTACGATTGGCTACTGTCCGCTGTTCTCGCCCCTTAGCTGGCTCACCCCAGACCCCTGTCGATAGCGCAGTGATCAGGTTCTGTTTAGCAACTCCACCGTTGACCACATCTGTTCACCACAGCCCAAGGGATGAAGCTAAACGGGAAGTTTACCTGGGTCACCAACCTCCCTTAAAGTCCCGGGACGATTATCTTTTCTGAGGTCCAGTTGATAAGTCAAACACTCTCTACGACTTTGCCCAACTCATTGGTTCGATAGGCTCAAAGGTCGTAGTGAGGCGATAGGAAGCCCCAAACTCAGATGCATTCTGAATTGCCAGAACAATCTCGTTATTGTGTAGGGAGAACATGGGTGAAAGACGACAAGGGCGTTTCTCCGCGATCGCTGCCGCCATTTCGGCAACGCCCCGACAAAAGTCCATTCGTTGGGAGCCCCGATACTTAATGCTTTTACCAACTCCTTTAACCAAAGGATAGTTGTTTTTCCAGGGAGTCAGGAAAGTTTTACGCCGAATAGTTATCAAGCGCTTTAGATAAATTGGATCTTCGTAGTACCAGCAGTCATTAATACCCAAGATTCCCTCATCACCAATAATTTTGAGCGAGTGATCATGGGGAGCTACGATGCCACAGGTTAATCGCGCCACAACCCCGGATACAAATTTAATGCAGGCGACCGAGAAATCAGGCGTATCAGGGGGGAGCAAGGAGACAGTGGTTACCTTATCCGGAACAAGACAAGAGGAAAAGGCAGTGACACTCTCCGCCGGACCAAAAAGAGCAGTCAGCCAGGTAACATAGTAACCCGCGTGTTCCAGAGTACACCCCACTTCAAATTCGTCTTTATATGGCCAGGGTACACCAGACTCACTCAGCCATCTCTTATACTGCATTTTATGAACCATGCCATCATCCATTTCGGCATACGCCAGGCGCACCTTACCAATTCGGTTTTCCCGCAAAGCTTTCCAGAGACTCTGGGCCGTTTCGCTTAAAACACTGCAGGGGGCAGAAACAATCAGCAACCCCCGATCGTTAGCAAGGTTGACTAACTCAGTTGCTTCCGCCATGTCCATAGCCAAAGGTTTTTCAGAGTAAACGTGTTTCCCAGCCTCTAAACAGGCTTTAGACACGGAATAATGGTTTCTGGGATTAGTCAAGTTCAAAACAATATCAACTTTCTTATCCTGCAGTAGATCATCCAGGGTTTGATAGATTGGAACTTTATGGAAGCTTGAGAAACGAGTAGCTCTCTCCCCATCCTTATCCATTGCACCGAGCAGTTCTAACTCAGGATGACCAGCTAAAGTTGTCATGTAGTAGTCGGCAACAAAACCACAGCCAACAATTGCTATTCTCATCTCAGCTTTCCTAACTCGCTATTGGACACGTATAATATACAACTTCGCCATAAGATTCCCTAAAAAGCCATTTATGAACTTTACAGAAATAAAACTATTTCCGTCTGAATTGATAGAGACTCATAGCAATGGCCAGTCTAGTTAGAGCGAGACTGGCCATTGCTATGGTTTGAGACCCATGGCTTTGCTCGGCCCCTAACCTAAATAGCTACAGCTATAGGTAGCAGGTTTTACGCTTAGGGAGTTTTTGCAAAGTCGAATAGCCAGCAAACCTGAAATCAGTAGTGGGAAAAAGTCTCTTGCTCCTTCGATTTAAGCTATATAGCTTTGACCAAAATCCTTAGGTCAGGGAAGACCGGAAGAGCTAGCCAGGGGGCAGGACTGGTCCACCATAACGCTGCCAAATATCACCGTAAACAATGGCAGGATTCTTCCAGGGTTTGTGGTGCCCCCCACTCCAATGGATGACGTTAATCCGGTCCAGAGGCTTTTTCAACAGGCGTGCCACCAGTTGGATATTGCCGTAGCCGCAGCGGTTCCAACTATGATCGAGGGGAATGTAGTCTTTAAACATGACGTTGAGCAGGGTCTCATCGCCCCGGTTTAGCATGCCGTAGCGGCAGGAGGCATCCCAGTCCAGGTAGTGGTGGAAGGTACGTTCGGTCTGCTCATTCCAGTAGGTGTAGTCGGTGAATAGTACCCCGCTGTTAAAAGACTGGTTGAAAGCGAGCATCTCCTTCAGAGCTTTGAGGGGATTACCAAACTGAAAAATGGCGGGGTAAAAGTGGGGGACCGCAGCAAAGTAGCGATCGGGGCTAAACTGTACGGTCTCAAATAAGGTAGCCACATCCCCCAATACGACCACATCGGCATCCAGGTAAAGTACCTTAGTCACATCGGAAAAAATATCCTGCAGAAACATACGGGCGTACTGCATATACCGTGATACCCGACGGGTAGGCGTCATGGGCTCGTATTTGGCATGGATATAGTCCTTAATAAACTGGGGTGGAATAAAGGGATGTACCCGCCAATGAAAGTCTACTGAGGGAAAGAAGGACCTAATCTTATCTTCGAAAAACTCGACTTCCTCCGGTGGCACTGTGACGTTGAACCGCAGTTGCTCTGGTTGGGCAGTGTTTGTAACCACCGAATTCATCGCCGCTAGCAACCCCACCACAATGCCTTGGTTAAGAGCAAAGGCAACATCATACATGACTATCTCCTGGCTGACTCTGGTATGATTTGACTGAACCAACTTACCCTATATACCCCAATTCGGTAACCCTTATACTACGAACGGGACCCTGGACGACCAACCCTTCTTCATCCAATTCAGCGCTCAACGGTGAATTGCTGTAGCCAATGAATACTGGGTTAGCCCTGAGCTAATCGAGTGTGCAAAAACAACCCCCCTTGAGTT
>JAYKIM010000109.1:0-7969 GCA_035286245.1 Cyanobacteriota bacterium | reverse complement strand
TGCCATGCTTCCACTCTAGGGGATAAACAACTAACACCCTAATTAACCTGACGTCTGGTTAATCACTATGGTTATAAAACGATTATAGATAATTTTCAGAAAACGGTTTGGTTTTGATCCACAATACAGTCATACCAATTCTCCTCAAACAGAAGTATTCTATCCAGGACAAAGCTAGCAATGCTGTGGGCTATAGGCTTCTGCAGGGCTCGTGATTCTGTATTGATGGAGCCTGTTTTTGTCTTTAGTTATCTGAGGAAAGGTATCTAAATGTTAATTCGGCGGATGGCTCGTGCCTCTGAATCGCCAGGCAATCAATCCCCAATTCACACACTTTGAAAACAAATGGGTTGATTATCTGGCGGTAAACCGATCTGCCCTCTTACGGGCGACCAACAAGGCCAGTCTGAGAGGTTGTTTCAAAAGCTCAAGAGGGTCTGAAACTATACCTATGAAGTAGGATAATCTGTGTGGAATTCAACATTTTGCCGGACTCTTGGCGACAAACTATACCTGGGACAACCCTTTTCCAACAACCTCTGAGCAAGATTTTGAATGCCCGGAAGCACTACGCTGGCCTAATTCGGTAGCCTCAATAAGCTTCGAAATATTTTCCTATTCCTGGATTGGATAGCAAGCAATTGGGCGCATGACCCAACCAGGTATTTAGGGCATTGTCAGGGGGGAACACGGTGTTCGAGAGCATCCCACTTTTGTAAGTTTGCCCTCATCCCCTAACCCCTTCTCCCTTTTTGGGAGAAGGGGAACCGGATTCAAAGTCCCTCTCCCGCTCTGGGAGAGGGATTTAGGGTGAGGGCTGCAAAACTGGGATCCACCCCGGTGTTCTCGGTGGCGATAAAAGCTTACCTGAAGGCAGTTGCTAAGCCTTAGGAAAGCTCCGCCAGGCAACCACTACGGTCTAGAGAGTGGGGTAGGTATCCGGCTGACTAAGGCAAGTGGACCCGTAGGGATGGCGGTAGTTGTCGTAGGGGCTTACGGCTGAGCAGGTCCACTGTGGCCAGGGTAACCTGAGCTTCCACACACACAGCTTGGGTGTCAGCCTGTTGAATCTGGTAGTGCCACACCAACCGCACCCCCCGGAGCGGCTCTGGCCGGGTCCGCACCAGGGCTTCATCCCCCAGCCGGAGGGACTGGCGATAGCGCAGGGAGAGGTCCACCACCGGCAGATCTACCCCGGCCTTGACCCAGTCGGCAAAGCTGAGCCCCTGGGCCATCAGGTAGGCAACTCGAGCTTCCTCCAGCCAGGCCACGTAGGTGCCATGCCAGACAATGCCAGCATAGTCGGTGTGGTGGGGCTGGACTACCACAGGATAATTAAACCAGGAGAGAGTATCCAAAATATCCGCCGGTCTCAGGGGTCAGCTAACTCTACCAGGACTCTACTACAAATTATGAATCGCACAAAACCAAGGTCCGGCGCGGTGCCTATGATGAACATGGCAACTGTTGCCAGTTCCAACGGCGTTTTGTAATACCGTTTTGTAATACCACTGAGGCCTCCATGATTGAAAAAATTCTCCTGGCCAACTCCGGCACTGGTAACACCGAAGCCATGATGAAAGCGCTGATGGAAATCCCCCTGATTCAGCGGGCAGCGGTCACAGTGCTCCATGTCGTCCCCTCCCAGGTCTCAGCGGAGGCCATGGTGGCCAAATGGGAGGAGGGGGGGCGCACCCTGGCCAATACCATTAGTCGCCTCAACCTTGACCCCAACCGGGTAACCGCCATGCTGAGGGAAGGGGATCCTAAGGATGTGGTGGTGCAGGCCGCGGATGAGGTGGATGCCAACTTGATCGTTATGGGGTCCCGGGGCCTGCAGGGGTTGAAGGCAATCCTGGAAAATTCAGTCAGCCAGTACGTGTTCCAGCTTTCCTCCCGGCCCATGCTGCTGGTTAAGGATGATCTGTATACGATTCGCCCGATTAAGCGGGTCATGGTGGCCATGGATAGGTCCGACTCTGCCAAGGGGGGGCTGAAACTAGCCCTTGCCCTTCTGCGGGATGTACCCGGGGCTGAACTGACTCTGGTGCATACCATCCCCAACCTCAAGGCTAAACCCTTTGACGTGGCTAGCACCGACCCTAACCAGGACCCAATTCTGATGGAGGCGGCGACGATCGCCCGACAGGCCGGCATTCCCTACAAGCTGGTGGCCCCGGAGGGCAAGCCCGGCTACCGGGTCTGCCAGCTGGTGGAGGAGCGCAACATTGATCTGCTGGTGCTCGGTTCCACCGATCGCCGCCCCACCATCGCCCGGGGGCTACCGGACCTGGATAAGTTGCTGGGGGAATCCCTGGCGGACTTTGCCCGGGTCTATGCCAACTGCCCGGTACTGCTAACCCGCATGGCAGGCAGCTAGAGATCCTGGGGATTGGGCACCCAGAGGATGGATTTCACCGGCCGCGGCACCACCTCCCCCGCGGCATTCAGCCGGCCATGGTAGACTACCCCGTCGTAGACCAGGGTGGCGGAACTCCCGCCATCCAGGTTGAGGGCCTGCACCGCTCCCCGCTGGGCCATAACCTGGGCCAACTCCGCCAGGGTCAGCCCACTGCTGGCCAGACCAGGGCGCTGGGCTACCATCACCAGCAGGATCTGACCCTCCGCCCCCAGGCCGATCGCCGATCGGGCGTTGCGGGTGCCACTACCCAGGGCATCCCGACCCCTCTGGGGATCGACAAACCCCTCTGCCTGGCCAGTGTCCTGGGGTAACAACTGGGGGCCGGCCCCCACCGCCGCCACCAAATGACAGCCCTGGGGTAGGGGCGCCTGGTGAGGGGTGATGGCGTAACGGGGTTGACCGCCACAGTCGTAGCGGCGAAATTCGGAGCGGTTGAGGATTTTATCCAGATCGGATTGGAGATCGGGGTTTTCCATCAGCCGGGGGTTTTGACGGGGGTCCGCCACCAATTCCCCCCCTACCACCACCGCCGAGGTGGTCAGGCCATTCTGGGGATCAAAGAAACCGGCATTCAATCCGGCCAGAGCACAGGGGCTACCCCCACAAACCTGGGCCAGGATCCGATCCACCGGTGCCAGGTGATCCCGCACCGCCACCGCCAGGGGATAGGCGATGGGATCAGGGATGGTAACCAGGTGTACCGTAGCCGGGGGTAGGGTTAGGGTTTCATAACGGGGGGGGAGAGGGGGCTGGGGCGGCTCCGCCCGAGGGCCCGGGCTACAGCCCAACACCAGGGTGGCTAACAGGAGGGGGAGGGCGAGACGACGGCGGGCCATGGGGGAATCTGGAGTTGTGGTTTATGCTGTATCTATGGCTGGGCCTCCGAGTTAGGCTCTAGGGCTCGGCCTATGCTAAAGGGTGATGCAGTCCGGCTCTGACCGGAGCATGACCTGCTCCAGCTCTGTTATTATCAAACACCCCCGGCCCATGTTTGCCACCACCGTCGCTCCCCTGCCGATCAACCAGTCCCGACTGCGCCCCGCCATTCAGGCCCTGCAGGGATCTCTGGTGGAGTGGCGGCGGCACCTGCACCAGCGGCCAGAGCTGGGGTTTCGGGAGTGGCTGACGGCGGATTTTATCGTTGATCGGCTGAGGGCCTGGGGGATTGATCACCAGGCCGGGGTCGCCGGCACCGGGGTGGTGGCGGTGATCCCGGGTCAGCAGCCTGGCCCCGTGCTGGGGATTCGGGCGGACATGGATGCCCTGCCCATCCAGGAGGAGAACCCGGTCCCCTATCGTTCCCAGCATGATGGGGTGATGCATGCCTGCGGCCACGATGGCCATGTGGCCATTGCCCTGGCTACGGCCTCCTACCTGAGTCAGCACCGCCACAGCTTTAAGGGCACGGTGAAGGTGATCTTTCAACCGGCGGAGGAGGGGCCCGGTGGCGCCAAACCCATGATTGAGGCGGGGGTGCTCACCAATCCCCAGGTGGATGCCATGGTGGGCCTGCACCTCTGGAATAACCTGCCCCTGGGCACCGTGGGGGTGCGCAGCGGTGCCCTGATGGCGGCCACGGAAACCTTTAAGCTGACCCTGCAGGGCAAGGGGGGCCATGGCGCCCTACCCCACCAAACCGTCGACACCATTGTGGTGGGGGCCCAGGTGGTGAATGCCCTCCAGACCATTGTCTCCCGCCAGGTGAATCCGGTGAAGTCGGCGGTGGTGACCGTGGGCACCTTCCACAGTGGCAATGCCTGCAACGTGGTGGCGGATACGGCCCAGATCAGTGGTACGGTGCGCTACTTTGACCCCGCCTATGCCGGTTTCTTTAGCCAGCGCATTGAGCAAATCGTGGCGGGTATCTGTCAGAGCTATGGCGCCGCCTACCAGTTGGACTACACCCCCCTCTATCCCCCGGTGATTAACGACGGGGCGATGGCGGATCTGGTGCGATCGGTGGCTCTGGCGGTGGTGGAAACCGAGGCCGGGGTGGTGCCCGATTGCCATACCATGGGGGGGGAGGACATGGCCTTTTTCCTCCAGGAGGTGCCGGGGTGTTACTTTTTCCTGGGGGCCGCCAACACCGAAAAGTGCCTGGCCTATCCCCACCACCATCCCCGCTTTGACTTCGATGAGTCGGCCCTGGCCCTGGGGGTGGAGCTGTTTGTGCGCTGTGTCGAAGCCTATGGCGGTCGCTAGCCATGGAGATACAGTGGTCTAGGATCCTCAGGCAACCCCAAACCTACCTGCTGGTGCTCGGCACCGGTTTGGGCTACGCCCTATTAGTGCATCTGGCGGGCCCTCGGCCGTTGGCCTGGGCCGGGGGAGGGGCGATCGCCACCACCATGGTGGCCAGTTGGTTAGCGGGGTGGCGCCGATCAACCCCGCCGGAACTGGGTAGTGATCTGCTGGATCGGCAAACCTTTATCCAGCACCTGGACCTCCTAAACCAGGATATTCCCCCCCGCCAGCAGCAACCCTGGCGCCAGGCCTCCACCTGGTCCCTGGAGTCCCAGGCCTTTGCCCACCAGATTTACCAGCGAGACCCCCTGCTCCAGGTGGATCTGCTGGAGGCTCTCCACACCGTGGTGGACTTGGCCCGGCAGGTGGCGGAGGGCCTGGCGGTGGTGGAACAGGTGCAAACCCCCACCTACCGACAGCTGGCCCAGCAACGATTGACCGCCAGCTGCGATCGCCTCCAGGCCACCCGCGCCCAACTCCAGCAACTCCAGGACCAGGTTACCCTGGCCAGTCTGGACTCGGAAACCGGCAGTGGCAGTCGTTTACCCCAGGGGCTACAGACCCTGATCGCCGCCAACCGAGACCTTCTGGAACGTAACCTTGGAACCTAATCGCCCAGGGCAATAAAAACCCCCGACCGGAGCCGGGGGCGGTGGTTCAGGTCCAGTCCCTGGCCAGACCCTTAACCCTAACTAGGGTGACAACTAGACGGCGGCGGTTTGAGCGGTTTTAGCATCCAACTCGCCCTTGGCGTACTTGGCGGCATAAACCTCTACGGGTTGCTGCTTGATCTTGCTAGCCTGACCGGCGGTGCCAAAGGCGGTGTAACGCTCGGCACAGACCTCGGTCATATACTTAATGGAGGGCTTCATGAAGTGGCGGGGATCGAAGTTGGAGGGATCCTTAAAGGCCGCTTCCCGAATCGCCGCCGTGATCGCCAGACGGTTGTCGGTGTCGATGTTGACCTTACGCACACCGCTCTTGATACCCTTTTGGATTTCCTCGATGGGCACACCGTAGGTCTCAGGGATTTGACCGCCGTACTGGTTGATCATATCCAACCACTTCTGGGGCACGGAGGAGGACCCGTGCATCACCAGGTGAGTGTTGGGCAGACGCCGGTGAATTTCCTCAATGCGGCTAATGGCCAGGATCTCACCGGTGGGTTTACGGGTAAACTTGTAGGCCCCATGGCTGGTACCGATGGCCACCGCCAGAGCGTCCACCTGGGTGGCTTCCACAAACTGCACCGCCTCATCGGGATCGGTGAGCAATTGATCGTGGCTGAGGGTACCCTCGAACCCGTGACCGTCTTCCTTATCGCCCTGACCGGTTTCCAGGGAGCCGAGGCAGCCCAATTCCCCTTCCACACTGCAGCCAATGGCGTGGGCCACCTTCACCACTTCCCGGGTGACGGTGACGTTGTATTCAAAACTGGCGGGGGTTTTGGCATCAGCCTCCAGGGAGCCATCCATCATGACGCTGGTGAAGCCATTGCGCAGGGCGGAATAGCAGGTGGCGGGGGAGTTGCCATGGTCTTGGTGCATGACCACGGGGATGTGGGGGTAGGTTTCCACCGCCGCCACCACCAGGTGGCGCAGGAAATTTTCCCCGGCGTAGGTGCGAGCTCCCCGAGAAGCCTGCAGGATAACCGGGCTATCGGTTTCATCGGCGGCCTTCATGATGGCCAGAATTTGCTCTAGATTATTAACGTTATAGGCTGGAATGCCGTAACCATTCTCCGCTGCATGATCCAGCAGCAGCCGCATTGGGACAAGCGCCATAGAAATCCTCCTAGTGTGTTCTCGCCGTCAGGCCATCGAATACTGTGATCGGTTAGCCCTACCTTCATTTATCTTAGGACAGAACGCCCATGTATGACGAAATGTTTGGAGAAGTGGAAGAAAACTTGAAGAATCGTCCGAACTATGGGTCGCCTGGGATTCGAACCCAAGACCAATCGGTTAAAAGCCGAGTGCTCTACCGCTGAGCTAGCGACCCCTATCTCGTACCCCTAGGCACAGTTATTTATAGTAGCACAGCCTAATCGCCTGATAAATCCATAAAAAGCTGACCCAGGATGAACCGGCGGATCAGCGGAGGGATGGCTTTCTGTTGCCGGATACCCGCTCTAGCAGAGCACTGCTGACGGTCTCGAAGGTCACTTTACAGTGGTTGTCGGCCTGGAGGGGTAACTGTTCATTTTTGACCACCAGTTGCAGCTGCTGGGCAGAGGTGACGAGCAGCACCTCTACGGTGGCTAATTCCCTCAGGGAGACTTGCTCAGGGCTCTCCTTAGCCATGATGTAATCAGAGGTCGAGTAAACCATCACCAGGCCACAGCCCTCAAGGGTACGGGCAATGAGATCGCAAAGGTCTGGATGCTGGGTCGGCAAAGCAAGCAGGGTGGTATAGCGAGCCATGGTATAAAAATCGAAGGTTTCTGTTCTTACGGTAGAGATGCACCATTGTCAGGATGGGGTAGAAATCAGACAATCATCATTTCTGATGGATCCAGGATAGGAAACCAGGGCTTTAGCTAAATTCTTAGGAACCTAGACTAACTAACTGTAACTAATGTTCCCTGGCGGCTGGTTGCCAAGACCAAAGACTACAGTAAACGTTGGCCAGCTCCAGGTCCGCAATTTGAGCCAAGGGAAAAACCCAAAGTCTCAAACTGGAGGAGTTTTATAGCGGTTTTCGATAGAGTGAGGCAGCCAATTGCTCAATCCTACCCCCCAGTGGCCGGCGGTTAAGGTTTCACGCTGTACCCCCCCTTGATAAGGGGGGGCAGGGGGGGTGATCATATCGCACTTCACCCCAGTGAAATCCGCTATAAATACTTAGGATTAGACTTGGCCGATTGCATCGAGGATAACCCCTAATTTTTTCTGAAGGTCTCTCCAGACTTCAGCGACCTCGACCAAACTTATTCTAAACATTCTGACCTAAAGCATACTTCATCTAACATAGCCTCAAAAACCTGCCCCTATCCGTGCTTTAAATAACCTAATTCCCTGATTAGGGGGAGTGTTCAGAAAACCAGGTCGGCTCAGGCTGAAACCATTGATCTCTGGTCGTTAGGACCAGACTTTACACAAAAAACTGATCACTCTCGACTTCTTGTCCCCCTGCTCCCTCCTGACCACTAACCACTACTCCCTTCCGACTCCCCTTCTCCCCAAATCTGGCAAAAAAAGACCAGCGATCGGCTAACTCCTACCCGTTAGCCCCTAACACTTACTCGTTAGCCCTTAACACTTACTCGTTAGCCCTTAACACTTACTCGTTAGCCCTTAACAC
>JAYKIM010000108.1:0-6272 GCA_035286245.1 Cyanobacteriota bacterium | reverse complement strand
GGCAGGTCAATTTTATTTAAGACCGGGATGATTTCCAGATCATTTTCCAGGGCCAGGTAGACGTTGGCCAGGGTTTGGGCCTCCACCCCCTGGGAGGCATCCACCACCAGGAGGGCGCCCTCACAGGCGATCAGAGATCGCGACACCTCGTAGGAAAAGTCCACATGGCCCGGGGTGTCGATCAGGTTCAGGATATAATCTTTGCCATCCTGGGCGTGGTAGTTCATCCGCGCCGCCTGTAGCTTAATGGTGATGCCCCGTTCCCGCTCCAGATCCATGTTGTCGAGGAACTGGGCCTTCATGTCGCGATCTCTGACGGTGCCGGTGCGCTGCAGTAACCTATCCGCCAGGGTGGATTTACCGTGATCGATGTGGGCGATGATGCAAAAGTTACGAATCTGGGAAACGGGGACCTCGGTCATACCAGGGTTACCAGAAAGGATAGGGGGAATCAATTACCTGCCCATATTGTAATGGTTCCCCTGGGCGAATGCTGACCCCCAACCTCCAGGCTGTGTCCTGGGGCGCAAACAGGCAGGCCCCAGCGGGTTAAACTAGATATCGTAATTCTTGTAATCACCCCACTCCACCAGCCATCATGGATGAAGTTGCCGCACTCCCTGTAGATGATCACGGATCCGCCCCAGACAAGGTGGAACTCTCCGTTCAAATTGATCGGGAACTGCTTAACCAGGTTAACCATCTGACCTCCGACCCGGCTAAGGTGATCGAAGTGGCCCTGCGTCAGTGGCTGCGCGGCGATCGCCGCGCAGAGGACGATTTTATCCGCCATCTACCCCGCAATCCCATCGTTCCCCCCAAGGGCGAATGGAATGATTAGCGCATGATCGGGCTTCGCCTTGGCCAACCCCCTCCCTATGCACCCTGTTTCTCCCTATTCTGGTTTATCCGCGTCGGACCCGCCCAGTCCTTCGACAAGCCACGACTACGGCTGGATGGTATTACTCAGTCCCACCGGTCGGGTGGAGTCGGTCCAGCCCCTGCCCCACACCCCCCCCATGGGCGCCGTCGACAGTTGGGTAGGGCGGCAGCTCTCGGAGCTCGTGGCCTTTGCCAACCCCGATGCCCTCAGCCAGGGCTTAGCCTCCCTCGCCCCTGACCACCAACCCCTGTCCTTACCGGGCCGCTACCCCATGGGGTCCCACAGCCTGGATATGGTCTGGGTGCTCCATCCCTTGTTTAACCCCCAGGGGGAACTGTACCGGCTAGCGGCCCTGGGCTACTGGTTGAATGGGCCAGAGCCCGGCGCCGATCAGCCCTGGCCCCCTACCCCAGCCTTCCCCAGGGCAGGGCTGCATCCGGCCTCCGCTCCCCCTACCCCATGGCAGGCCTATTCCCCCCGGCTCACCCAAATTACCCGCAATGTTCGTTGGACCCTGGATCTGGATATCATCCAACAACAAACCGTCGAGGGTCTGGGGGAGTTGTTTGATTTGGATCGCTGCGTGATCTGCAACCTACCCGTCGATCAGGGCCCAGGGGTGGCCGCCGAGTATCTGGGCCAGGGTAAGGGGGAACTCGCCCCCTCCAGTTGGCTGCACCAGCCCCTACCCCCCTCTGAGCATGGCTACAGCCAGGCAGCGATTAACCATCCCGGAGCGCTATTGGTGCGGCGGGCTGAGGTCGGGGATCAGGTGGTTGTTAGCGTAGCCACCCGTTATCAAAGCCAGGTGAATGGGTTGATTTTGCTCTATAGCTCCACCAACCAGACCTGGACCGAGGTGGAATTGGCCTTGATCACCGATGTGGCGGACCAGGTGGGCACGGCGATCGCCCATGCCAGGGTGTTTTCCGAAAGTCATACCCTGGCCCGTAAACTGCAGCAGGCCAACGCCAGCCTGCTGGAGCGACAACGGGAGTCTGAGGAGGCCCACCGCCAGGCAGAGGAGGCGCGGCGCCAGGCGGTGGAAGCCTCTCGGTTGAAAAGCGAGTTTCTGGCCAACACTTCCCACGAGCTCAGAACCCCTCTGAATGGCATGATTGGCTTCCTCAAGCTAGTGCTGGATGGCATGGCGGATGATCCGGCGGAGCAGCAGGAGTTTATCGAGGAAGCCCATAAGTCAGCCCTCCACCTGCTTAACCTGATTAATGACGTGCTGGACCTGGCCAAGATTGAGGCGGGCAAAATGCAGATTGACATGGGCCCCGTCAGCCTGCGGGAATTACTGGCGGACCTGGAAAACTTTGCCCGTCCCCAGGCGGAACACAAGGGCCTCTACTTTAAAATTCTGTTGCCCGCCACCCGCGACGCCATTACGGTGAACGGTAATTACCAGCGCTTACTGCAGGTGCTTTTAAACCTGGTGGGCAACGCCAATAAATTTACCCATGAGGGGGGAGTCACCATCAGTGCCGAGGTGAAAACCCAAAAGATGGAGTACCAGGGCAAAGTCTGGCCAGGCAGCGTCAAGGTGAGCGTGGCGGATACCGGCATCGGGGTTTCCCTAGAAAAGCAAGACCGGCTGTTTCAAACCTTCAGTCAGGTGGATGGGGAACGGACTCGACAGTACGGCGGCAGCGGGCTGGGGTTAGCGATTTCCCAGCGCCTGATTGAGGCCATGGGGGGAACAATGCACTTTATCAGCATGGGGGAAGGGTTGGGGGCCACCGTCACCTTTACCACCCTGCTATACCAAGAACCGGTGATGATTGATAAGGACCCCATTTATCCAGCCTCTTAACCCAGGCGTCATCTAGCTCCTTACCGTAACCGTTCAGGGGGGGGACTAACCTCGCAGGTTTCAGCCGTCGCTGAAACCTCGGACCGACGAAAATCAGGCTCAATTAGGCCCAGGCAAGCTATTCCAAGACCTGAAACCTTCATTCTCTCGTGACCCCCTGAACGCTTACTCCTTACCAATACCCCCTCTCCTTTTTGGACATGGAAAATCAAGTCAAGCAACCCCTATCTTCTTCCCAACAGTTTCCACTGGTTACCGTAGGCGCCCTAGTGGTTGATATGAGTGGTAGAATACTCATTGTAAAAACTACTAAATGGCAAGGAACCTGGGGTGTGCCGGGGGGAAAGGTAGACTGGGGCGAATCCTTAGAATCTGCCCTAATCAGAGAGTTTAAAGAAGAAGTGGGCTTAGACATTACGGATGTTAAATTTGCTTTATTACAGGAAGCTATTCTTGATCAGCAATTTATTAAGCCCGCTCACTTTGTGATGGTTAACTACTTCGCATCTACCCAAGAGACCACCATTACTCCTAATCAAGAAATTTTGGAGTGGGCCTGGTTAAGGCCAGAAGAGGCCTTTCAATATCCCCTCAATGGATACACCCTAATCTTGATTAAAGACTATTTATCCAAACAACGAATGGCAGAGGATACTAACCTGTAATGCTAAAAAAAGCTCTCGTTACCGGTTCAGCCCAGGGGCTCGGTAGGGCGATTGCACTCGATTTAGCTAGCCGTGGCTTTGATATCGCCTTTCACTACTTACATAGTCAAGCCGCTGCCCACCAAGCCTGCCAGGAGGCGATCAAATACGGGGTTAAGGCCCTAGCTTTATCGGCAGATGTCACCAATGCTGTGGCTGCTCAGGATTTGGTAGACCAGGCCTCTGAGCAACTAGGGGGGTTATCGGTGGTGGTGAATAACGTTGGCAATTATCTAGACGTGCCTACCCTGGAGTTATCGGTGCAAACATGGCATGACCTGATTAACTCGAATCTCCATGCCACCTTTTATGTTACCCGGGCTGCCCTGCCCCATTTGAAATCCGCCCAGGCAGGTAGGATTGTTAACCTTGGTTGTGCCAGTGCCCAACACCTGTTGGCCCGCTCTACCAATACACCCTATGTGATTGCCAAAACAGGCATAATCATCTATACAAAATCCCTAGCCAAGGAAGTCATTAAGGATGGTATTACCGCCAATGTGATTTGCCCAGGAATTGCTGAAAATTCCTTTGATTTAATTGAATCACTCCCAGAACTACCAACGGGAAAGCCCGCAACCTTACGGGATATAACTACAGCAGCCTGGTTTTTTATCAGTCCAGAGGCAAGTTATATTACCGGACAAGTCCTGGAGGTGGCTGGCGGATGGAGATTATGATGTTACTCAAGGGATAGGTTAATGCTGAAGCTAGAGGATTTGTGCAAGATACACGATCAACATCGTGACGACCTAGACACTAAGGTGGCAGAATTTTACCTTGGTAATCAATACTTTGATTTCAATACTAAATCCGCTATTTTAGGAGTGGTTAACCTATCTAGTGACTCTTGGTATAGGGAAAGTGTTTGCTTGAATCCTGATCAGGCAATTCGCAGAGGAGTTGTTCTAAAGGCTCAAGGGGCTGACATTATTGATATTGGTGCCGAGTCAACCCTAGAAAAGGCAGAACGGGTAGGGGATATTCACCAAAATAGTAAGATTCTACCTGTGCTAAGGGCACTCCATCAGGCTGATGTTTTAACCTCCATTGAGACCTATTATGCACAGGTGGCCACCGAGTGTTTAAAGAATGGTGCCAATGTCATTAACTTGACCGGTGCCGTAGACAACGAAGAAATATACAAAGCTGTTGCGGATTTTGATGCAGGCGTGATTATTTGTTACGTGCAGGGTGACCATGTTAGAGCGGTGGGAGATTTTCAGTTTGGTCATGATCCAACTGAAGTAATGTATGACTATTTTGCTCGCCAAATAGAATTGGCAACTAAATCAGGTGTCACCAAGATTTTTATTGATGCTGGGTTGGGCTTCTACTATAAAAATCTTCAAGATAGCTCCATGAGAATTAGTTATCAGATGCAGACTTTCTTGAAAACTTTTCGACTTCGGAGATTGGGCTTTCCGGTGTGTCATGCTTTACCCCATGCCTTTGAATGTTTTGGCGAAGAGGTGAGAAGCGCCGAGGGCTTTTTCGCGGTTTTAGCGGCTTTGGGTAAAACCGATTTATTTAGAACCCATGAGGTACCTAGGGTTAAAGCAGTGCTGGATACGATGAATTTATACTGAAAGAGTATTGTAAAAAAACTCGATCGTTTTGAGAGTCATGAGGTTATTGGTTTGGATAGTTCTAATTTATCCAAATTCTCCAAATCAAAATTAATCTCGGCGTCCAAAATTTGGCTAACCCTTACTAGGATGTTTATTTAATGTCTATTAGTCTAAAGAATTTTCAGCAGGTCTACGTTCACCCCAGTCAGTTTCCTCAAAAAGTTTATCAGGACTATATTCAGAGCTTTATAAGCAAACAAATCCATCATAAATTTCACTATGACAGTGTTAAGCAAAGTCAGAAGTGGCTGAAAATCCATGAAAGTTATTCTCCGGCTAGAAACACTGATGATGGGATGGGATGTTATCAGCAATCCTTTCACTATGTAAAAGATAGGATTGTCACTAATCTGGATTTTGATTTGATTGGTCTGGGATGTGGCGGTGGAGAAAAAGATAAAAGTTTATTTATGACCTTGGCAGGTAGCTATAGGAATTTAACCTATTATCCTGTGGATGTTAGTTTGCCTCTATCGTTAATTTCTGCCCAGAAAATCAAAGATTATTCCTCTCAAGTAGAGGTTATGCCAATAGTGTGTGACCTCTTGTTTGCTGATGATCTGGTGTCAGGCATACAATCTGAACAGGGTCTTCGATCTAAGATAATTACCTTTTTTGGTATGATTCCCAATTTTTTGCCCCATGAAATACTGCCAATTTTAGCTAGATTTATAAATCATGAAGATATGCTTCTTATGAGTGCAAATCTATCACCGGGTGAAGATTATTTGGGGGGAATTGATAAAGTTTTATCTCAGTATGATAATCATTTGACCCGGGATTGGCTGATGACTATTCTGTTGGATGTAGGAATTAATAAAGATGACGGCGAAATCCGATTTTCAGTCAAAGATGATTTGATCGATCCAGATTTAAAACGTATTAATGCCATCTTTGAGGTTTATCGGAAAATTAAGTTGAAAATCGATGATCACCTGATTTTATGGCAGCCGGGGGATGAGGTGCAGCTCTTTTTTTCCTATCGCTATACTTCTCCTAAGCTAGAAACCGTTCTCCGCCAATATCAACTAAATCTGGTGGATTACTGGGAAGGGGCTGACCAAGAGGAAGGGGTTTATTTGATTGCGAAAAGTGATGAATAGGACTCCTCTATGTCAATTTGATTGGCTGGGTCAACCAGGGATTTTCCGGGGAGGTTTTCCTGGGCCTGAAGGGCGATTCTTAAAAGCTGAGCAGGGATCCAACGAGTCATGGCGGCAAACCATGACAAAGGT
>JAYKIM010000107.1:0-5301 GCA_035286245.1 Cyanobacteriota bacterium | reverse complement strand
CCTGTGAGGGCGCCCTCCTGGTGGTGGATGCCTCCCAGGGGGTGGAGGCCCAAACCCTGGCCAACGTCTACCTGGCCCTGGAAAATGATCTGGAAATCATCCCGGTCTTAAATAAAATTGACCTGCCTGGGGCTGACCCAGAGCGCATCAAACAGGAGATCGAAGAAATCATTGGCCTCGACTGCAGCGGGGCGATTTTAGCCTCCGCCAAGGAGGGGGTGGGCATTGACGAGATTTTGGAGTCAATTGTTTACCTGGTGCCCCCACCCCAGGACACGGTGGAACAACCCCTACGGGCGCTAATTTTCGATAGCTACTACGACAGCTATCGGGGGGTGATTGTCTACTTCCGAGTGGTGGACGGCACCCTGCGCCACAAGGACAAGGTGCGGCTGATGGCCTCCGGCAAGGAGTACGAAATTGATGAACTGGGGGTACTGGCTCCCAACCAGGTCAAGGTGGGCCAACTCCACGCCGGCGAAGTGGGCTACCTGGCCGCCTCCATCAAGGCGGTGGAGGACGCCCGGGTGGGGGACACCATCACCCTGGTGCAAAACCCCGCCTCGGCACCGCTGCCGGGCTACGTTGAGGCCAAACCCATGGTATTCTGCGGCCTCTTCCCCACCGCCTCAGACCAGTTTGAGGAACTGCGGGAGGCCCTGGAAAAGCTGCGACTCAGCGATGCGGCCCTCAACTATGAACCGGAAACCTCCAGTGCCATGGGCTTTGGCTTCCGCTGTGGCTTCCTGGGGCTACTGCACATGGAAATCGTCCAGGAGCGGCTAGAACGGGAATACAACCTGGATCTGATTACCACCGCCCCCTCGGTAATCTACCGGGTCACCACCCTGACGGGGGAGGTGCTGGAGATTGACAACCCCAGCACCCTACCGGACCCCCAAGCCCGGGAAAAAATCGAGGAGCCCTACGTCCAACTGGATATTATTACCCCCGAGGAGTACGTCGGCCCCCTGATGGAGTTGTGCCAGTCCCGCCGGGGGGACTTTAAGGATATGCGGTACCTCACCCAGGGCCGCACCACCCTGATCTACGAGGTGCCCCTGGCGGAGGTGGTGACCGATTTCTTTGACCAGATGAAGTCCCGCACCAAGGGCTACGCCAGTATGGAGTACCACCTGATTGGCTATCGGGCCAACCCCCTGGTGCGTCTCGATGTGCTGATCAACGGCGATCAGGTGGATTCCCTGGCCTCCATTGTGCACCGGGATAAGGCCTACTACGTCGGCAAGGCCCTGGTGGAAAAACTCAAGGAACTGATTCCCCGCCATCAGTTTAAGATTCCCATCCAGGCCGCCATTGGCAGCCGGGTGATCGCCAGCGAGAGCATTCCCGCCCTGCGTAAGGATGTGCTGGCCAAGTGCTACGGTGGGGATATTTCCCGCAAGAAAAAACTTCTGCAGAAGCAGGCCAAGGGGAAAAAACGGTTGAAGGCGATCGGCACGGTGGATGTGCCCCAGGAAGCCTTTATGGCGGTCTTAAAGTTATCTTAGTGTGATCGGGTTGCGGCTCCCCTAACGGCCTAGAATAAAAGGTTAATCCGTTAGTTTTAACCAGATTCTATGAGAGCGTACCGGGTAGCCGCCTTACAAATGACCAGTGTGCCAGATCTAGACAAAAATCTAGCCCAGGCCGAAGAATTAATCGATCTCGCTGTACGGCAAGGGGCAGAGCTGGTTACCCTACCGGAAAACTTCTCCTTCCTGGGGGATGAGGCGGCTAAAATCGCCCAGGCGGAACGAATTTGTCAGGCCAGCGAGCGGTTTCTCAAAACCATGGCCCAGCGCTATCAGGTCACCCTAATTGGTGGGGGTTACCCGGTCCCGGCTAAGGAGGGTAAGGTGTTTAACACCGCTCTGCTGGTTTCCCCGGAGGGGCAGGAACTGATGCGCTACGAAAAGGTGCATCTGTTTGACGTTAACCTGCCGGACGGCAACACCTACCGGGAATCAAATATTGTCATTTCTGGACAATTGTTACCGGATGTCTTCCCCTCTAAGGAGTTTGGCATCCTGGGGCTATCGGTGTGCTACGACGTGCGGTTTCCAGAGCTCTATCGCCATCTTTCCAACCAGGGGGCGGAGATTTTAGTGATTCCGGCGGCCTTCACCGAGTTCACCGGCAAAGACCATTGGCAGGTGTTACTCCAGGCCCGCGCCATTGAAAATACCTGCTACGTCATTGCCCCCGCCCAAACCGGATTCCATAACAGCCGTCGCCAGTCCCACGGCCATGCCATGGTGGTAGACCCCTGGGGCATCGTATTGGCGGATGCCGGGGTGGCCCAGGGAGCCGCGATCGCTGACATTAACCCCCACCGCCTCTCCCAGGTGCGGCGCCAGATGCCTTCCCTGTCCCACAGAATGTTTGTCTAGGGGTAGAGCCTCACAGACCGCGTTCTGCGGTAAAATCGGCCACCAGGCTTTTCAAAGCGCCTCTAAACCGGCTACACTCTTGAAGATTTATAACATTAGTTAGGCATAACTACCTATGAAGAATGGGATCCCTGTCTCCCAGATAACCAGCAGTTCTCCTGGCCGCATTGGTATTTTTGACAGTGGGGTGGGGGGGTTGACCGTCCTCAGCGAAATCTACCGACAACTGCCCCAGGAGTCGGTGCTTTACTTGGGTGATACGGCTCGACTACCCTACGGATCGAGATCGCCGGAGGAAATTCTCTACTTCGTCCGTCAGATTCTCACCTGGATGGCTTCCCAGCAGGTGAAGATGGTAATGATGGCTTGTAACACCAGCTCCGCCCTGGCCCTTGATATGGTTCAGGCGGAGTTCCCCTTTCCCATCTTAGGCCTGATTCGCCCCGGGGCTAAGGCCGCCGCCAGCATCGGCCAACGTATCGGGGTGATTGCCACGGCGGCCACCGTCCAGAGCAACGCCTACAAACAGGCCATTCAAGAACTGGCTCCCGATCGCCAGGTCTGGCAGGTCAGCTGTCCTGAATTTGTCTCCATCGTGGAGGGCAATCAAATTCACCAGCCCTCCTCCCACCAGGTGGCCGCCACCTACCTGCACCCCCTGGTCACCAGGGAAATTGATACCTTGATCTACGGCTGTACCCACTATCCCCACCTGGCCCCCCTCCTCAAGCGCATCTTACCCGCCGACACCCATTACATTAACCCCGCGGTCTCGATGGTAGCGGCGGCGGCCCAGGAGCTGGATGCCCTCGGTCTGCGCAGCACCCGCCCAGCCAGGTCAACGGAATTTTGCGTGAGTGGCCCCACCGGTCCCTTTAAGCAACTGGCCCACCAGTGGTTAGGGCATCAACCCCAGGTCAGCCAAATTCGGCTACCAGCTTTGGCCATGAGTCGATAGGGCTCGTGGGTAACCCTAGATACACCCATCTCCTATGGAGGCTCAAAATGCCCCATTGGGCCTCCTCGGCCCTTGCAGAGGTACAAGGGCCCTATTAGAATGCCACTACTGGCCGTCAAGTACTCCCTATAGGGTGGTTGAGCATCTTGGAAGTCACCCCTGGCACTACCGAGCGATCGACAAGCCTTAGCGACCCTGAATTAAATCAGCTTCGTGTCAATGATCGGGCGGTTCACAGCTGGTATCGTTTTGTGCTGTCTTTCCCACCCCATCTGGTACAGGAGTACGCTAGTAAGTTCAAACTCAACGGCAGCCATCGTCTACTCGATCCATTTTGCGGCACAGGAACAACGGTTGTTGAAGCTAAGAAGCTTGGCATTCCTAGCGTAGGGGTTGAGGTAAACCCAATGGCCTGGTTCGCCGGTTCAGTGAAGTTAGATTGGACTCCTAACCCAACCGAATTACGTGATGCCGCCCATCACGTAAGTGAAACTGCCAAAGCTCTTATAGATAGGGAAACTAAGACATTTCGTACCCTGTCTGACGACAATCAGAGAGTGATATTGGCCAACTCTATTAGTTCCCTCCCTCTCCATAAAACCTTAATTTTGTTAGAGCAGATCAATTTAAATGCTACGCCAACCCATCTTCGACATCTACAGTTGGCTTTGGCGAAAGCTGTTGTTACTTCCATTAGTAATCTTCGCTTTGGTCCAGAAGTTGGGGTAGGTAAGGCGAAGAGCGATGCTCCGGTTATAGAGGCCTGGCTTCAAGAAGTTTTTAACATGGCTGATGATCTGGCTGCAGTACAGAACCTAAGGGCTGTGCCAGCTATGGTTCACCATGCAGATGCTCGTCAAATCTTAAGTGTTTTAGAACCTAACTCAGTTGATGCGGTGATAACATCACCGCCCTATCCTAACGAGAAGGACTATACTAGAACAACTCGATTAGAGTCTGTTTTGCTCGGTTTCATTCAAAATAAACAGGATCTACGACTCTTAAAAGAGGGGCTAATTCGCTCTAATACCCGAAATGTTTTTAAAGCAGACCGTGATGACATTTGGGTTGCCAAGCATTTAGAAATTCAGCAGATTGCAGGGGCCATTGAGGAACGACGCATAGCATTGGGTAAGACGAGTGGCTTTGAAAGACTCTATCATCGAGCTGTCAAGCTCTATTTTGGAGGTATGGCCAAGCATCTGGCAGATTTGAGGCTGGTGCTTCGCCCAGGGGCTCAACTAGCTTATGTCGTAGGTGATCAGAAATCCTATCTACAAGTTCTGATTCCCACGGGTGATCTATTGGCCGACATTGCCCAAGGTCTAGGTTATGAACTTGTGGCTATTGATCTGTTCCGCACCCGTTTGTCAACGGCTACTAAAGAACAGATTAGGGAAGCAGTTGTTCTACTGCGTTGGCCAGGCAAATTTCCGTCAGAACCCTATCCATTTAGTGACGAACCTATTTGATAAAAACCGTTACCAGCAAATGATTAGATCTATTTCAGCCCCCAGCTTTCCCTCTGGCAAGTTTCGCCATGGGTAGCTACGTTGATCGACGGGGAACCATAACCGCTGCATCACTACATGGTGATGCAGCTCAAAGATTAGCGATGGTTGCTTAAGGTTTTACGCCGGATCCCTAACCTGACGGTTATGAAGTTTAAAGATCGGTCGCTAACCTTTGAAGATCAGTGACGATCCTTCAAAGGTTAGCGACCGATTTCGGGTTGAAAGTAGCGAAACGGAAAGTCTTCTAGTGTTGACGTAGCGTAGAGCCGCCGCATAACTATCCGCTTGTACCCGACCGTAGCGAACTCCTGATTACTGACCCCTATCTTCTGACCCCTGCCCCCGCATCCTCAGCGTGTACTCTTTTTAGGGTAAATTGGCCCAAAATACCTAAGGTTTCATCTATGCACATATCGATCACCATTAAGCACATTCT
>JAYKIM010000106.1:0-4931 GCA_035286245.1 Cyanobacteriota bacterium | reverse complement strand
TTCCGCGACGAAGACCTGCGGGCCGATCGCCAGCCCGAGTTTACCCAGCTGGACATGGAAATGAGCTTCATGGACCAGGATGAGGTGCTGGCCCTAAACGAAGCCCTGGTGGCCCACGTGTTTAAGGCGGTGCAAAACCTGGAGGTGAGCCGCCCCTTCCCCCGCCTTACCTACGCCGAGGCCCTGGACCGCTACGGCACCGATAAGCCCGACACCCGCTACGGCCTGGAGCTGGTGGATGTTTCGGACCTGGTGCAGGGCTGCGGCTTTAAGGTGTTTGCCGGGGCCATCGCCGAGGGGGGCCTGGTCAAGGTGCTACCCATCCCCGGCGGCAACGATCGCCTCTCCAATGTGCGCATCAAACCCGGCGGCGATCTGTTCAAAATTGCGGCGGAGGCCGGCGCCCGGGGCCTGGCCTACATCCGGGTGCGGGAGGGGGGCAGCATTGACACCATCGGGGCGATCAAAGATAACCTCAGCCCCGACCAACTGCAGCAACTGCTGGATCGCTGCGGCGCCCAGCCCGGCCACCTGCTGCTGTTTGGCGCCGGCCCCACCGCCACCGTCAACGCCACCCTGGATCGGCTGCGCCAGGCCATCGCCCGGGAACTGGAGCTGATTCCCCCCGATCGCCTCAACCTGCTCTGGGTCACCGACTTCCCCATGTTTGAGTGGAACGCCGAGGAACAGCGGCTGGAGGCCCTGCACCACCCCTTCACCGCCCCCCGCCCGGAGGACCTGGGGGACCTGAAAACCGCCCGGGCGATCGCCTACGACCTGGTACTGAACGGCTACGAAATCGGCGGCGGCAGCCTGCGCATCTATCAACCGGAGGTGCAGCGGCGGGTGTTTGACACCATTGGCCTCTCCCCCGAGGCGGCCCGGGATAAGTTTGGCTTCCTGTTAGAGGCCTTTGAGTACGGCACCCCGCCCCACGGCGGTATCGCCTACGGTCTAGACCGGATCGTCATGCTGATCACCGGCGAGAGTTCCATTCGCGACGCCATTGCCTTCCCCAAGACCCAGCAAGCCCGCTGCCTGCTCACCCAGGCCCCGGCCAGCGTCGAACCCGACCAGCTGGCGGAGCTGCAGGTGGCCTCCACCTACCAGCCAGAAAACCCCGATTCCTAACCGCCCCGGCCATGTTCCAGGCTACCCGCCAGCGCCTTGCCCTCTGGTACACCGCCGTCACCGCCGTGCTATTGCTGCTGTTCGCCAGCGGCTTTTATCTCTACGTGCGCAGCACCTTGGTGGAGCGGGTGGACGATACCCTCAACCACGTGGTGGAGGTGATGGAGCGATCGCTGGTGATGGAGCCCCAGCCGGGGGAGGGGCGGGTGTTTGCCGCCACCGCCCCGGCGATCGACCCGGGCCCGGCCCTCCAGGTGAATGTGGAGGCTAGCTTCGGTAACAGTGCCCGGGCGGTGGAGGACGATCACATTGACCTGGAGTGGTTTAGCCCCCAGGGCACCCTGCAGTGGTCCACCCTGAGCGAGGCCCTGCCCCTGCCCCTGCACGTCAACCCGGCGGGGGAAACGGTGCGGGGCAAGGGGGATACCCTGCTGCGGCAGGTGACGGAACGGGTGCAACGCCAGGGCCAGGTGGTGGGCTACCTGCGGGTCAGCCATCCCTGGTTTGAGGTGACTAAACCCAGTCGCCGCCTGATGGTGGACCTGGCCCTGGGCACCAGCCTGATGGTGGGGGCGGTGGGGGCGATCGGCTGGCTGCTGTCGGGTATCGCCATGGCCCCGGTGCGGGATTCCTACCAGCAGCTCAAGCAGTTCACCGCCGATGCCTCCCACGAGCTGCGCAACCCCATCGCCGTGATCCAAACCAATGCCCAGGTGGCCCTGCTCGATCCTGAACCGGAGGTGGCGGTGCTACAGCAGCAGTTCCAGGTGGTTGAGCGCCTCACCCGGCGGCTGGGGCAGTTGGTGGATGACCTGCTGTTTTTGACCCGTCAGGACAGCGGTCTGCTGGCCCTCACCCCCCGCTGCATCGATTTAGATCCCTTGTTATCAGAGGTAGTGGAGGAACAACAGGTGCTGGCCAGGGAGGGCCAGATCCACCTCCAGCTCCAATCCCCCACCCCCCGGGCCGTCACCCCGGGCTACGCCGGGGAGTGGGGCTCCTCCCCCGGGCTGGTGTGGGGGGATCGGGACCAGCTCACCCGCCTGTTTACCAATTTGATTGGAAACGCCCTGCAGTACACCTCCGCTGGCGGCCAGGTCAGCCTGCATTGGCAGCCCATCCGGCACCTGGGCCAGCCCTGGCTGCAGGTGGTGGTGCAGGATAACGGCATGGGCATTGCCCCCGAGGCCCTGGCCCATATCTTCGATCGCTTCTACCGGGCTGACCCCGCCCGCCGTCGCCGGGGAGACCAGGGCAGTGGGCTGGGGCTGGCGATCGCCCGGGCGATCGTCGAAAACCACGGTGGCACCATCCAGGTGCAAAGTCAGCTCCAGCAGGGCACCACCGTCACCGTGCTACTGCCCCAGACAGAAGAGCGAGGCAGTTAGCAGCGCCACCTTCATGAACAATGGGGTAATGCCTGCCTCGTAGAGTTGATCTAACACCCGCCCTAGGCGGTCATCATTCAGGTGGCGGGCCTCGACGCCCTCCCCTAGCAGGTGGGACACCGCCTTACTTTCAAAAAACTCGCTGAACAAATATAACGGTGCGTTCAAAAACCCCAGGGCGTTGAGGATCATCGCTTTGACCACTTGTCCTGCACTCACGTGCTCCAGGCAATGGGGTTCAATCTGCTCGTTGGTCAGCTCCACTAGGCCCAATTCGTCAATCATTCCGGCTACTAAGCCGAGATGGTCTAAATTCTCAATTGAGAATCAGGCCAGGGTAGTAAGGATTTAACCCTTGCCAGGCAGCCCGCAGGGCTAGGTTGCCCCCGGCGATCTCCGATCAGGTTCCTGGCGAGCCCGGTGTCGCTGAGCCTTTGCCTCCATGCTTTGCAATAGATTTGCCCCAAGGGTGTAGGCATAGAGACTGGCTGGCTCAAACTCAAACCGTACCCCCTTGTATAGGAACAGATCCTCTCTGATGGTTCGACTGGTAACCATGATCGGTTGGGATACCCCTGGGTTTTTCCTGACAAACTCGATGCAGTTGTCCAGCTCGGCCGTTGAGCTGTGGGGGCGATCGCTCCACTTAACTTCAACAATCCAGGAAGGGGATTGGTGGACCTGATCTAAATGGACAATATCAATCTCCCCCGTAGGCCAACGGGCATAGTAAAGCTCGACCAGTTGACTCTGTTGCCACTGACTAAAGATGGCCGTTTCAGTCATCGCCCCCATCGCCTCAGAGTTGATTTCAAGTTGTCCAAACAAAGCGGCCCGCATTGATGGATTAGTTAAATAAACCTTGAAACACATTGCCCGTTTAAATCGCCTTGCATTTTGATCAATTCTTTCAACGCGGCGGATCAAAAATGCTGCCTCAAGATATTCGAGGTAACGCTTAATGGTGTTCTTCGCCACACCGGAGGATCTGGATAACCCCTCCAGGCTGACTTCATTGCCAGAGTTATAGGCCAGGGTGGTGAAAAGCCTATTCAGCTCTTGAATATCACTAATACCGTAAAGGCTGGGCAGGTCACGCAGTAAAACCTTGTCAACAATATCACTTTTTATATATTGACCCGGATCTAAACGGACCGACTCGGAGAAAACTGCCTCAGGATAGCCGCCAAAGTTAAGATAGTTGATAAACTCTTGATTTAACTCTTCTATGTTTCCAGGCAAGTATCTGTACTGTTTAGATTCTTGCATTTCAGATATTATTAGTTCATTCTCTCTTCCGATAAACATTAAATACTCGGCAAAGGTTAGAGGTGGTAAGACATAGTCACTAAACCGACCAGCTCCAGATTCGGTACTTTTTAACCGCAGCGCTGCCGCTGCAGAACCAGTGGCAATGAAGCGGTAGGCCGGAAAGGAATCAACCAGGGATTTAAGATGGATCTCCCATTCACGCAAGTACTGAATTTCATCAAAGAAAACAAATAATCTTGAAGTTCGTTCATGGTTGAATAATTCTTGAAAGTAACTGAGGATGCGCTCTAGGGGTAGGCCGGTATAGATGGGCGTTTCAAGAGATACATACAAAATATTTTCCGCCTCAATGCCAGCATCTAAAAGCATACGAGCGCTGTGATAGACCATGACGGTCTTGCCCACCCGCCTTGGCCCCATCAAAACAATTGCTCGACGCACGCTGGTATCTAAAATATTTTGGGAGAAAGGCGCAAAGTACTTTCGTCGAGGTGCCTCCTCATAGGGGATCTTCCCTGTCTTGCCTGCATCCCACCAGGGGTTATCAAATCGAAGGCGGGAGATGATATCGTTTTTTGCGATTTCAAGCATAAGAGCAAGATTAGCCGACTAATCTTAGTCTAATCAAAGGCCTGACCAAGGTCAACTGACTAATCTTAATCCTATTTTGTTAGCCCTATCCTTGTATGTGGACCGGCTGGTTGAGCCCAGATGGGCCAGCGGTGGTTGCCTACCCTCAGGAGAGGGTGTGATCATGGTGGTATGGGTGGCAGGGGAGGAAACCATTCAGATTTTTGTGTAAATGCTGGTTCTGGCAACAAGAATTCACACAAAATTCCCGAGAGTGATCACTCTCGGGAGGGTGGAGCCGGTGTTGGGCCGCTCCGCTTGATCGCAACATGAAAAACCACTTGATGCGGCTCACCGACAAGTTACTGGCCCGCAAGCGCGCCATGGTCGAAACCGTCATTGACCAGCTCAAGAACATCTCCCAGATTGAGCATTCCAGGCATCGCAGCCCCACCAACTTCATGGTCAATGTTCTCTGTGGCTTGATTGCCTACTGCCATCGGCCCAAGAACCCCTCCCTCAATCTTGACTTCGCTCTTCCCCCATCGGCTTAAACCGAACTCAGGTTAA
>JAYKIM010000105.1:0-7150 GCA_035286245.1 Cyanobacteriota bacterium | reverse complement strand
AAAATCAACCGCATCCCCTACTGTGATGATTTTCTCTGCGGCCTCGTCAGGGATTTCGATGCCAAATTCCTCCTCCAGGGCCATGACCAGTTCCACGGTGTCCAGGGAGTCAGCCCCCAGGTCGTTGGCGAAACTCGCATCTGGGGTGACTTTGTATCGGTCCACCCCCAGTTGCTCACTGACGATCGATTGAACTTTTTCAAGAACCTCTGCACTCATGGGATGTCTATACCTCTAAATTCCCGGCTACATTTCCAACCCAAAACCCTAACCCCTGGTACCGCCTGGCGCGATGCCATGGGCCGCGATCCTGACGCTAGGGTGACTGGTTTTGAGCATTTCTCCATACTATCGGAAAGCGTCCCCCTGAAGTTTAGCAATTGTAAATTCCTTAGCAGAACCCCTCCTCCAGCATAGAAGTGACTCTAGGATGTTAGGAATGGTTTTTCTTCATCTCACCCACACCCATCTAGACCTGTTAGAACGGTGTCCCCGCCGGTTGCAGTACACCTACCTGGACCAATTAACCGCCCCCGTCGATCCCACGGTTTTAGAACGGCAGGACTGGGGGAAGCGGTTCCACCTGCTGTTGCAGCAGTACCAGCTCGGCTTACCCCTCCAGACTCTATTAGACCAACAGCCCGATCTCAAGGCGGCGGTAGAGGGGTTGCTGACGGCGGCGCCCCATCTTTTTCCATCGCCGGGGAGTGATCCGGCGCGGGTCTTGAGCGAGCATCAACGCACCTGGTTTGAGCAGGGCTATGGCTTTACGGTGGTCTACGATTTACTGCGGGTCACCTCCACCCAGGCGGAGATCATCGATTGGAAAACCTACCAGCACCCCCCCGGTCTGGGCCAGTTGCGTCGCCACTGGCAAACCCGACTTTACTGCTATGGTCTGGTGGCCACCAGTGACTGGCTACCCGAGCAGATCACGATGACCTACTGGTTTGTTCCCCCTGACTCCGCAACGGGGGATGCCCAGCCCCGTTGCCTGGCCATTCCCTACGGCCGAGCCGAGCACCAGCGCACCCAAAGGGATCTGCACCGTCTCTGCCACCGCCTTGCTACCCTCCAGACCCAGGCGGGTAATTTTCCCCAGGTGGCGCCGGCCACTGGGGAATGCCAGCGTTGTCCCTTTACCCTGCGCTGCCAGCGGCAGGTCCAGGAGGAGGCCTGGTCGCTGCCGGCGATCGCCGATATTCCAGAGATGCCCCTGGCCACCGATCCGGCATAGGTCAGGGGGTAACGCTAGGATGGAAGGCGTTACCCCCTGACCCAGCCCGGCCATGTCCTCCCCTTCCCCTGCCTGGCATACCCTCACCCCTGATCAAGCCCTAACCCGGCTAGACAGTCACCTTGAAACGGGGTTGACGGCGGCGGCGGTGCTGGCCCGACGGCAGGTTTATGGCCCAAATCAACTAGAGTCCCTGGGGGGGCGTAGGCCCTGGCGCATCCTGTTGGACCAGTTTAGTAACATCATGCTGCTGATGCTGATGGCGGTGGCTCTGGTATCGGGCCTGTTAGCCCTGCGCCACTGGGAGTTTCCTAAGGATGCCATCGCCATTTTTGCCATTGTCATTCTCAACGGGGTGTTGGGCTACCTGCAGGAAAGTCGGGCAGAAAAGGCCCTGGCCGCCCTGAAGGGGATGGCCGCCCCCATCGTGCGGGTGAGGCGCGATGGCCGCCTGCAGGCGGTGCCCGCCCAGGATTTAGTGCCGGGGGATATCCTGCAGCTGGAGGCGGGGGACCAGGTACCCGCCGATGGTCGCCTGTTGATGGCGGTCAATCTGCAGCTACGGGAGTCAGCCCTCACCGGCGAGGCCCAGGGGGTCACTAAGCAGGCGAACCTGCGGTTGCCCGAGCATACTCCCCTGGCGGATCGGCAGAATTTGCTCTTCCAGGGGACGGTGGTGTTGCAGGGACGGGGCCAGATGGTGGTGACCCACACCGGTATGGATACGGAACTGGGACGCATCGCCACCCTGCTCCAGGAGATTGAAACCGACTCTACCCCTCTGCAACGGCGCATGGACCAGCTGGGCAACACCCTGGTGGTGGGTTCCCTGATTCTGGTGGCGATCGTGGTGGGGGGTGGGGTGATGGTGGGGGGCTGGGGCGTCTTTGAGGACCTGCTGGAGATTACCCTCAGCATGGCGGTGGCGGTGGTGCCGGAGGGCCTGCCGGCGGTGATCACCGTTACCCTGGCCCTCGGGACCCAGCGCATGGTGCGTCGCCACGCCCTGATCCGTCGTTTACCAGTCGTGGAAACCCTGGGGTCGGTAACCACCATCTGTTCTGACAAAACCGGTACCCTCACCCAGAATAAGATGGTGGTGCAGCAACTGCAGACCCCATCGCAGCATCTTCACCTGACCGGCCAGGGGTATGCTCCCGAAGGGCATTTTTTTTACCACAACCCAATGATCGACAACCAGCCAGTGGATCCCCGCCGGCTACCGGAGGTCTGTTTACTGTTACTAAATGGTCTGCTCTGTAACGATGCCAGCCTCCAGAGGGAGGCGGGGGAATGGACCATTTTTGGGGATCCCACCGAGGGGGCGCTGATCGTGATGGCCCATAAGGGTGGTCTGGACCCTCATCAGCTGGCCTATGGTCTGCCCCGGGTGGCTGAGGTTCCCTTTTCCTCAGAACGCAAACGCATGACCGTGGTACTACAGGGGTTTAGCCAGGCCCGGGCGATCGCCCCCCCCCTGGTCTTGCCACCCCAGCTAGACCAAGCTCCCTACCTGGTGTTCAGTAAGGGATCGCCAGAGTTGTTGCTGCAGGACTGTAGTGCCTATCTGACGGGCATGGCGGTCAATGCCTTGAATGATGCTCTGCGATCGCGGATCCTCACCCACAACCAAACCATGGCCGCCCAAGGATTACGGGTACTGGGCTTTGCCTACCGACCCCTGGACAGCCTTCCCCAACCGATGGTGGCCGATCAGGTGGAACAGGATCTGATCTGGCTGGGCCTAGTGGGCATGATTGATGCCCTCCGGCCCGAGGTTAAACAGGCAGTGGAGCGTTGCCGAGCCGCCGGCATTCGGCCGTTGATGATTACCGGCGATCACCAGCTCACCGCCGTCACCATTGCCGAGCAGTTGGGTCTGGCGGTGGGGCCCACCCGGGTGCTCAGCGGTCAGGATCTGGAGGGCATGGCCCAGGCTGACCTGGAGGCCGCCGTCAAGGCCGTGGATGTCTATGCCCGAGTCTCCCCAGAGCATAAATTGCGGATTGTCCAGGCTCTGCAGAAGGATCACCAGGTGGTGGCCATGACCGGGGACGGGGTGAACGATGCCCCGGCCCTGAAACAGGCGGAAATTGGCATTGCCATGGGCATCACCGGCACCGATGTCAGCAAGGAAGCCAGTGACATGGTGCTCCTGGACGATAACTTTGCCACCATCGTGGCCGCCGCCGAGGAGGGGCGGGTGGTTTACACCAATATTCGACGGTTTGTGAAGTATATCCTCGGGTCTAATATTGGCGAGTTGTTGACTATTGCCCTGGCCCCCTTAGTGCTGCCGGTGCTGGATGTGCCCCTGGTGCCCCTGCAGATTCTCTGGATGAATTTAGTCACCGATGGCTTTCCCGCCCTGGCCCTGGCGGTGGAGCCGGCGGAACCGGATGTGATGGATCAACCACCCCACGACCCCCAGGAGGGTATCTTTGCCCGGGGGCTGGGGGCCTACATGGTGCGCATTGGCCTGGTGTTCACGGTGATCTCTGTATCGATGATGGCCTGGGCCTACTATCAATCTCAACAGGGAGGCGATCCGGAACGCTGGAAAACCATGGTATTCACTACCCTCTGTCTGGCCCAAATGGGGCATGCTATGGCGGTGCGCTCCGACCGTCACCTTACCCTGGAAACCGTACCCTGGTCTAACCCCTTTGTGCTGGCGGCAGTACTGGTCACCACCCTATTACAGTTGCTACTTATCTACCTGCCCCCCCTACGCAACTTTTTCGGTACCCACCGGCTCAGCCCCCAGGAGTTGATTATTTGCCTGGGCTTCAGTAGCCTTCTGTTTGTTTGGGTAGAAATGGAAAAGCTCTACCGGCGTTGGCGACAGGCCAATACCTCAGAGGTTCCCTAGGTTGGGTGGGGGTGACACCATCACCCTGACCGTCACAGTCCCATCCTAACCGCAGCGGCCTGGGCAACTGGGTAGAAAGGGCCAGACCAGGCATTAAAGACACCATATAGATTCCTATGGTTGGGTTTTCCCGTTACTATTCCCTGATGTCTGGCCTGGTGCTCACCGCCGGTGTTAGCTTGACCATCGGTTTGGCGGGGCTGGTCAGGGAGTGGGAAACATCCCAACGACAGACGAGTTTCAACCGCCAAATCGATAACCTTACCCTGGCCATCCAGCGTAATCTCAATCGCTATAGCGATATTCTTTCCTTTCTGAATGACTATCATCGAGTCAGCCCGCCCCATCGCCAGGATTTTACGGTCCTAACGGCCCGGGTCCTGAAGACCTATCCGGGCATCCAGGCCATGGAGTGGGCCCCTTTGGTGACAGCGGACGATCGCCCCAAGTTTGAAGCCCAGGTGCGGGCCGAGGGCTATCCATCCTTTCGCATTACCGAACTGAACCCCCAGGGCCAGCTGGTGCGGGCTGGGGCGCGGCCCTACCATACCCCGGTTACCTATCTGGAACCCTGGGGCGGGAACGAAGTTGCCTTCGGCTACGATCTCAACTCCAACCTCACCCGGGCCACCGCCATGAACCAGGCCCGGGACACGGGGCAGATCACCGCCACCGGTCGCATCCGGCTGGTGCAGGAGCGGCGCGATCAATATGGCTTTCTGATGTTTTCACCGGTCTATAATTCCTCCTCCCCCATTCCCACCACCCGATCAGAACGACGCTACCAACTGCAGGGTTTCTTCCTGGGGGTATTTCGCCTTTCCGACCTGGTGGAGGGGTCCCTGCGCGGATTACAGCACGAAATTGATTTCGCCCTCTATGATCGTAGCGCCCCCCCCTCTGACCAATTCCTGGGGCAGTACCGGGCTAACTGGCAACGATTTTCCCTCCAGGCGATCCCCTCTCCGGCCGGGGCCCCAACCGGACCCCAGGATCGCCTGTTCTGCCCCAGTCTTGAGGCCTGTACCCGCCGCATTACCGTGGGCCAGCGCCAGTGGGCCATGGTCTTTACCCCATCGGTCAACTATGGTCTGGAACCCCGCTACGGCTTCATCGGCGTTCTCCTGGTCGGGTTTGTTCTAACCGGCAGCCTGCTGTTGCTGCTCCACACCCTGCAGAGCCAGTTGCAGCGCACCCAGACCCTGAGCGACATGAAAACCCGGTTTTTCTCCATGGCCTCCCATGAGCTGCGCACCCCCCTGGGGACGATTCTGCTGTCGGCGGAGTCCCTGCAACTGAGTGGTAACCCCCTGTCACCTCACCAGCGGCAGATTGTCCAACGCATCCAGACCACCGCCAAGCGCCTCGGACAACAGCTCAACGATCTGCTGATGTTGACCCGGGCGGAGGCCGGTCGCCTGGACCTGCACCGGGAGCTATTTGACCTGGAGCCCTTCTGTCGAGATCTGGTGGAGGACGTGGCCCTCACCTACCGCCGTCCCCTGGAGTTTAAGGGGGACGGCTCTTGCTGCCGGGCCTTTCTAGATCGGGGACTGCTGCGATCGCTGCTCACCAACCTGTTAATCAATGCCATCAAATACTCCCCCGATTCGAGCCCCATCCAGCTGCGGTTGAGCTGTGCCCAGGGCCAGGCCACCTGGCAGGTACAGGATCAGGGACAGGGGATTCCGGCCGAAGACCAGCCCCGGATTATGGAGCCCTTTTACCGGGCCAGTAACGTCGGTGATCGGGAGGGCACCGGGCTGGGGCTGGCGGTGGTGAATACCTGTGTGACCCTGCACGGGGGGGACTGGCAGATTTTCAGCGAGGCGGGCCAGGGTACCCTGGTCACCGTTCGTCTCCCCCTGGAATAGGATCGTCAAGTTTTGCCGCTTATCCAGCTAATGCTTCGCCCGTGGTGGGGGTTTACCGTTCGCAGACACTGGACTAGATGCCTCGCCGGCGGGAGGGATCAAAAGTTAATTAATAACCCCCGATGCCGAGGGCATCGAGGGCGGTTTAGTTATAAAAATTTAGCTATAGAAACGAAACCTTTAACAATCTTAACTATTCCCTATTTACCCCGGTAAGGATAGGAGCTAGATCCCATTCTTGAGTGATCCCCGTCACCGCTGCCCGTGGGTAGGCCTGGGGCCCCTCTGGGGAGCAATTTCCCTGATGCGCTATCCAGCTCAGCCGCTATCCTGGATAATGACAGGGTTTGCCCCCTTATCCCCTCCCTCCGCCTATGCGTACCCATTACTGCGGCGCCCTCCGGGCCAGTCACCTCGGCCACACCGTTACCCTATTTGGTTGGGTGGATCGGCGGCGTGACCATGGTGGGGTGATTTTTATTGATTTGCGCGATCGCAGCGGCGTGGTGCAAATCGTCAGCGATCCGGAGCGCACCCCGGTCTCCTATCCCCAGGCCGACCCCCTGCGCAACGAGTACGTGGTTAAGGTGGTGGGTCGGGTCAGCCAGCGCCCCCCGGAGTCCCTCAACCCCCGGCTGCCCACCGGCGAGGTGGAGGTCTACGCCGACACCATTGAACTGCTCAACGCAGTGCGCAAACCCCTGCCCTTCCAGGTGTCCACCGCCGACACCGAGGCGGTGCGGGAGGATCTGCGACTGCGCTACCGCTACCTGGATCTGCGCCGCCAGACCATGGCCCAAAATCTGCAAACCCGCCATGCGGTGGTGCAGGCCATGCGCCGCTTCCTGGAGGACCAGGAGGGGTTTATCGAGGTGGAAACCCCGATCCTGACCCGTTCCACCCCGGAGGGGGCGCGGGATTACCTGGTACCCTCCCGGGTCAACCCTGGGGAATGGTATGCCCTGCCCCAGTCCCCCCAGCTGTTTAAACAACTATTGATGGTGGCCGGAGTCGATCGCTACTACCAGATCGCCCGTTGCTTCCGCGACGAAGACCTGCGGGCCGATCGCCAGCCCGAGTTTACCCAGCTGGACATGGAAATGAGCTTCATGGACCAGGATGAGGTGCTGGCCCTAAACGAAGCCCTGGTGGCCCACGTGTTTAAGG
>JAYKIM010000104.1:0-4797 GCA_035286245.1 Cyanobacteriota bacterium | reverse complement strand
GCCTACCTGTTTGACACCGAGGAGGCCATGGTGCGCATCGACATGTCGGAGTACATGGAGAAACACACCGTCTCCCGCCTGATCGGAGCCCCCCCCGGCTACGTCGGCTACGACGAAGGTGGCCAACTCACCGAAGCAATTCGCCGTCGCCCCTTTGCGGTGATTCTCTTTGACGAAATTGAGAAGGCCCACCCGGATGTGTTTAACGTCATGCTGCAGATCCTGGATGATGGGCGGGTCACCGATGCCCAGGGCCACACCGTGGACTTTAAGAACACCGTCATCATCATGACCAGCAACATTGGCTCCCAGTACATTCTGGATGTGGCCGGTGACGATAGCCAGTACGAAGAAATGAAGGCCCGGGTGATGGAGGCGATGCGGTCCAGCTTCCGGCCAGAGTTCCTTAACCGGATTGACGAAATGATTATCTTCCACGGCCTGCGCAAGGATCAACTGCGTCAGATTGTGAAGCTACAGATCGCCCGACTGGCAGACCGTCTACGTGATCGCAAGATGGTCGTCCGCCTATCGGAGGCCGCCCTTAACTTTCTGGCGGAGGTGGGGTACGACCCGGTTTACGGCGCTCGCCCCCTGAAACGGGCCATCCAACGGGAGCTGGAAACCCAAATCGCCAAAGCTATCCTACGGGGAGAGTTTGGCGATGGCGACACCATCTTTGTAGATGTGGATAACGAACGGCTATCCTTTAAGCGACTGCCAGCGGAGTTAACCACTGCGTCGCTGCGGAGTTAAGAATAACCATAGGAGTAACCTGGGTCCTCAGAGTTTCTCAGGATCCAGGTTATTTTTATTTAAAGTTGCCATCGTGACAATTAGGGTTGTAGTCACTAAGATCAAGTCACCGAGTAAAGCCCCAGACCTCAGTCCACAGCAAATGACATTGCCGTCTTGGCTTAATCGGACTGGCGACTGCTATACCGGAGGACTTTATGAAAGTTGACACCAGTGGTTGTTTTTGCAACATATACCTTGCGCAAAATCCCTAATATGGGTGAAAATATACTTAGAGGTTTTAAAAAGTAAGGTTTTAATTCTCCACTCTGTGGACAACCTGATTGATTTACAGCGATGGAGTTTGCTCTGAGGGAGTATGGGTTAGGAATTTCCTAGGTCAGAGGCATCAGTCTCATAGGCCTTGCCCAATTTTCCCCTAGGCAAGCAATGGCACTCAGGTTTTAGGCAGTAACGGCCTTACGGCTAGGTTAACGGTTTTTCGGGAATGGTGTTGAGGTGAGTTGAGTTAAGGTGGTACTTGGTTACTGCCAAGACCTTATCGTTCTAAGCTACTAATGGATAGGCTATGAAAGTCATTCACGAGGTTCCTAAGCGATCCCATATTAACGTCATAGAGTTGCTTGTGGCAGAAGAGGTGGACTTACAGCTGCAAGTTTTAGCTCCGCGGGTGGCTAAGTACCTGAAGGCCACAGAGGTCGAAACCTACGCCCTAAACCGGCTTCCTGCTCTTTATGCGTCCAGTGAAAAGGGTTGGCACCATCAGTACGAAAAAGCGAAGCGAGAGTTGCACAACCAAATCAGAACCGCTGTTCGCCAAGCGATCGCAGCGGTACAGATTGATCCCCTACGCTCCTCCGAACCCTTGCAATTTGACGATGGGGATGGGGCGGCCCAGGGGGCCCTTAATACCCTACGGGAGCTGCTGAAGCAACCGGACTTAAGCTGGGACGGTATTGTTGATCGACTTAAAACTCTTCTGGTCCTACGTTCAGAAACCAATCAAGCGGCTGATTTAAGGATGGCATCTTCCTCGGTGCAGGGCCACCACCGTACTGGTGATAAGGACACCATGACCTCTGGAGATGATAGCCGTAGCCGGCATTGGCGGCCTGGCACCTACGGTTCAGATCTGACCTGGCAAAAGCGCCACGTTGCTCCTAGTGGTACCGATGGTTTTGCTTGGGATGATCCCCGCTATAGCAAATGAGCCTGCAACAGTAATTCCTTTGGGATGCCGAGTTGCTGTATGCCCTGTTGCAGTTTTACTGCGTAGTCAGGGTCTTGCTGTCGATAGCGACCTAGAGCCTGACGAAAGGCCTCCAGAGCTTCGGTAAGTTGACCTAACTTAAAGAGCGCTACCCCTAGATTTTGGTAAGCTTGGGCATAGTTTGGGTCTAGCTCAATTGTCCGTTGGTAGGCAGCGATCGCCTCCTCGAGATAACCCCGAGCCCGTTGGGTGGTGCCCCGGTTGTAGTGGGCGATGGCCAGGCTGGGGTCGATGGCAATCGCCCGGTCAAATAGGTCCAGGGCCGCGGTCAGGTCGCCCTCAGTCTTTTTCAGGCTACCCAGGTTAATTAAGGCCCCCAGGGTGAGGCAGGGAGGCACCGTCTGGGCCAAAGCGGCAGCATAGTCTTCACAGGCCCGCTGCGGATCGGTGGTGGATTGAGCCAGGGCCCGGTGGTAGTAGAGTTCGTAGCGGGTGATAGGGTCGGGGCTGGTAGCCTGGGTAAGGGCTCGCTGCAGTAGATCCAGGGCTTGATCAGTTTGCTCGGCCTGGATATAGAGGGCGGCCAATTTGTTAGCCAGGTAGGCATCATCGGGGTGGTTGGCCAGGTAGGTGACCATGGCCTCGCGAGCCCGCTCAAATTTACCCCGTTGCACCACGACGGCGGGATCGTAGCCTCGGTGGTGAAGGGCCACGGTGGTGAGGGTAACCACCTGCCAGCGCGGTTCCTGGGCCTGTAAGGCCGCCACGCTGTCATCCACCGTTTCATGGTAGGGCCGGTAAAAACTCACCGTCGGGAGGCGCCGGAAACAGCGGGTAATCAGGGTGTAGGGAGACTGGGGGGCCCCCAGTTCCAGCCGTAGCAGGTTCAGGGCCAGCACATCGGCGGCGGCGATCGCCCCTAGGGGTTGCCCCCGGTCAAGATCCCGCAGTAGCTGACCCACCTCCGGCAACAGCACCTCATCCGCATCCAGCACCAGCACCCAGTCCCCCGTGGCTCTGGCCAGGGAGGCATTGCGGGCGGCGGCGAAGTCATCCCCCCAGGGAAATTCGTAGACCTGGGCCCCCCCGGCCTGGGCCACCTCCCGGGTGGTGTCCGTGGAGCCAGTGTCCACCACCACCATCTCGTCCACCCAATCCCGAGCGCTGTCCAGGGTGGTGGCTAGGGAAGCAGCCTCATCCTTAACAATCATACAGAGGCTAATGGTCATGGTTGAGCCCCCTCCTCCAGACGCTGTTGGGCCCGTTGTAGGGCCTGACGCACCTGATAAAAGCCGGTGCCACCGTAGCTATTGCGGGCGGAGACCACCTGGCGGGGGGTAATGGCAGCGTAGATATCCTCCCCAAAGGCGGGGTGAATCCCCTTCCATTCCGCCAGGCTCAGATCTCGCAGGAGTTTACCCGCCTGAAGGGAGGTGCGCACCACCTGGCCCACCAGGTTGTAGGCCTCCCGGAAGGGCACTCCCTTAGCCGCCAGGTAGTCGGCCACATCGGTGGCATTGGCGTAGTCCCCATCCACCGCCTCCTGCAGGCGAGGTACCTGGATACTGACCCCCTCCTGGAGCAAAATCGTCATGGCCTCAAGACAGCCGCGCACCGTCCGCACCGTATCAAACAGGGCCTCTTTGTCTTCCTGCAGATCCTTGTTGTAGGCCAGGGGCAGCCCCTTCATCATCACCAGTAACCCCTGTAGGTGTCCAAACACCCGCCCGGTTTTACCCCGCACTAGCTCCGGCACATCGGGGTTCTTTTTCTGGGGCATAATGCTGGATCCGGTGGAGCAGCTGTCCCTGAGGGTGACAAAGCCAAACTCCTCCGAGGCCCAGAGAATCATTTCCTCCGCCAGGCGGGAGAGGTGCACCATGATCAGACTGGCGGCGCAGGCGAATTCAATGGCAAAATCCCGATCGCTCACCCCGTCCAGGCTGTTGCCGTAGATCCGCTCAAACCCTAGCAGCTCCGCCGAGTAGTGGCGATCGATGGGAAAGGTAGTGCCCGCCAGGGCCCCGCACCCCAGTGGGGAAATATTCACTCGCTTCAGCCCATCCTGGAGCCGTTCCCCATCCCGCTGGGCCATATCCACGTAGGCCAGCAGGTGGTGGGCTAAGCTCAGGGGCTGGGCCCGCTGCAGGTGGGTATAGCCGGGAATTAGGGTTTCCACATGGTCCTGGGCCAGGGTGAGCAGGGCCCGCTGGTATCGGTGCAGTTGCTCCTGCAGGGCCAGGATTTGCGATCTCAGATAAAGGCGAATATCAGTGCCCACCTGGTCATTACGGGAGCGGGCGGTGTGGAGTTTTTTGCCGCCATCGCCAATCAACTCGGTAAGGCGACGTTCTACGGCAAAGTGGACATCCTCCGCCTCAATACCGGGGCGAAATTCCCCCCGTTGGTATTCCTGGCGGATGGTTTCCAATCCGGTGATGATCGCCTCCCCCTCGTCAGAGGAAATAATGCCGGTTTTCGCTAGCATTTTGGCGTGGGCGATGGAGCCGGTTAGGTCGTACTCCAGTAGTTCAATATCAAAGCCAATGCTAGCATTGAACTGGGCAATGGCTGGATGCAGGGCTGACTCGAAGCGCTGGCTCCAGGTTTGGGAAGAGGTGGCGGTCAACGGTGCTAACCCTTAAATAATTCAGATTCATCTAAAGGGAAACCATACCATAGACCGCTGGCCGGGTGACGTCCTTCTATGATGTACCCCGGAAACTGTACAGGGAAATAAGATAGAGTCGCTGCCCAGCAATTCAGTAGCTATACGGAGATTAACAGGGAAATGCAGCGCAAGCGACATGGTGCGGACTTCAAGGCCAAGG
>JAYKIM010000103.1:0-4026 GCA_035286245.1 Cyanobacteriota bacterium | reverse complement strand
CGTTCCATTGGGGCGGGGTTCACGCCCGTTTTTCACAACCTGGTGGCTCTGGCAGTGAGGACAGTCCATAGCTTTGGAGTAATTACACTATAGCCATTTTACCTATCATCGCTTATCAGACCAGTGCAGATCGGAGAGGATCTGATCTGCTTTTTAGCAGAATGGCTAGCCCATCATATCCAAGGGCAAGACCAAAGCATGATCCATTTCTTCCACGGCCACCCTGCCCACGCCAGGCAAGAAACCCTTATTATCTAAAGCCCCAGTCATGTTCCGGTTAAAGGATGGGGCAGGTTGATTACGGTATAAAAAAATGGGCTGGACAGTGTTGTCCAGCCCACCCTTAGGGAACGCGTTATCGGCCTACTGAAGCACTAACTTAACGTTGGCATTCTGGAGACCAGGACGCTTAACTTCCGCCAGGGTCTTATTCACGGCGTACTTTTGATTGATGGAATTAATTAATTCCGTTTGGTTATGTTTCTTAGCCACGCCCCAGAGATCGGCAATCAAGTCGAAGGAGCCATCAACATTGCGAGACCAGCCCAGATCGTATTCACCATCTAAAACAGCAACGATGTCGGCCCGAACCCGCTGGCCATTATAGCCCCGAATATCGGCTTCGGTTTTAGTGGCAATACCCAGGTCAGTCAAGGACTGCTTGAGGATTTCAGCATCGGTCACCTTAGTGCGAAGGGTGCTGAAGTGAGACATAGGGTTTCCTCCTGTAGGAAAATTGAGAGAGACAACGAGGTTTGAGAGTTAACAACACCAGTTAACCTATGCAGGTCCTCTGGATACCAACTGCTAGCTGACGCTAGCCCTTCTCCCGGATACCGCCGGGAAGAAAGCCTGTTACGCCTCGGACTGCAAATAGGCAGCGAGGGAGGATGCGGCCGGCCGGGCGCGCTGCTGTGCCCAATCGCGCAGGGCACTAACCTGTTCACTCATGGTCTTAGAAAGGGGTAAGGTGGATCGAATGGCGGCGATGATATCCAACTGGGTAAACTCCCGCCCTTGGGCAAAAGCCTCATACATGGCGGAAATCAGACCCTGCTCGATCTCGGCGCCAGAAAACCCTTCACACACCTTGGTTAACTGATCCAGATCAAAGCGTTCAATGTCGGAGCGGCGCTTCTTCAGATGGATGCGGAAAATATCCTTGCGCTCTTCGGCGTTGGGTAGGTCCACAAAGAAAATCTCATCGAATCGCCCTTTCCGTAAAAACTCGCTGGGCAAGCGCTCAACTCTATTGGCGGTGGCCATCACAAACACCGGGGAGGTTTTTTCCTGCATCCAGGTCAGGAAGGTGCCGAAAATTCGACTGGAGGTACCGCCATCGGAGTCGGAGGAACCGGCTCCACCAGCAAAGGCCTTATCAATCTCGTCAATGAAGAGAATGGCGGGAGAAATCGACTCGGCGGTTTTCAGGGCGTTGCGTAGATTAGCCTCCGATCGCCCTACCATAGAGCCATCGTATACCCGCCCCAGGTCCAACCGCAGTAGGGGTAGACCCCAGAGTCGGGAGGCAGTCTTGGCAATCAGAGACTTGCCGCAACCGGGTACCCCTAGAATCAACATACCCTTGGGTTGGGGCAGGCCATAATCCCGGGCTCGCTCGGTAAAGGCGTCGGAACGCTGGGTTAACCAGTGCTTGAGCTCCTCCAAACCACCCACCGAGTCAATGGTCTCATCCACATCCATGAACTCAAGGATGCCGTTACGACGAATCAGTTGCCGCTTTTCAGACAGGACAATGTCAACTTCTCCAGCGGTCAGGCAACCGGCCATCACCCGAGCCTTGCGATAAACCTTCTCCGCCTCGTCCCGGGTTAGACCAAGGGCAGCTTTAAGCAACCTTTCCCGATCCTGAGGGGCAGCGATATTTCGAGGGTTGTGGTTTAGGTGCTGAGATAGGACCTCATCCAACTCCGTCATGCTGGGCAGAGGAAAGTCAAGCACCACTACTTCCTTCTCTAATTCCACCGGTATCTCCTGCACCGGTGACATCAGCACAATGGTTTTACCGCTGCCCTTCAGCGGTACAATGGCGTCCCGCAGACAGCGGGTAACCGCCGGCGAGTCTTTAAAGGGATGAAGATCTTTGAAAATATAAACACCAGGATCCCGTTGGCGAATCACCCACTCGATCGCAGCTTCGGGGGAAACCGTATTGTTGTGGTGATTGGCGGAGCCAGGGGTGCCCTGTTCTACCATGCCCCGGGTCATGGTCCAAGTATAAACCTTGAACCCACCCTTACCCTCTTGCTGACGGGAAAGTTGGCGAGCAACGGTAACAATGGTTTGTTCAGCGCGTTCTTCCTCGAAGGTAACCAGGTAAATCAGAGGATATTGAGATTGTATGAGTACACTTAAATCCTCTTTCATGGCCGATACCTTCAAAGTATTGGAACGACAACATCAACCAACGAACAGCTTCAATGAAGCCAGGCTGGGTAAGGATTAATAATCAAACAAAGAAAGAACCCCTAAGGGCAGCTAGCAAACTACTAGCTCGCCTTCATCACGTTGACTAGAGTCAAGAATTAGATCGGAAATATCGCTTGAGTGCAGGGGAGACCGGACAGATTGGGAAACCACTTCACGAACGTCCATAAATTCCTGATCTTTTAATACCAGGGAAGCGGTACAGCTAGGACAGTCATAGACACGATGGGCATGGCCCATGCGTCCTTCAGAATACTCAGCTACCAAGTCGGAGTGGGCTAGATAAAAACTAATAGCCTGCTGTGCTAAAGAAGACATAGCTTTACCCTCAACCGCAGAGCGAATCTTCAATTGGCGGTGAAGGTCTGACGGTAGGTATAACGTTACCTTAGTAGCTTTTATGTCTTCCATAGTGCACTTCATAGTCGGGCTAACCCTTGCATGGTGCTACCATAACCTCCGCTTCCTGGAGCTGTCAAGCCAGTATGACGCCATGACGTCATACTCTTAATATTTCTTTACCTCTGAATTCCTGGGCCGTTGCCCCGATGGCAGGCCTGGGGCTCTGGTCAATATCCGTAATATGGCGATACTATGGCCATCTGTTCGGGTGTTTTTTAAGCTTCCCCGCTGCTGGGGGAAGGCTGATATAGAAACGATTGCCGTAGGAACCCCATGATTCAGTCGGTCGCCCCGCCACCCTGGTTCTCTCCCGACCAGGCCCTGAAGCATTACTTTGGCTACGATCAATTTCGCCCTGGCCAGGCCCAGGTGATTGAGGCGGTGGTGGGGAACCGGGATACCCTGGTGGTGATGCCCACCGGCGGGGGCAAGTCCCTGTGTTACCAGTTGCCGGCCCTGCTCAAGCCCGGGGTGATGGTGGTGGTCTCTCCCCTGATCGCTCTGATGCAAGATCAGGTGGAGGGGTTGCGGGGCAGTGGCATCGCCGCCCTCAGTCTCAACAGCGGGCTGGATGCCCAAGCCCTGGCGGAGGCCCAGCGGAAGTTACTGGCCGGATCGGTCAAGTTACTCTACCTGTCGCCGGAGCGCCTGGTCAGTGCCGATGGGCTGGGGCTGCTGGCCAGGCTGGACCAAACCCACGGAATTAGTGGCTTTGCCGTCGATGAAGCCCATTGTCTCTCGGAGTGGGGTCATGACTTCCGACCAGAGTACCGCCAATTGGGGGTGCTGCGGCAGCGCTTTCCCCGGGTGGGGCTGATCGCCCTAACCGCCACGGCCACCGCCCGGGTGCGGGAGGATATTGTGCAGCAGCTAGAGTTACGGGATCCGCTGGTGCAGGTGGCCAGCTTTGATCGACCGAACCTGTTCTACGAGGTCCGCCCTAAACGCCAGGATAGCTACCAGCAGTTGCTGGGGCAGGTGAAACAGCACCAGGGGGCAGGCATTATCTATTGTCTAAGTCGTAAGCGGGTGGAGGAACTGGCCCTGAAGCTACAGCAGGATGGGGAATCGGCACTCCCCTACCATGCCGGGTTAGCCAGCCCGGTGCGACAGGATCACCAGCGCCGCTTTATCCGTGATGATGTGCGGCTGATGGTGGCCACGGTGGCCTTTGGC
>JAYKIM010000102.1:0-7066 GCA_035286245.1 Cyanobacteriota bacterium | reverse complement strand
CCATTGGGGCGGGGTTCACGCCCGTTTTTCACAACCTGGTGGCTCTGGCAGTGAGGACAGTCCATAGCTTTGGAGTAATTACACTATAGCCATTTTACCTATCATCGCTTATCAGACCAGTGCCCTCAGAATCAGGCACTCAGCGCCTTGTTGTTTCTGTATCGAGAGGTGTTGAGGCTGGAACTGGACTTCGGGTGGATGCGGTTCGGGCGAAACCGTCTCGATACTTGCCAACGGTATTGACGCAATCAGAATTGACGCAACCAGAAGCACGGGCGGTGATTGGTCAGTTGCTTGGGGTTTACCGGCTAGTGGTGCAATTGACGACGCCCTACTCCCCCAGGGAGTAGGGCGAATGTTAAGGAGTATGTCTAGGGAAGGGTAGGCCCATGCTAAACTACAGGGCCCTAGAGGCGGAGGGGCTACAGGGTCAGGGCGAAATACACCAATCCCGAGTAGGGTTGATTATACTGATTGAGGTTATCATTTGATTAATAAACGGTTAAGGAGAGGTGTGTGACGGATTTTAACCCATCCTCCGATCGGCAGGATCTCAATCAGCTGCTTTGTCCCCGTAGTCGCTACTACGGCGAATTCTCTCTGCAAAATCTGACCTTCAATGCCAACCTGCAGGAGTTTGCCCATCGGGTCAACTATATCTCTGGCTTGCAGACCGGTGGCAAGCTATCACCCGAAGATGCTTACCAGCAGATTCAGGGGTTGTATCAACGACTGCAGCAGAGCAAGGAAGGCCTAGGGCTTTAGGCGATCGCCGCCGCTTAGACCTCGATCTCGCCGCCCCCATCGATCAGGGCCAGGGCCTCAGTTCGCCGCAGTTTGCCGGCCGGGGTGCGGGGTAGGGCGGTCACCACTTGCCACTGCTTCGGTTGTTTGTAAGGGGCCAGGTGGGGCCTGATCAGCGCAGCCAGAGCCTCGATGCCGGTAAACTCAGGGCTGGCTACGATCAGGGCACAGACCCGCTGGCCCCAGCGGCGATCAGGGACCCCCACCACCCAGACATCCGCCACCTGGCCGGTGCCCAACAGCAGGGCTTCGATTTCCTGGGGCAGCACCTTCTCCCCACCGCTGATAATGAGACTGTTGCCACGACCCACCAGGTGGAGATGGCCCTGCTCGTCCCGGTAGCCCAGGTCTTCGGTGAGGAGGCGGTCAGCAGGGGACGGAGGGGTTCGATCGGGCCAGTAGCCCTGGGCCAGGGCTGCGGTTTGCAGGCTGAGGACACCGGTCTGGCCAGGGCCCAGGGGTTGACCCTGGGGGTCCAGCACCTGCAGTTGTACAGGGGGTAGGGGCGGCCCGCTGCTGCTGTCTCCGGCTAGAAAGGCGGCCGGCGGCAGGGTAGTGACCTGTCCAGCAGTTTCCGTCAGGCCGTAGGTGGGGGCCAGGGGCAGACCCAGGCAGCGGGCCTGGCTGAGCAGGGCCGGCCAGGCCGGGGCTCCCCCCAGCAGGATAGCGTCAAAGGATCCTAACCAGGGCCGGTGGCGATCGCCCTGGTCCAACAGCCATTGCAACTGGCTGGGCACCAGGGAGAGAAAGCCCCCGGGGGGCCAGTCCCACCCCCCCTGTTGTTTCAACTCCGGGTAGGGGTGGAGGGCCAGGGTGCCCCCCGTGGCCAACACCCGCAGGGCCTGCATCAGGCCGCTGACGTGGTAGAGAGGCAGAACGCAATAGGCCCGCACCACCGTCACCCCAAAGTGGGCCCGGAACCCCTGCACCGCCGCCATCAGGCTACTCCAGGTGTGGCCGGCAAAGCGGATCTGGCCACTGCTACCGCCGGTGGCGATCCACAGATCCACCTGGGGTCGGGGGGGCCGGCCCTGGCCCGGGTAGACCCCTAGGGTCGGGTGGAGGGGGTGGGCCCAGTCCGGCTGCACCAGGGGGGTGACCTGGCGCCACTCCGCCTCTCCCCAGTGGGGGTTGGTGAGCACCACCGCCACCCCGGTCTGTAACCCCGCCAGCACCGCCGCCAGGGTGCCCAGGGGGGTGGGTTCCGCCACCACCAGCAGTTCCCCAGCCCAGGACTCCAGGGCCTGGCTGAGCCCATCCAGCTGACGCCAGAACTCCGCCCTGGCCTGGGGGGGCCAGAGCCAGTCTCGCTGCCGCTGCCCTTCCAGGCAGGAGCCGAGGGCGGGAAGGGGGGCTAGAGGCGCTGCCATAGTTGATCGGGGGAAAGTTGATCCCAATCATCCTCAAACCGGTTCAGGGTATCAAACCCCAGGGCCAGGGCCTGGCCGGTTTGCTGCTGGTATTGGTGGGCCAGGGCCAGGGCCACCCTCCGCCCCACTCCGGTTTCAAAGACGGAGGAGAACACCAGGGGGGCAGCGCCCCTCCCCCAGACCTGGCGGAGTCGCTGGGGATCGCCGGTGATCGCCGGCTTGACCACCAGAACCCCGGGCCAACCCAGCCGTTGACAGCGCTGCAGTTGATCGGCGGTGACCACCGACTCATCCAGGGCCAGGGGGGTCTGGTACTGGCGGGCTAGCTGGCCCATGGCGGCCAGGGCGGTGGCCGGTAGGGGTTGCTCCAGGTATTCGATGCGGGGCCCCCTGGCCGAGTTGTTGATCCGATCGCAGACCTGCAACCAATCCCGAGCCGCGGGCTCCGTCAGACCGCCGTTGGCATCTAGCCGCAGGGTGGCGGTGGCCGGCAGGGCCTGCACCAGCCGCTGCAACAGGGGGATTTCTTCCCCCGGGCTGGCCAGGCCAATTTTCCATTTCAAGGTGCGAAGCCCCTGCTGCCAGGGGGTTGGCCAGGCCTCCAGGGCCGCTGCCCCCGCCGGGAGTAGGGCGCTGGTGGGGGCCTGGTGGGAGGGGTCGCCCTCCAGATCCTGGGGATGATCCAGCATCCAGCGGGCCGCCCCCAGGCCAAATTGACAGCCGGGCAGGCGATCGGGTATTGACTCCATCACCTGGCCTGGCCCCATCTGGTTAAAAAAGGCCAGGGCCTGCTCCAGGGTTTCGGTGCCAAACCAGGGCAGGGGGGCCACCTCACCGTAGCCCACCCGACCCCGGTCATCCTCGAGTCTGAGGATCAGCCCCCGGCGCCAGCGCCACAGCCCATGGGCGGTCTGCAGGGGTTGGCGAAAGCGGCGCCGGTAGGGGCGCAGGGCCAGGTAGATCGCCATCACCCCAGCCGACTCAGCCAAAACCCCAGGGCCAGCAGCAGGCCACTCCAGAAATGGAAGCCCAGGGCGTAGAACTTGGCGTTACTGACCCGCTCTGGCTGATGGTGGTGGCGCTGCAGATGCTGGCTCAGCCGCCAGGCCGGCAGCCCACTGGCCAGCACCAGCAGGGTAGCCCGGGGAAACAGCCCCAGCCCCAGGCCTAGCCCGGTTAGGCTAAACACCCCGCCACAGAGCCAGGGCACTAGCTGGGCCCCCCGGTGGGTGCCCAGGCGGACGATGGGCGATCGCTTGCCGGCGGCGATATCATCCTCCACCTGGTGGAAGTGGGAGCAAAACAACACCAGGGTGGTGGTCAGGCCGATCACCGCTGCGGCCAATTGACTGGCCCAGGACCAGCTCTGGGTCTGGCTATAGTAGGCGGCCCCCAACCCCAGGGGGCCAAAGCTCAGGAAACAGAGAATCTCCCCCAACCCCTGGTAGCCCAGCCGGAAGGGGGGGCCCTGGTAGAGGTAGCCCAGGCCACAGCACAGGGCAATCAGCCCCAGCACCGTGGCGTCCTGCTGGCGCAGGGCGATCGCCACCATGGCTACCAACCCCACCAGCAGGCAGAGGTTAGCCAGGGCAAACACCAGGGGCCGGTTACGAGTCAGGTTGACGACGGAATGGGCCTTGTTAATGTCGATGCCAGTGGCGGCATCAAAGACGTCGTTACTGAGGTTTTCCCAGGCCAAAATCAAAACCGCCGCCGCCAGAAAAGCACCAAACACCCCCGGGTCAAAGCGACCGGTTTCTGCGTAGGCAATGGCGCTACCCACCAGGATGGGCATAATCGCCACGCTATACATGGGGGGCTTAACGGCGGCGAGCCAGAGCTTACGGCGAGAGGGATGAAAAGATTGAAGGGTCATGGCCTTCCCTGGGGTTCAGGGGCTGGAAATCCTGATCGATTATCCCCCGGATCAGTCCCCCCACCCACAGCTATGCTGTGGACTCATCCTTTGCGGTCTAAATTAGGCCCAGTCGATCGCAGGATCGCCACATTCCCTGGCTCCTACGCGATCGTTTATACTAGAGCTTACTAAGGGCATGGTTTAGTTATGTCCACCGTCTAGGGTTGCCATGGTTCTCTCTTCCCCCCTCCCCACTGGTTCCCTGCGGGTTACCTGGCAAGAGTTACCCGCTGACTTTGTATTACCCGATGATCCCGTGGAGAATTTGCAGCAACCTGCCCTGGCCGCGGCCCTTACCGATGCCCTGGGTCAGGCTGGTCGCATTCCCCCGGAGGCCCTCACCGGTACTAATTTCGCCCTGGTGGCGGTGGTTAACGGCAAAACCATCGTTAAGGCTTCTGACTGGTTTTATATCCCCCGGGTCTATCCGGTTGATCCCCAGGTGATTCGTCGCAGCTATACCCCCTACCTGCAGGGAGAAGGGGTGGCGGTGGTGATGGAGTTTCTATCCGAAACCGAGGGGGGAGAGCTATCGGTGCGGTCCACCTTCCCCTACGGAAAGCTCTATTTCTACGAGCAGATCCTGCAGGTGCCGGTCTACGTCACCTTCGACCCCTACGTGCCCAGCCTGGAGGTGCGGTGCTTACACCAGGGCTGTTATCAGATTCAAACCGCCGATGTCAACGGTCGATTTTGGCTGCCTCCCCTGGGGCTCTGGCTGGGTATCTGGCCCGGCACCTATCAGCACTTGATGGGCTATTGGTTGCGCTGGTGGGATGAAGCCGGCCAACTGCTGCCCTGGAGTTGCGAACGAGCCGAGCAGGAACACCAACGAGCCGAGCAGGAGCGCCAACGGGCCGAACAGGAACACCAACGAGCCGAACGGTTAGCCGCAGTGCTGCGCGATCGCGGCATTGATCCCGACGGCCTGTGATCTAGGCAGAAGCATTTTCGCTCTTCCACCATTGAGCTCCCAATTACCACCATGCCTCCAGCGGCTGCAAAGGTCAGTAGTACTTCCAGGGGCATGGCGACGGATTCGTCAGGTCAGACCCTGCCGCCAGTTCATCTCTGGCATTGATCTCAGGGGTCTCTAAGTATATTCCCGGCTTAGGGCCCTTGAGCCTGTATTATTTTGACCTGGGGAAGGAAGCTGACGGTGAGCCAGGGGCGAAGGGCTAAAAGCTAGTTCCCGAGGGGCTTGCGTCAGTTTAGGTTGGTTGCCAACCAGAAGGCGTTTGCTGCTAACGAGAAAGCGTTTACTGAAAACGAGTTCACGTTTGTTACAAACCAGAAGGCGTTTGCTGAAAACGAGTTCACGTTTGTTACAAACCAGAAGGCGTTTGCTGATAACGAGTAGGCGTTTGCTGCTGTAGCGGATATCACTTGGGTGAAGTGCGATGTGATCACCCCCCCAGCCCCAGCTTGCCAAGGGGGGGGTACAGCGTGAATCTCATACAGCCAGGCGCTGGGGGATAAGACTGAGCAATGGGGTGTCTCACTCTATGGAAAACCGCTATAACGAGTCGGTGTTTGGGGGGTAGGGGTCAGGAGTGGTAGAAAGGTAGGATGGGCAAAGGGCCTGACCCTACCCTTTTTTGAAGACCAACCGCCCTTCAACCCGACTGTCAAGCAACTGGTGAGCGCTCAGGTATTCTTCCAGCACATCCTGATCGGAGGTAGCCACCACCTTTGAGTTGGCCACCTCCTCAGGGGTTAGGTTTAAGCTCTCCAGGGAATTTTTGTAATGATACTCCCGCACACAAATGGTGTATTCCCCCTGATCGGTGACGGGTTGGCCCTTCAACTCTAGGGACTCTAGCCGCCGTTGACTGTCGTTGTAAACCGCCTGGACCCCCCGGCTGACCTGATAACACTGCCCCTCTCCGGGAACCCGACTTTCCGGTCGCATGACGTGGGCAAACACCTTTTTGAGTTGCTCCCCGGTAATTTTGATCCTGTGCAGCGCCCCGTTATAGGGATAGGCGGTCCTTAAATCATTCAAGGTGACCACGGGGCCCAGTTCCTTACCCCGGATGGCACTACTGCTGAATAAGGCCACATCGATGGTGTCGGCCTGGGCAAAGATATCGGCAACCAGGTTACCCAGTTCCGTTTCCTGCTCCCGGTTGGGGTGGACCAGCTTACGGGTGAGGCGACCAACGATGCGATTGTACTTGCGATCGACCGCGTCTTTATAGACCGCAATAAACTTCTCCAGCTCCTGATCGGGCTCCGCTACGCTGTTGTTGATGGGCACCAACTGCCAGGTCCACTCCACAATGCTATTGGTGTCGTCGTCTACCACGATGTCAAAACGGCCAATCTGATTGGTGCCCACCGCCGCCTGGGCAATCAAAATATTGTTGACCTGGGCGGGTTGCTCTAACACGGTGTGGGAATGGCCCCCCAGGATCATGTCTACCCCCCACTCCGGATCTAGCATGGCAGCTAGCTTTTTATCCTCCTCAAAGCCGATGTGGGTTAATAGGATGGTCAGGTCAATGTCCTCGTTTTTATAGGCGTTGCAGATCTTACCCACCTCCGCCGCCGCATCCTCCAGGCCAACGAAGGTGCCGATACTGGTATCGAGTTTTAAGTCATTGAGGACTTCCTCGGTAATAATGCCAATGAACATGATGTCGAACCCATCGACATTCAGGATCAGGTAGGGGTTCATCAAGCGCTTGTTATACTTTTTGATGTACAGGTTGGCATTGACGATGGGGAAGTTGGCCATCTTTTCTAGCACCAACAGATGGGGGAAGCCGTAATCTAGTTCATGGTTTCCCAGGGTGACCACATCAGGGGCCAGGTAATTCATGATTTCTATGGTTGACAAGCCCTTAAACTCGGCATCAATCATAGAACCCTGGAGCATGTCGCCAGAAATGGCGTACACCACGTTTTTCTCCTGCTGGCGCACCTGGTTGATGTAGCCGGAAAGCAGGGATAGCCCACCGATTAAATCCCC
>JAYKIM010000101.1:0-6947 GCA_035286245.1 Cyanobacteriota bacterium | reverse complement strand
GTCAGTGTGGACATGATTATCCAATCCCAGCGCTGCCGACTGGTTAAGGGGCAGCCCACCCGCGACATTGCCTTCACCGTTGGCCTGGCGGATGCCCTGGCGGCCCAAACCCTGATGGGGGAGATGGCTCAACACCTGGGCTGTGGTGAAGTGGTGGTGGATCGGGCCGTGGCCAAGGTGAGTGTGGTGGGGGTGGGTATGATCGATCATCCCGGGGTGGCGGCCCGCATGTTCCAGGCCCTCTCGGATCAAGGCATCAACCTGCAGATGATTGCCACCTCGGAAATCAAAATCAGTTGCGTGGTGGCGGAGGCCGATGGGGTCAGGGCCCTGCAGGCGGTGCACAGCGCCTTTGACCTGGCCGGCACGGAGGCGGTGGTGATGCCCGCCTGATCGGGAGGGATGCCCCAGCAGATCGATCCATCATCAAGGGTCAGGCCTGGCTCCGGCACCGGGCTACCCCTGGCGGGGAGCCTGAACCGTCAAGTTCTGAGCTGGAGAGTCAAGCGCCATGAAACCATGGTTTTTAGTGTTCCTGGTGATCATGCTAACCCTGCCCCTGGGCACTGCCCCAGCCCTGGCCAGTCTGCACACCTACCACGAACAGCCGGGGCAGGTGACCCATCGATCGATGCAGAGTTTACCCGATCGTCGGGGTTTTAGCTGGCAGGCGGTGCTATTTAGACGCTACCCCCCTGACCAGGAGGGGGCCGCTGTCCCCCAAACCGACCTGCGTCTGGTGGGGTTTCCGGGACAGGTACGGATTGATCGGCAACGTCCCCTGGAGATTCAAACCGGCACCAGTCGGCACTGGCAGGCCCCTTACTCTGTCTTTCAGGGGCTGTCAGAACTGCCGGAAAACGTGGCACAATACGATGTCGATGTGATTTTAGGCCAGTTGGCTGGCCCGACGGCGCTCACCCTGGGGGTGCCCCTCGAGGGTGGTCGATCCGTAGACGTGATTGTTGCTCCCTTTGTGGTGAAAGAATGGTTGGAGACGTTCCATCGCCAGGGTCCCTGAGTCAGCTAGAGCAGGAAAAGCTGGCCTGTGTCAAAAGTTTAGGGGCGATCTCCCGGGTTAAGGGGGACCCCACCCCCCTGGAGTTTGAAGCCTTTTTGACGGCGCTGCGAGGCTTTCAGCCCCTACCCCCCGACTGTACCCCGGAACAATTGCTGCAGGACCCCACCCCCCTAGATCGGTGGCTACCCCAGGTTACCAGCCCCGATCTGCAGCAGCAGGTCTATCGGGGCGCCCATGCCATCCTCAAAAGTAAGGGCATCAATCCCCAGGAATCTGCCCTGCTGGCCCAGTTGCGCGATCGCTTCGACCTCTCCCCAGCCCTGGCGGAGGCCCTGGCCCGCCAGCCCCTAGCCCGCTCCGCCAGTCTGATTAACTCCGCCCTGGGGGGCATGGCTTCCCTGATCGGTCGGGAGGGGGAGGTGCGACGGCTCATTTTTGACTACGCCCTAGGGGGGGCGATCGTCGGTCTGATCCCCCTGCGGGGAGGGGGTACCCTGGAAATCAAGATGGTGGTCATCCTGGGGCTGGTGCTGAAAATGGCCTGGGATATCCGCAACGCCTGGGGCCGGCCCCAGCAACGGGATCCCCTGGCGGTGATTGGTAACGGCTTTGGCTTTTTGCTGGCGGTGCTGGCTGGGGTGCTGGCCTGGGCCGCCCTGGTGGGCCTGGGGGTGGTGGTGCCCTTCATGGGTGCCTTCGCTAAGGCGGCCGGGTTTGCCACCGGCCTCTGGGTGGCGGGCCAATCCATCAACCAGTTTTACACCAGTCAGAAGCGCCCCGATGTCAGGGCCCTACAACGGGCCTTCCCCGACCTGATGGGGGAGCCCTGATGGTGGCTAGGTCATTTCCCCCGGAGTTTTGCCATGGATAGCTACAAACGGCGTCAGTTTCTGATCGGTGGCGTGGCGGCGGGCACCGCCCTTACCCTGGGCACCGAACAGGTGCGGCGACAGCGAGCCGCCGCTCGACAGGAGGCGATCGACACCTACGCCGCCCAGTTCTACGATCCCGACGATATTATCCAAGCCGCCATCACCGGCGACACCCGCATGGTGGAGGAACTAAAGGCGATCCAGGCCAGCGCCCCCTTCCCGGCCCCCCCAGTAGCCTACAATCGGGAACTATCAAAACGGTTGATTTTACTCAGCCGCCTGGCCACCCAACAGTATATTACCGGCCGCAACGACCCCAACTATGACGGCAACCTGCAGCAGCTGCTGGACTACAACCCCAGCCTCGATCAATACCGCCTGGTGGCTAACTTCCGAGGTCAGGAGCGCCAGGTCAACGACGACATTGAAATCCAGGTGCCCCAACAGGTAATCGACGACCCCACCTTGTTGAACGACCCCACCGCCCTGGAGGATAACCTGCTAGAGGCGGAGGATGCCATTCGCACCGGCGTCACGGCGGCGGTCAAGGTAGGGCGAAAAATCGCCGTATTCTATGGTTTCCTGCTGGAGTCCCCGGAGGACAGCATCCTGGTGTTCCGGGGCACCCAGCGAATGGCGGAATGGCTGGGCAATGTCTACGCGGTACAACGGCCCTACCTGGACCCCAACACCGGCGGGGAATTGGGCCTAATCCATGAGGGCTTCCGCCGCATCGCCGACAGCATCATCGACCCCCTGGCGGTGGATGCGGTGCAGAAAATCAACCCGAATAAGCCCTGCTACGTCTCAGGCCATAGCCTGGGGGCGGCCCTGGCCACCCTACTGGCCCTGGACATCGCCCTGAAGGTGCCGGCCCTCCAGCCCAGGTTGCAGGTCTACGTCTACGCCAGCCCGCGGGTGGGCAACCCAGAATTTGTCCGCCAGTACGCCAAAATCCTACCCAATACCTACCGGATTACCAACCTGGCGGACCTGGTGCCCACCATGCCCCCCACCAAGCTGCGGGCCGAGTTTGTCCATGTCGGCGAGGAGTGGTCCTTCGTCAGCCAGGGGGGGGATATCCTACCCAACCACATCGTCGATACCTACCGGCGAGCGGTGAACGGCGAGGTGGAAACTAACCAGCCCCGCAACTATCCGGTCAGGGGCATGGTCTAGGGCCGGGCCTAAGCTCACCGTAGCAGTTGATCAATCATGCGGTTAGCCTGGGCCTGGTAGCCACCACCGAACAGGTTGAAGTGGTTGAGGATATGGTAGAGGTTGTAGAGGGTTTTGCGCCGACCATAGCCCTCCGGCAGGGGGTAGGCGGCGTTATAGCCCTCGTAGAAGGGGGCGGGAAAGCCACCAAACAATTCGGTCATGGCCAGGTCCACCTCCCGATCGCCGTAGTAGGGGGCCGGGTCTAGAATCACCGGCTCCCCAGTCACGGTGACGGCGGCGTTGCCGGACCACAGGTCGCCGTGCACCAGGGCTGGCGCCGGGTCATGGCCCTCGAGCAACTCCGGCAGGGCCATGAACAGCTCATGTTGCCGGGGGAAATGCCCGCCCCGCCGGCCCGCCAGGCGAAACTGGTGGCGCAGCCGCTGCTCCCGATAAAACTCCAGCCAACTGGCCGTCCAGGGGTTGGGCTGGGGGGTGGCGCCGATGGTGTTGGCCTGGTGCCAGCCAAAGCCGCGATCGCGGCTCACCCGGTGCAGGGCCGCTAACCGTTCCCCCATGGATCGCCAGGTCCCTTCCCCCTTACCACCCAAATCCAACCACTCCAGCACCAGGTAGGCCTGGTCCGCCTCGGTGCCCCAGCAAATCGGGCGGGGCACCCGGATGGTCTGACTCTGGTCAATCTCCCCCAACCCCAGGGCCTCCGCCTCAAACATGGCTACCCGGCTGGCCTGGTTTACCTTCACAAAGAAGGCCCGCTGGCCATCGCTGAGGCGATAGGCCTGGTTGATGCAGCCCCCCGCCACCGGTTGCCGTTCCTGGATCGAGAAGGGCCGGCCGGTTTGGGCGCTGAGCCGTTGAGCAAGGACGGTCCACATGGAGCCCTTACCGGGCCTGGGGTGATGCCGGTGTCAGCACCACCACCCCGTAGGCATCGGGGCGCAGGTAGCGCTGGGCCGCCGCTTGCAGGTCTTCCACCGTAATCCCCTGCAGACGGTGGGGGTACTGCAGCCCATCCTCAATGTCACCGGTGAGGGTGTGGTAATAGCCGTAGAGCCCGGCCCGATCACTGGGGCTTTCGTTGGCGAAGATAAAGCGGTTAGCTACCTGGGTTTGCACCCGCCCCAGTTCCGCCGGGCTGACCGGGGTGGTGCGCAGGTGCTGCAGGTGATCGGCAATGGCCGCCTCCACCGTCTCCAGGTCGGCGTCCGCCAGCTTGGCCGACACCATAAACAATCCTTGGCGGGCCAGGGTCATATTACTACAGCCCACACTGGTGACCAGGTGACGCTCCTCCTTCAGGTCCCGCACCAGGCGGGAGGTGCGGCCCCGCCCCAGGATCGAAGCCAGGATATCCAGGGCGTAGGTATCGGGCAAATCCAGCACCCCTGGCACCCGCCAGGTAATCATTAGCCGGGTCTGGCTGAGGCTGGGGTCAGGATGCACCACCCGTTGGATGGTTTGGAAGGGGGCCTCTGGGTCGTAACCATAGCCGGTCTGGAAGGACGGTAGGGAGGTCTGGCCTTGGATCGACGGGGGCGCCATGGCCTGCTCAAAGCCCTCCGCCACCGTGGCCACTAGTTGCTCCACCGGTAGGTTCCCCACCGCCACGGCGGTGATGCACTGGGGTCGGTACCAGGTATGGTGAAACTCCCGCATTTGGTCGGGGGTAAGCTGCTGAATCACGGCGGAGGGGCCCAACACCGGGCGACGGTAGGGCAACCGTTCAAAGCCCAACTCCATGGATCGGGCGTAGGTGCGCCGTTGCGGGTTATCCTCCGCCCGCCGGATTTCCTCCAAAATCACCGGTCGCTCCCGCTCAAAGTCCTGGTCGCTGAGGCGCGGGTTGATCAGCAGCTGAATTTGGAGGGGGGCCAGGGAGGCAAAGTCTTTGGGTGCGGTGGTGATGTAGTACTGGGTGTAGTCCTGGCTGGTGGAGGCGTTGGTCAGGGCCCCCCGTTCCTCGATGCGGCGCTCAAACTCACCGCAATGGAGATCCGCCGTGCCCTTGAAGATCATATGCTCCAGGAAGTGGGCCATGCCATTAATGGCATCACTTTCCACCGCCGACCCCACCCGCAGCCACAGACTCAGGTTGACCACCTCCAGGGGCATTTGCTCAGCGATCACGGTCAAACCGCTGGGCAATCGATAGATTTTGGGCGCCACCAGAGGAACCGGTGGGGGGGCAAGCAAAGGCATAGGCTATCGATCCGGTGGAAAGGTCATACACTCCCATCTATCTTAACCATTCCCTCCCCGGCTGGCCGCCCCACCTACAAAACCGCTATCTAGCCCCCCAGGATTCACCCCCGCACCAGGGGCATGAGCAACTCGGCATCTTGAAATAGGGGGGTACTCAGGTAGCGCTCGCCAAAGCTGGGCTGAATCACCACGATCAGTTTGCCCTGGTTCTCTGGTCGTTTGCCCACCTCCACCGCCGCCTTGACGGCAGCCCCACTGGAGATACCCGATAGTAAGCCTTCCTCGCGGGCCAGACGGCGCCCGTAGGCGATCGCATCGGCATCGGTCACCTGCACCACTTCGTCCACCAGGCTGAGGTTGAGCACCTCGGGAATGAACCCCGCCCCAATCCCCTGGATTTTGTGGGAACCGGGCCGGCCGCCGGAGAGCACGGGGCTATTCACCGGCTCCACGGCAATCGCCCGAAAGCTCGCCTTGCGCTGTTTTAACACCTCCGCCACCCCGGTGATGGTGCCGCCGGTGCCCACCCCGGCCACCAGCATGTCCACCTGGCCATCGGTGTCTGCCCAGATCTCCTCGGCGGTGGTGCGGCGGTGAATCTCAGGGTTAGCGGGGTTACGAAATTGTTGCAGCATGTAGGCATCGGGCAGGGTGTCGAGGATCTCCTGGGCCCGCTGAATACAGCCCGCCATACCCGCCACCCCGGGGGTGAGCTCCAGCTCCGCGCCGTAGGCCCGCAGCATGGCCCGCCGTTCCGAACTCATGGTTTCGGGCATGGTCAGGATCAGGTGATACCCCTTGGCGGCGGCGGCCATGGCCAGGGCGATGCCGGTATTGCCCGAGGTGGGTTCCACCAGGGTGGTTTTGCCGGGGGTAATCAGCCCCTCCGCCTCCGCCGCCTCAATCATGTTGATGCCAATCCTATCCTTGACGGAGGCGGAGGGATTCATACCCTCCAACTTCAGCACCAGCCGGGCCCCACAGCCCTCAGCCTGGGGAATTCGATTGAGCTGTACCAGGGGGGTGTTGCCGATCAATTGGGTAATGTTTTCTGCAATGCGCATGGCGTTAGGGCACTAGATGTAGTACATAATATCAAGCTGCTGTTTGGCATTGCGTCGCTCTAAAAGGTCTTTTAAGGTATACCCCTGGAGGGCCTGGGCCATGGCCTGGCGCAGTTCCCCCCACACCTCCTGAATCACTGATGCCTCAGCAGTTTCGGGTATTTTGGTGATTTCTCCCTGGGCCTCCAGACCCTCGATGCAGCTAATCACATCGTAGAGGCTGATCAACCAGGGGGCTCGAGCCAGAATATAGCCCCCCCGAGCCCCCCGCTGACTTTTCACCAGACCGGCCCGCCGCAGATGGGCCAGCAGTTGCTCCAGGTAGCGATCGGGAATGTTTTGGTTGGCGGAAATTTGGCGAATTTGCAGAGGTTCACCGCCACCGTAACCGGCACTGAGTTCCAGTAGGGCCAGCAGGGCATACTCGGATTTAGAAGACAAGTCCACGGGGGGGCAACCTGGATTTGAAGGGATGATTGGCACAACCACCCTAGTATACCCCGCTTCTCCACTGGGGTTTGCAGGATTGCCCCAGGGCAACCGAATTGATCTGGATTTTGGCCCAAACGGTAGTGCATTCAACTAAATCTGAGCGGGCTTCGGGGT
>JAYKIM010000100.1:0-5265 GCA_035286245.1 Cyanobacteriota bacterium | reverse complement strand
GGCAACTGGGGGTGGATTTCTACGCCTTTACCGGTCACAAGTGGTGGTGTGGCCCCGCCGGGCTGGGGGGGCTCTACGTTAATCCGGCGGCGCTGGCGGATTTGCGTCCCACCTTCATTGGCTGGCGAGGGATCACCACCGATGGCGCCGCTAACCCGACCGGTTGGCAACCCAATGGCCAGCGGTTTGAGGTGGCCACCTCCGACTACAGCCTCTACGCCGGACTGGCCACGGCGATCGCCAGCCAACACCAGTGGGGCACCCCTGAGCAGCGCTACCAACGGATTCGCCACCTTAGTCAACAGCTCTGGACCGCCCTGGATCAGATCCCCCAGGTATCCTGCCTCAGCCCGACCCCACCGGAGTCGGGCCTGGTCTCCTTTCAGCTAGGCCAGCCAGGGGAGCCCAACCCAGCCTGGCATCGTCATCTGGTGGAACAACTGGAGGATCGGGGCCTGCTCCTGCGGATTTTGCTCTCCCCCCATTGCCTGCGGGCCTGCACCCATTACCTCACCCTGGAATCGGAGGTCGCCCACCTGGTGGAGTGCATCCAGGCTATCGTTATAAAACAGTTTGTAACGAAAAGGACATACTAGATCCCCAATCGGAGTACTGTTATGGTCATTGCTGTGTTTTTGAATTGGGAGAAACCCCTATGGCCGCTGCTTTCCTACCCTCTATCCTGGTGCCGTTGGTTGGTATTGTCATGCCAGCGGCGGCCATGGCCTTTTTGTTCCTATACATTGAACGGGAAGATGCCGTCTAATCCTGGCTGGTAGGGACCTGGCTACACCGATTGAATTCTAGTCCCTACCGGCGCTGACCCGCGGCTTAGCCTCAGAGGATTACAGACCCTAGGTTGAGCTCTGACTTTGCCCTCCCCCCAGCCCCCTCTGCCAAGTTTGGTAGAGGGGGTTTGATCCCATTGGACCCCCTATCCCCAGAAAATCCTGATAAACTAAGGCCCTAACCCTAGCCAGGTCTGCTAGCCTGGCCAGATAGCAGTAGCGAAAGGGGTAGCCCTGGATGGCTGAGGATTTAAAGCGGGAACTGGCGGCCATGGTGGGGCCGGCGGAGTGGCGTTGGCTTAGCCCCCATGCGGAACGGGGGGCTCTGTTTTTGGTTGATGCCGGCCTTGATCTGGCGGAGGTGGGCTTAGCGATCGCCCACGATGACGTGGCTAGGGTCAATCGCTGGCTGGCGGAGGCGCTGCTGGCGAAGCCATCGCCGCTCCAGATCGAAACCTGGGAACAGCAGCAGACCCGCTGCTTCCAGTCCCTGATCGTCCAGCCCTTTGTGCTAGTGCAGGACTCCCCTTCCGCCTAGGCCCATGGAGACTGAGGAATTGCCAGCCAAGGGCGGTCAACCCCTAACCCACCCCGGACGGGACCCTCGCTGGGGCGCCATAGAAGGACACAACTCCCTGTTGATCCGGTTTTTGCTGCTAGCCGCCAGTGGCTGGGCCATGGTGCAGTTGTTAGCCTATTTCCAGGTGCTGGTGGTGGTGTTTGTCAGTGCTACTATTTTGGCCTTCCTGCTCAACCACATAGCCGCCTGGTGGAGCCGCTGGTTACCCCGACGGTTGGCCACAGTGGTGGTGTTCCTGGGCTGGCTGGGGCTAAGCCTGGGGTTTTCCTTGACCCTGGGCACCGTGATCCTATCCCAGGGGCAACAGTTGGCGGTCAGCCTGCAGGATCTGTCCAATACCTTGGGTCCCTGGCTCGACCATCTAGAGACCTGGCTAGCCAGTCGGCGCATCCCATTCAACTTCCAGCGGATGGAACCCCAATTGCAAAATCAGGTGGTGTCCTTACTAACCAGTAGCTTGGGGCTGCTGCAGTCCACCCTAACCAATATGGTGCTGGCATTTTTAATCGCCGTAGTGACCTTGTTTATGATGCTGGATGGGGATCGCATCTGGTGGTGGCTGCTGGGTCGGCTGCCGATTTACCATAAGGAGCGTTTTAACGATGTCATTCAACGTAACCTATTAGCCTTCTTTTGGGGGCTATTGTTGCTATCGGTTTTCCTTGGCCTGTCAACCTTTTTGGTATTCTGGCTGCTGGGGGTTCCCTACGCCGCCTTTTTGGCATTAGTGGTGGGGCTGCTAGATCTAATTCCGGGGATTGGGGCGATGTTAGGAATCGCCATGGTCTGCCTCTTACTTCTCTCCCAGGGTGTCTGGTTAGCCCTAAAGGCCCTGATCGTCTGCATTACCCTACAGCAGGTGCAGGAAAATTTGCTGCTCCCCTACGTCATGAAGGATTCCCTGGACCTCAATCCAGTGGTGATGTTTTTCGCCCTGATTGTGGGGGCAACGGTGGCGGGGGTCTTGGGGCTGTTTTTAGCGGTGCCGGTGGCGGGGGTGATTATTACCTGGTTAGATATTGAGGCCATGCGGGCTAAGCCTACCCAAAATGTCCCCACGAAAAACTAGTAGGCGATAGGCTATTAAACGAAACCTCCTGGTAAGGCTCTGCACCATGGCTGATTCCTCCCCCTCCGGCGCCGTTGCCCCGCCCCTGGCTCCCCTCTCCTGGCGGCGATCGCCCCGAGCCTGGCTCTATGCCCTATGGAAATTCTGGCGCCCCCACACGGTAATCGGCACCGGCCTCAGTGTGGTCGGCATTGCGATTATGGTGGTGGCCCAGCTGCCTGTCCGGCAGCTGGGGTCAGGGTTGCCCATTCTGCTGGTCGCCCTGGGGGCCTGCTGGCTAGGCAACCTCTATATCGTTGGTCTGAATCAGTTAGAAGACATTGCCATTGATCGCATCAACAAACCCCACCTACCCCTGGCATCGGGGGAATTTTCCCTGGGGCAGGGGCGCTGGCTTGTGGGCCTGGCAGGCTTTGGTGCCCTAGGACTGGCCACCGTGGGCGGCCCCTGGCTACTGGCCACGGTGGCCTTGAGTCTGGCCATTGGTACCGGCTATTCCCTACCGCCCTTTCGCTTAAAGCGTTTTCCCTTTTGGGCCTCCTTCTGTATTTTGGCGGTGCGGGGCATGGTGGTGAACCTGGGGTTATTTCTGCACTTTAGCGATCGCCTGCAACTCCCCCTGACCCTGCCCAGCCAACTCTGGGCCCTAACCCTGTTTATTTTGGGCTTTAGTATCGCCATTGCCTGGTTTAAGGATATCCCTGACATTGAGGGAGATCGCCGCTACGGCATCAGCACCCTTTCCGTCCGCCTGGGGCCACGCCAGGTGTTTAACCTGGGCCGAGCCCTGCTCACCGGCTGCTATCTAGCCATGGTGTTGGCCGCCCCCGCCTTAACCCAGGTCAACCGCCCCCTGCTGGTGATCTCCCACCTGGGACTGTTGGGCTGGTTGTGGGTGGTTAGTCTACGGGTAACGCCCCAACCTCAGGGAGGGATGGCCCCGCTCTCCTACCCAGCTTTTTATCAGTTCATTTGGAAGTTATTTTTTTTAGAGTACCTGCTGTTTCCCCTGGCCTGCTGGCTGGCCTAGGCGGGCACAGTTCCCTCTGTTCACTAACCCAACCATGTACGATTGCATTATCGTTGGCGCTGGCCCGGCTGGGGCTACCGCGGCCTACCACCTGGGTAAGGCGGGGCACCAGGTCCTGCTGCTAGAAGCGGCGGCCTTACCCCGTTACAAACCCTGCGGTGGGGGTGTTTCTCCCCAGATCGCCGGTTGGTTTGACTTTGACTTTGCCCCGGCGATCTCGATGACGGTAAGCAGGGTCCGCTACACCCTCAACCTGGAGGATCCGGTGGAGGTGGAACTCCCCCCGGAACAGGCCCTGTGGATGGTGCGACGGGATATCTTTGATCACCTGATTGTGAAACAGGCCCAGGCCCAGGGGGTCACCCTGTGGGACCGCACCAAGGCCCAGGGGGTGGTGGCCAGGGCGGACAGTTGGCAGGTGGACACCAGCCAGGGGCCCGTCAGGGGGCGGTTTCTGATCGCAGCGGATGGGGCGCGGGGATCCATGGCCAAGTGGCTAGGGTTTAGCCAACGGCGCTACCAACAGGCGGCCGCCCTGGAGGCGGAACCACGCCTCCCGATCGCGCCCGAGCCCCTGGTCTATGCAGATTTAGGACTATTACGGGGGGGATACCTGTGGAACTTCCCCAAGGCGGATGGCTACTCCATTGGGGGTGGCATCTTCCGCACCGGGGGGCAGCGCCGTTATGACCTGCGCACCCCCCTGCTCAGTTACACCGAAACCTTTAAGGTTGACTCCAGTCAGGTGCAGCCCTATGGCCATCCGATCCTGATTTGGGATGGGCCCCAACCCCTCCATACCCAGCGAGCGTTGCTAGCCGGCGAAGCGGCCTGTGTGGTTGATCCCTTTACAGCGGAGGGCATCCGTCCCTCGATTTTCAGTGGGTTGCAGGCCGCTCGCGCCATTCACCCAGCCCGACAGGGGGATGATCAGGCACTGCCCCGCTACACTGAGGTGATCAATCGGGAGTGGGGGGAGGAGATGCGGTGGGCCCGGCGGATTGCCCGTTTGGTGTATCAGCTGCCCAAGCTCACCTATCGAGTTGGGGTGAAGCGCCCCTCCAGCAGCGTTACCCTGGTGAAGCTGTTTTGTGGTGAGGTGCGCTATAGCGAAGTTGCCCACCGGGCTCTACAACGGTTAACGGGGGGCTAGTCAGGCTTCCCCAGGGGGCAATAGCCCCTGGCGCTGTAGGTAGGCCCACAGGTTGGGTTTGCGAATCGGTTCACCGCAAGTTGAGGAAAGCTGTTTCCAGAGATCCGCCGCCACCCCCTTCAGGTGACCCTCAGACTGGTTGTACTGGTGGGCAATTTGGCTGTAGCGCTGGCCCTCTAAAACTCCGGTCAGAACCCTTACCTGGGTATCCGTTAGGGGTTTACCGATGGTGGCTAAAAGACGCTGATTCAGCCAGGCGATCGCCGCCTGAACCGAGCGATTGTGGGGGGAACTAGTCAGATTCCTGGGGTGGGTGTGCATAGCCCCGTTATCCATGGCAGGAAACAGGTTGGGGGGCAAGGTCAACGACTGGCCTGGCCCCAAGGTTTTGAGGAGTTGTTGAAGACGCTGGTATCGTTGTCCCTGAAGGTAGGTTCGCAGGGGTAAGCCCATCAGCTCCTCAAAGCTTTGCTCCAGTACGGTAGCCTCCAGGTTAACCAGGTGCGCCAGGTGCTGACTGTTGAGGTTCTGATCCAGGTGACGATCGATGTAGGTCAACAGCAAGGCCAGATCGGCGGCCTTCAGGTGGGCGGTCAGCCTTAGTTGACATACGCTGTGGTGCTGGATCAGGCGATCAACCAGGGC
>JAYKIM010000099.1:0-3115 GCA_035286245.1 Cyanobacteriota bacterium | reverse complement strand
CGCAGCCTGATGCGGAGATGGGGTGTGGGAGGATGAGACGATCATTACAGGCTCTCCGGTATCCAATATCTAACCTTTTCCGTAATTCTACCAGGATTATTTCAAAAATCAAGCCGGATTGCTATATTATCATGGCTGCCGATCCTATTCCTAACCCAGCGCGTATAGGTCATCCTGTCACTGGGTTGGTAAACTTGGTAAACCCCTGGTCCACATCATAGAACGGTTAACGGTTAGCGGAGTTGAATTCATTGTTGTTTAAGGGTGAACGTTGACTGCCTATGGCTCCCTTAGACGATTTGGGTATTCTGGGGAAGAGGCATCGAATCCACTAGCCGCTCGCCAGGGTGTGAGATAAACAGTTATGGCAAAACCACAACAAATAATCGCTGGGATCTGCGCTGCTCTGGCACTGCTGGGCACGGGGCTCTACGGGGTGTTTTTGGTGCCCCGGTCTACGAATCGACCTGAACAAGCCCACCGGGCTGGGCTTGCTACTGTGATTACCCACCAATCGACTATTTTGCTGCAGGGTGCCATTACCTCCCTCACCTCTCTCCAGTTAATGCAGCGGGCGATCGCCGCCGCTTCTACCCCTCAGGTCACTGACGTACCAACCCTGGCCATTCTCAACGCCGAAGTAACTACCACAGGGTTGGGGCCGATTCGGATTGGCATGACCAAGACGGAGATCGAAGATCTGGGCTTTACCCTCCTACCCATTCCAGAGATAGGTAACGGCGACTGCCAATACTACCGGCTCAAAGACCATAGCGAACCGATCGGGTTGATGGCCATTCAGGGTCAAATTCTCCGCCTTGATGTTTGGCCGGGTAGCCTGACCGCCACCCGCAGTGGGGCTAAGATCGGCTCCTCTGAGGCGGATTTGATCCAGTATTACGATGCCGCCCAACTAGAGTCGGTAGCTAACCCCCTGACCTTAGGTAAGACCATTACCTTCACCCCTAAGGATCGGGGAGAGGACCTCTATCGCCTGGTGTTTGAAACCGAGCAGCAGGGACGGGTGGTGCAGTACCGAGCTGGTCAGTTCCCCTCGGTTACCTGGCCAGAGGGGTGCTTCTAGGGGTTCCGCTTAGGGGCAGTTAGCTTCAGTACCAAACCATAGCAGTAGGGTTTGCTGCTGATCCCGCCAGCGAATCCAACCCTCATCGTTGGTGGCTCCCGGCAACGGGGTGCAACCCTGGGCGGGCTGGGTCACCCGCACCCGTAACCAATCTCCCTCCATCTCCAGGGGCTGCATCAAACTGTTGGGGCTGATCAGCGATCGCAACCGGCTATCTCCCTGGGGCTCCTCCCGTAGGCCCTGAGATAGGCCTGGTTTGCGGAACCGCACCCAGGTGGCGCGGCGCACCTGATCGGCCCAGGGTTCCACCACCAGGGGAACCTGGCCCAAGGCAAGATGGGAACTATGGGCCCACACCGTACCCGTTGTCGTGTAACGAAAACGAAACCAGCCATCGGACCTGATTTCTAAGACTGGGAAGCTATAGAGAGCACGATCGGGTTGCACCATGGCAAAACTGGCATCCCGTCCAATAGCAATGGGATTGACCCCCTCAATCAACAACCAGCCATTGACTAACCAGGCCCAGGGTTTGCCTCCTGGTTCGGCGTAGATCGGTAGGCTGACCCCCTGCAACCAGCCGGCATAGCGGAGGAAGCTGGTCCCCCAGTTGGTCCCCTGGAGGGAGGTGAGATCCCTGGGATGGAGATGGCCGAGCCCCAGATCCTCCTGGGGACTAGGCACCTGTCCCGTAATCCCACCTTGGGGCGGCTCGAAGGGGGCAGGAATAGAGGTGGGCAGGGGGGGAATAGCAGGAACGGCTAGGGCCGCGACCTGAACTGGTAATAGGGAGGTAGATGCCAGGTTCTGAATCGAGCTTAGGTAGGGCCCCCCTGACCATAGCTGGGGCCCCAGGGCGATCAGCAATCCTAAGGATGGTAGCCCTAACCTCCAGGGTCGCCCCAGCGGTTGGAGCGACCCCAACCCCAGCCTCCGCAGCCCGTAGGGAGGTAATCCGCCATTCTGTTTACCCTGGCCCGTGTTGGTCATTGCCGGTAGTTGCTAGTCGTCTATCAAGATTCAATGCAGCCGTCCATTTATCCTTCCCTGTCTCCCCTGCTTGTCTCAACCGATCATTTTAGGGTTGATGGAGCACTAGGTTCTTGAGGGGGTATCGCCTTTACCTACCATAGCCTATGCCTTGATCCCCGGGTCTGATAGACTGGGTAACGGTGAGATAGATAACCTGAAACTAGTTAAACAAAGCAGTTTGGAGGATTAACCCGGTGGAAAGTACCCTCGGTTTAGAGATTATTGAAGTGGTGGAACAGGCGGCGATCGCCTCCTCCCGATGGATGGGCAAGGGTGAGAAAAATATCGCTGACCAGGTGGCGGTGGAAGCCATGCGGGAACGCATGAACAGAATTCACATGCGGGGCCGGATTGTGATTGGCGAGGGGGAACGGGATGACGCCCCCATGCTCTACATCGGTGAAGAAGTGGGAATCTGCACCCAACCCGATGCCAAGGCCTACTGTAATCCTGATGAACTGCTGGAAATCGACATTGCCGTGGATCCCTGCGAAGGGACTAACCTGGTGGCCTACGGTCAAAATGGCTCGATGGCGGTGTTGGCGATTTCCGAAAAGGGTGGGCTGTTTGCCGCCCCTGACTTTTACATGAAAAAGCTGGCCGCCCCACCCCAGGCCAAGGGCCACGTAGACATCAATAAGTCTGCCACCGAGAATCTGAAGATTTTGGCGGAGTGCCTGAATCGGTCCATTGATGAGCTGGTGGTGGTGGTGATGAAGCGCGATCGCCATGCCGAGCTGATTAAGGAAATCCGTGATGCCGGCGCCCGGGTAAAACTGATCTCCGACGGGGATGTGTCGGCGGCCATTGCCTGCGCCTTCTCGGGTACCAACACCCATGCCCTGATGGGTATTGGGGCGGCTCCCGAGGGGGTGATCAGTGCCGCCGCCATGCGTTGCCTGGGGGGCCATTTCCAGGGACAGTTGATCTACGATCCCGCCGTTGTAAAAACTGGTTTGATTGGCGAAAGCAAGGAAGCTAACATTGCCCGTCTCAACG
>JAYKIM010000098.1:0-11338 GCA_035286245.1 Cyanobacteriota bacterium | reverse complement strand
AGAAGATTTGGGTCAGGTCGAGGCGCGCTAGACTTAAAGACATGGCTGAGGTGCTTAAGATTCGATACTTTGAGCGTAACCCCTCAGCCTTTCTTTCAGTGCTCTAAATCCTTGTCGAACTCAGGTTAGATCAGGTCGACCGGGTCGATCTCACCCTAATCTGGGTTGGCGGACTGCTGCTCGGCCTCGTCTCCGCGGTTCCACTGCCGACAGCCCTGCTCGCCGACCACTTCACCGGACCCTCCAGTCACAGCGCGTTCTTCCTTATATGGCGTGACCTTCTTCCTGATGGCGAGCTCTTTCTGGGCGCTCAGCCGCACCGTCCTGCGCGGCGGACTCCTGGGGATGGAGGCCGATCTGGTCGGAATAGCGCGGCTGAAAAACGCCTACCTGATTGCCATCATCTGGAACGTGCTCTGCATGCTGGCATTACAGTTGAACGTGGTGCTGGCGTTAGTGATGTGGGGGTTGATGTTCGGGGTATTCGCGTTCCCGGGCGAATTCGCGCAGCTCGTGCACGAGATCCGGGGGGGCGCAGGCGCTGAAATCTCGACAGTGCTCAGGAGATCAGGCTGGAACCATCGATTTCTCCTTGGCAAAGCCAGGACTTACGCAAAATTTTGATTACTATTCCCTGACTACTTGGCAAAACCACCTAAATCGGGGCGGTAGCGGGCTAACAAGTTACCCTGATTATCGTAGATCGCCACCGGTCGATTGATTTGGTGACTGACGGTGGTCAATTGGTTAATCAAGGCCTGGAGATCGGGGCTGATTTGATTGGTGAAGCTAACGGTGCCGTCTGGAGCGGGGGGGGTAAGAGCCTGGCGCAGGGGTTGGGCATACTGACTGGGTAACCGCACCTGCACCTGGCTCTCCACCTCCTGAATAGTACAGGGGCTGGCTGAGGCACTACAGAGATTCTCCAGGGAGGCCGTCAAACCCTGCAAGGCACCGGCCTCCTGAACTCTGGTCTGGGCATTTTTGAGTTGATTGCCGTAGGTTTCCACCAGATTAGCAGCTTCTGGAAAGGAGGCAGTGTCAGCAGGAATCTGCTGAGCGCTGGCCAGGGCCCGCTGCCAGAGGTTAACCGCTAAGCTCCATTCTCCCCTAGATTGGGCCGCCGCTGCTTCCCTGGCCACCTGGAGGGCCTGGTCATAGTTACGCCGACCGGCCTCTTCTAATTGGCTGCGGTTGGTGGATCGCTGCAATTGCTGTCGATAGTTCTGCAGGTGAGCTTGAGCCTGGGGATAAACCATGGTGCCCTGGGGAATCAGGGACAGACCTTTGATGGCGGCCTGCCATTCCTTAGTGGCCAGTTGCCAGCCCGCCAGGGAATTGGCCGTATCCATCCGCTGCTGGGCTAACTTGGCAGTGGCTACAGCGGTGTTGAAGTTGGCCTCGGCCTCTTCCTCCGCCACAATTCGCCCGCCAATGGTAAGGTGATTAACTCGGTATTCTCCCAGCTTGTGCTGGGCATAGTCAAAGCCCGGGCTATCGGAGGGGATGCTGGCCAGGCGATCAATGGCCTGCTGCCATAGTAGCTGGATATTCACCCAACGTTCTACTGGATGGGGGGGATCTTGACTTAATTGGGCAGCGGCCATCGCCTTGTCACGGGCTTGATTGAGGGTCTCCAGCACCTCAGTGCTCTGCCGGTAGCGCTGCAGGTTAACCTGGGCCGCCCCATAGTGGGTGGACCAGGGGGGAATGGGGGAGAGGAGTTGGCTGGCCGCCCTGATATCGGCCACCGCCGCGTTCACGTCATCGCCCGTGGGGTTAGCGGAGAGACTGGCCTCAGCCAGGGCATAAAATTCCTCCGCCTTAGCCAGGCGATCGCACCCCCCCACCACGCAGGGCCGGGTTAGCATATAGGCAAAGACACCGCTGGCGGTGAGGATCAGCGCCGCCAACCCATAACCCCAATACTGCCCCAGCCCCCGGGAAATCGCCCCTTGAACCTGCCCCCAGCCTGGGGAGTGAGGCGCTGCAATAGCGGTCTCGGGAAGGGCCAGAGCGGCATCACTGAAGTAGGGTGCCCCCTCTCCGAGGGGCGATGACAGCCCATGGCCACCCTCCACCCCAGCCACAGGCGACTTGGACCAAGTGAATCGATGCAGGGCATAGGGCTGATCTTCCCCCACCACCTGCAGGTAAAGTCGCACCGATAAGAGGGCCGGCCAAGGCCAATCTTGCCAGGGCATGGTTTCTGCCCACTGGCCAAACAGCCCCTCCAGATCCGCCAATAGGGCCCCGGAATGGGCGGCCTCCGGTGCTGGGTGCTGGAACCAGAGTAGCAGGCGATCCCCCTGTTCCTCCCACCGCTCTAGGATCAGGTCAGGGTAGGTCGGGTGCTGCTGAAGATAATCGATCAAGCCCTGGTATGAGGTCTCAAAACTGGCATCGGTGGAAAAGGAGGGAACCATGGGAAAGGAAGGGGTGACGATCAAGGAGCCACAGGCTTGTCAGTATGCTAGTGCAAGCTCACCGTTCTGGGGCAGTTTTCTGGGAGGATAACGGAGGGAAACCGTCAGATGACCATACCCCTGGGGAACCCGCTGATTGAGAATGCTGACTATGCGCCACCTTTACTTCCTACTGCCCGGCACCAGCCAGCGTTACCACTGTGGTGGCCTCTGGGCTGAACTGAAAACCCTGGCCCTGGCCCAGCAGGTCTGCGGCGCCACCGTGGTCACCTACCAACAGCGGGAAGCAGACACCCCATTTCTAGATGATCTGTTGGCCAGCCAGTCCCTGGAGGACAGTATTTTTGTAGTCAGTTGGGGCTTCCATGTGCCCCGGCTGCTGCGGCGATTAAGGTCCCATGCGGTGATCTACCATGCCCACAGCAGTGGCTACGGTTTCGCCGTACCGGCGGAGGTACCGATTATGACAGTCAGCCGTAACTCCCTAGGCTACTGGGGGCAACACTGCCCCAATGGCCTGCTATTTTATCTGCCCAACCCGATTGACCATGACTTTACCAATCGTCAGCAGCTCCGGGATATTGACGTGCTGGTGCAGAGTCGCAAGGCCTCATCCTACCTGATCAACACCCTGGTGCCGGCACTCCAGCCCCATTGTCAGCTGCTCTGTCTAGACCGCTTTGTCGAGGACCTGGCGGGTTTATTTAACCGCAGTCGCCTCTACCTCTACGACTCGGCGGAGTACTGGGCGGTGAGTGGGGTCAGTGAGGGGTTTGGTCTCCCCCCCATGGAGGCGATCGCCTGTGGTTGCCAGGTATTTTCCAGTGTGAATAGCGCCCTAGCCGACTACCTTGACCCCGGCTTTAACTGCCAAAAAATCGGCGTCTACCACAGTGGCTACGACCTGGAGCGGATTCTAGCCGCCCTGGCGGATGGCCACCCCCCCCGCTCACCGATGGACCTCACCCCCTACCGCCCCGAGCAACTGGTACCCCGGTTGCGGGTGATCCTCCAGGAAATCAACCACTTCTTTGACTACCGGGCCCACCAGACTGGGGATGTACCCGGGCTGGGCAAATCCCGACTGGCCAGGTTACGGCTACAGGGTTGGGGAGAGAAACTACGACGCAAGCTGTTCACCGGTTGAACGCCCTAGTCCCGCTTGGCGTAAATACGCCCACTGCTCTGGGCTGCTGAGGGCTGACTCCCCTCTTGGAGGACACGGAATTGATGCCGCCGAGGACCAAGCCCTCAGGCGGGGGGAAACTGCCCCGATCGCACCTCCTGACAAAACTGCTCAGCCGCGGTGATCGCCCCCTGGCGCAGGTTAGCGTAGACCTTGGCAAAGGGGGGCTGACGGGTTGACAGCCCCAGCACATCGGCGGTGACCAGCACCTGGCCATCACAGGCGGGGCCAGCCCCAATCCCAATGGTGGGGACCGGCAGGGCTTGGGTGATCTGGGCCGCCAGGGCCGCCGGAATATGCTCCAGCACCAGGGCAAACACCCCCGCCGCCGCCAGGTCCAAGGCCTCCTGAAAAATCCGGTCCGCCTCCCCCTGGCCCTGCCCCTGCTGACGAAACCCCCCCAGCTGGTGAATCGACTGGGGGGTCAGCCCCACATGGCCCATCACCGGTATATCCCACTGGCGCAGCCGCCCGATCGTCTCCAGGGCGGCGCCATGGCCGCCCTCCAACTTCACCGCCTGAGCCCCAGTTTCCTTCAGGACCCGACCAGCGCTACGGATCGCCTCCTCTGGACTGACCTGATAGGTTAAAAAGGGCAAATCCACCACCATCAGAGCGTTCTTCACCCCCCGCCGCACCGCTCGAGCCGCCTGCAGCATCTCCTCCAGGGTGAGGGGCAGGGTGGTGGCATGGCCCAGGGCCACCATGGCCAGGGAATCTCCCACCAGCACCATATCCGCCCCCGCCTGATCGACAATGGCAGCGGAGATCACATCCCAGGCCGTCAACACCGCAATCGGCCGGGCCGACGCCCCCCCCCGCTTCCACTGGGCAATTTGTTGCACACTGACGGCCATCGATCTTGACTCCACATCCACTCCAGCAGGCAACCCCTGAGATTATAGCTTTGGCCAGAGCCCTCCAAATCCAATGGACGGGTCACCCCAGCGCCTGGGTAGGGGTTCTGCCTGGCGGCCGCCGCGGTACACTTGGGGACAGCCCATAGGCGGAGCTTAACCAAGTTCATGATAGCCTTTAAGGCACCTCAGCCAGCCCTGACCGCCTGTTTCCCTACCATGAACGCCACTCCCCCCGATCCCCTCACCCCCCTCACCGACCTGGGTCGTACCCTGCAGAGCGCCCCGGGGTCAGCCCTACCGCCGGCCACTCCCCCAACCCCATCAGACCCTCCCCCCCCAGGGCTTGCCCCTAACAGTGCTGAGGATCGGCTGGAGGATGGCCTGGAGCCCCCCCTACTACAGGTGAACGACAGCACCCCCAGCGCCGTCGCCCTGGTGGCGGTAGGGGTCATTCTACTGGGGTTACTGCTGAATAGTGTCTGGTTCATTACCGCCGGTTCCCTGGTGGCTACGGTGGTATCCCTGCGCCTGATGGGGCCCTTTTTCCAGGGCCTACTCCAGGAGCTCACCCCCCAACAGCGCGCCCTCACCATCGCCCTGCCCAGCCTGATTATCGGCCTGCTGGGGCTGATGAACATCACTGGCCTTAGCCGGGCCCTGATCACCTGGGGCCTCACCCTACGCTGGGATATTTTGGGCGCCCTGGGGGATTTTCTCGGGGCGATCGGTCAGATCTTTATTGCCTTCCTGGCCCTATTTGTGGCCTGGCGACAGTACGTGATTTCCCGGGATCTGACCCTGCAGCAGAACCTGATTACCCAGCAGCAAACCATTGATGCCTACTTCCAGGGCATCTCCGAACTGGTGCTCGATGAGGAAGGCTTGCTGGAGGATTGGCCCCAGGAGCGAATTATTGCCGAAGCCCGCACCGCCGCCATCCTCAGCAGTGTGGATGCGGGGGGCAAGGCTAAGGTGATTCGCTTCCTATCCCGATCCAAGCTGCTCACCCCCCTGCGCCGGGATAATCGCCTGGGCCGGCCAATTTTGGATGGTCGCGGCGGCTACGAAGAGGACCGGCTGGAGGGTACCCGGGTGATCGACCTGGGGGCGATGCTGGCGATCGCTAATCTGGCGGGTACCGACCTACGCTGGGCCGACCTCAGTGACGCCAACCTGATTCGGGCCAACCTGGAAAAGGCGGATCTGATGAAAACCAACTTTTCCCGAGCCATTCTCTACGAGGCTAACCTGGCGGGGGCAGACTTAATGGGGGCGCGGTTTTACTACGGAGATGTGAAAACCGCCACCCCTCGTAGTCGCACCGGCCAACCAGACTATGCCACCGGGGTAAACACCGGCGCCGTCGTCGAGGGGGTTAACCTCTCCGCCGTACAACGACTCTCGGAGGATCAACGCTGGTACTGCTGTGCCTGGGGGGGGGCCACCACCCGCACCACCGTGCCAGGGGGCTGTGGGGATATTCCCGATTTATTGGCTCCCTAGGCTGCCATCCCTGGCAGCTATTCTCAAAATCCTGCCAGAGCTTCCAGGTTAGGACACAGCTTGATGCGCACCACAATAACGGTGATATTGTCATGGCCATTTTCCGCATTGCCCAGATCCACCAACTGCAGCACCCCCTCCTCCAGGTTACTGCGGGAGCTCAGCAGGGGAGCAATGTGGGTGTCAACATGGCGCTCTAGCACCTGGTTATCACTCAGACCATCGGAACAGAGGATCAACAGGGTATCCTCGGCGATCTCACTATGGAGAATGGTGGGGTTGAGGCGATCGGTGTCACTGGGGCCCAGGGCCTGGGTAAGGTGGTGGGCATCGGGGCGAGCATAGGCAATGGCCGGCTCCACCCCTCGATCAATTTCCCGCTGACCCACCTCATGATCAACGGTGAGCTGCCGCAGTCCTACCCGCTTGCTGTAGCTATAGAGACGGCTATCTCCCACCTGCGCCACCGCCATGGTCAAATCCTGCACCAGCACCAACATCAGGGTGGTACCCATACGGCCTAACCCAAAGCTGGCTTTTTCCTGATTGGCCTGAAAGATAGCCTGGTTTGCCCTGGCCGTAGCTTCCAATAACACCGCCTCGTCTGGCAGGCCATCCCGATGCCACACCTGGTTCAGGTAATCCCGCAGGGTTTTGACCGCTAACTGACTAGCCACCTCCCCCGAAGCATGGCCGCCCATACCATCGCAGAGAATATAGAGACCCCTAGCCCGTATTTCTACCCCCTTGGCATCACTAGCCCTGTGCACATCGGTCTGGCAAAGGTACCAGTCTTCGTTATGGGTACGGCGTTGCCCCGCGTGGCTATGGCCCGCATCCTCCAGGGCCATCAGCTTCATCGGCAAAACCATGGTGGGCAGATCGGTGCTCCCCCCACCCTCCTCTGGGTTAGCCAGGCTGCCATGGGATTCAATCAACTGCAGGAGCTGATCATCGGTCAGGCCCTCCTCACCATCAGGCCACTCGGACAAGGGGGAATAGGATGGCCCTAGATCGTCTCCATCCTCAAGCAGTCCACCGGTTACTGAACTGTGGTGCGAAGGTAAGGGGAGCGGGGAAGGCTGGTATGGGTTAGACAGATTAGAGAGCTCCTCTTGCAGGTCTTCAAGCTGGGTTAGTTTGCCCTCCATCAGGGCTTCTATAATGTGCCCCAGTTGGACCCCAATCGCACAGGAACCGACGGGCAGGTGGATCTGCCAGGACTGGCCCAGGTCCTGAAGGGTGGGGGGCGAAGCGGGGATCGGGTCTAACTGTTTGAGGCAAACCAGGTTGTGTTGGTTGAGCAGCCAATGCTGGGGATTAACCAGGCTAGCCAGGCTCTGCCAGGGTTCCAGAGCCTGCCACAGCAGGGTGATCTCAAACAGCCACTGACTCTGTTGCAGGGGATCGGGGCTAGGGTTGGCCCAGGCATGGGTTAACAGGGGCCAATCACTGCGGTCTTCTAGCACTAAGACGCTATGGTCCTGATACTCAAAAGCATCCTGCAGCTCAGGAATGGTGGGAAGATGGTCTGCCTGAAGGGCCAGGTAGGGGATGGCCGCCGTCGGCAGGGTAGCTATCTCGGCAAGGCTAGCCGGGTTCAGACGGGGGTCCCCCAGCCAGAGAGCCTGGAGTTCGTTTAGGGGAGAACCGGCCTGGGGCTGGCAATCCAACACCAGCTGACTGAGGATGGAGCGGGTCTGGTCAGGATTCCCCAAGGGCTTAACCGGGCCTAAGCGCCGATAACGCCCCTGGGAGTCGAGGTAAGCGCCGGTGAGGCCAGGGGACTGGTGACTGAGGTTGGGCCAAAAAAGACTGTGCCACCGCTGTAAAAGCTGCCCGCAGCGATCGCAGTGATAGTTGCGATCGTTGTTTTCTGACTGACACACCGGACAGATCATCATCACGGTAAGGACGGAGAGTATGCAGCTTCCACGGTAATTTTAATGAAGGAGAAGGCCTGAGTAAAATCGATCGACCCCAAACACCCCAGGCAAATGTCAGAAAGTTCTCATGTTCAGGACAATATCGCCGCTAACCACTGGCTACTAACTATTCCATACTAACCCGCCCCTGCCCTCTCGCCATCAGGGGTATGAACCCGCATCACATATCCCCTTTCCTGCCCTAGTAGTCAGTCAAGCTTCAATTGAGCTGTAATTTTCCCTCCCGCTCGGGAGTGTTCAGAAAACCGTGTTAAATCGGGCTTAAACCATTGATTTCTCCTTGCCGAAACCAGGATTTACACAAAAATCTGAACAGTCCCCCCGCTCCCCATGGTTACCTCAACCCGTCTCTCTAAGGTTGATTAAGTACTAGCACCCCTGGGAGAGTTGGGCTACCCACTCTAAAATCTCATCCAGGCGACGGCGCAGCTGCGCAGCGGGCTCCTGGGCGTGGTTGATCAACACAGTAACCACCAGGGGTGGATAGTGGGGCGGTTGCAGATAGCCGGCCAGGGCCACATTACCGGTGAGGGCCCCCGACTTCCCCTGCAGGTGACCGGTGAGGGGGCCCTGGTGAAAGCGATGCCTGAGGGTGCCACTCACCCCGGCGATCGCCAGGGAGTCTCGAAATACCTTAGCCTGGGGGTGCTGGGCCATCACCTGGAGGGTCTCCACCAGGGCCCTGGGGGTGACCAGGTTATGGCGAGATAGGCCCGAGCCATCCACCAGGTAGAGGGGGCTGGTGTCAACCCCCAGGCTGGCCAGGGTGGTTTTGACCACCTGGATGCCAGTCTGGCTGGCGTCGGTGCGACCTGGGGGGGCCTGGGTCACCCCCAGGGTTTTCAGCAGTACCTCGGCGGTGAGATTGTGGCTATCGCGGTTGGCGGCCCCCAACCAGTCCCGCAGGGGGGGCGACAGGAGGTGGGCCAGTTCCATCTCCAGGGCGACTGGGCCGGCAACCTGGCGACTGACCGGCGCCGCCACCGCCACGCCCTTCGCCTGGAGGGCCAGGGCCAGGGCCTGCTGAAACCGTTGACTGGGGTCCAGCACCGCCAGGTCCAGCTGATGGGGCTCGGCCCCCATGGGCAGGCTACCCTGGAGGGTCAGCCCAGGGTTACCCAGCTGGCGAATCAAGATCAGGGGCTGGGGCTCTAGCCCGGTGGCCACCGTGGTGGTTTGGTTCACCAGGGGCCAATCGGGGGATGGGTCTGGCCCGGGCCACTCCAGGTGCAGGGGCTGGTCGATGGACCCGGGGGTGATCACCAGGGTGAGGGTATTGTGGTTAAAGATTAAGCCATTGACCGGGGTGGCGTAGTCAAACTGCAGGTCTTCCCATTCCCAGGTGGGGTTGAGGGCGGGGCCTGGGAAGTACCCGTCATCTAGAATCCAACGGCTCACCCGGGTCACCCCCGCCGCCGCCAGCTGGGCCGCCAACTGCTCGATTTGGGGCGGCCCCAGGGTGGGGTCCCCCCGACCCACCAGGCGCAACTCGGTAGCACCATCAGCAGCGGGTTGCCCGTACACCGAGGTGCGAATCCGGTAGTCTGGCCCCAGCCGATCCAGGGCGGTGGCGGTGGTGAGCAGCTTTAGGCTAGAAGCGGGGGTAAACCGGCGATCGCCCTGGTGGCTATAGAGGGTGCGCTGGGGCTGGCCTGGGCTGGCCTGGGTCTGCAGGAGCATACCGACGTAGGCCCGATCCAGGGGGGGTTGATCTAGCATAGCCTCCAGGCGAGGGGCCAGGTCGGCTTCGCAGAGAGCCGCCTGCCCAGCGCCAGGGGAGACCAGCCCCACCAGACCGGCGGTGGCTAAACCCAGCCCCAGACCGATCAGTTTAACCATGGTTAAGCCGGGGGTAGGTCGGAGCCAGGTCGACGACGCTGCAGCACCACCATGGTGGGCCCCACCACCGGGCTGCGGGCCACCACCAGCCCCTCCGGATCCTGGAGGGTGAGTCGGTCAAGACCGAGGGCCTGGGCCTGGCGGTAGATGTCCTGGGCAATGCTGTCCTGCTGGGGGGTCAGGAGGCCGTACCAGCTTTCTCCCAAGTGGATGGTGAGGGTCTGGTGGGGCAGGTTCACCTCCACGGCGTCGATTAAACCGACGCTATAGGAGCGGGTAATGCCACTCAATTGGGTTTCCAAGTCGGTGATCAGATTCTCCTCGGGGGTTGGAGGGGCCGGCACCACCACAGTGGGCTCCACCACCGCCGCCACCTCCCCCACCAGACTGGCTGCGCTGAGGGGCGGGGTTGCCCGACTACCCGGCTGATTGATCAGCACCAGCAGCACCACCCCAAAGCCCAGCAAGATAGCGGTTAACAGTGGGTCGGAGAGTTGACGGCGCCAGGGGGCGGGGAGCTGCGATCGCAGCCAGCGTAACCACCGCCGCCATAGGACCACCGCCTCCGCCAGGGCGATCAGGAGCTCATCAAAAATAGTCAAAGGCTTAGGGCGGTAGGGGATCTCCGCCTCAACCCAATTAGCCGACTCTGAGTCCTGATCGAGGAGGTCGGCCGACAGCCCGACCTCAGGGCCGAGCTGGGGAAGCGGTTCGGCAGGGGCTGGCGAGGTAGCCACCCCATCAGACGGGCTCGAGACCTCCGGGTCGGGGGCCATGGCTCCCCCGGAGGCGACCTCGGTGGGCGGAGAAGGGGGAGTGGCGGGGGCGGACTGACCCGCCTCTGGAATGGCTGGAATGTCCTCAGGAAAGTTAAAATCGTCTGGCCCCATCGCCCACCCTATCTGCCAAATCTACCTGTGCCCACCATACACCATCAGGGAAAACCAGGAGATGGTTCGGTAAACCGAAGCGGGCCTGGTCGCAAGAATTATTAACAATATGTTACATTGCAGGGGTAGTTGAAGAGTTGTTGTCCCTGTTGCTTGAGATTTCCAGGTTCGTCGATTTTGAAGTCTGGTTTTGAAGTTTAACGTTCAAGTCTAGTGTGGCCCTGGGCCTGGTTGCCTGAGGCAGATTGATCAATTGCTTAGTCTGGAGTGAAGAGCGATGACCACCCAACCTTTCAATTCCCAATTGGATTCCGCCACCCCTACAAAAATGAATGTGCTGGGCTTGGCCTTCTTTATGATGGGGGCTCCCCATATCTACGGGGCCATGAAACAGCGCCGCGATCGCCAGGCCCAAACCGTCGCTTTTCCCTATTGGAACCTGGTAGGCCTGGCCGTAGCCCTAGCCGCCATTCTGGAACTGGCTGTTTCTTTCTAATCACTCTGCTGGTTGACTGACAATTCTTTTTTCCTGATCTGTCAATCCCTTCTCCCACAAGGGGCTGCTGGCACTGGTCTGATAAGCGATGATAGGTAAAATGGCTATAGTGTAATTACTCCAAAGCTATGGACTGTCCTCACTGCCAGAGCCACCAGGTTGTGAAAAACGGGCGTGAACCCCGCCCCAATG
>JAYKIM010000097.1:0-6486 GCA_035286245.1 Cyanobacteriota bacterium | reverse complement strand
AAACCCTTGGTAAGGCCGAACGTAGCCTCCTCTCAGAATGTCAGGATATTCGTAACGTCTGGGCCCATAACTCCACCTTCACCACCGATGATACCTACCGGGCTTTAGATACGATTAATCGCTTTCTGTCGGCTGTTTCTGCCCCAGAAGCCGATCATGTCGATAAACAGAAACAAGAGCTGCTGCGGGTGCGTTTTGAAGACCAGGCCCGGAGAGAAACCCGACGGGCGGCTGTCGCCCCCACGGTCGGTCAGCCCACGGTCGGCCTCAAGCCCTGGCGCGAAATTATCACCCCTCACCCCGATGTATACTCTGGTCGGTTTCAATTGGCTGAATTTGCCGCTGACCTGTGGCAGGTTTATTTGAACGAAGGCTCCGACGAATATCGCGACCCCACCGAGTTCTATCGCCGCACCTATCTCACCGAAGGGCTACAGCAACTTCTGACCAATGCCCTGCGGCGGCTGAGTGGTCAGGGAGGTGATCCGGTAATTGAGCTGCAAACTAACTTTGGCGGTGGTAAAACCCACGCCATGCTGGCCCTTTATCATCTCTGTCAGGCATTACAAACCTCTGACCTTCCTGGAATGGAACCTATCTTCCAGGCAACCGGTCTCGATAAACCACCCCAAAACGTTAATGTGGCTGTCTTGGTTGGTAATAAGCTTCAGCCCAGCGGGATTGTTTCCTATAAGCCAGAACATGCTAGCCAAAACCGCCCGATGATCAGAACTCTCTGGGGAGAACTCGCCTGGCAACTGGGAGGATCTGAGGGCTATGAGCTGGTGCGTCGAGCAGATGAAACCTCTACTAACCCTGGCGATGCCCTCAAAGTGCTGTTCAATCGATTTTCCCCCTGTCTGATTTTGATTGATGAATGGGTTGCCTATGCTCGGCAGCTACACGATCAAAGTGATATTGCTGGAGGTAGCTTCGACACCCAGTTCACATTTGCACAAACATTAAGTGAGTCTGCAAAAAATGCTGAGCAAACCCTCTTGGCCGTTAGCATCCCTGCCTCTGAAGCTCATGATCCTAAGACAGGACAAATCCGCAGTACTGATATTGAAACCGGTGGAGAGCGGGGCAAAGAAGCCCTAGACAGACTTAAAAATGCGATCGGTCGGGTAGAGTCTCCCTGGCGACCGGCTAACGCGGAGGAAAGTTTTGAAATTGTGCGGCGGCGTTTATTTCAAACCACCCCTGACCCCAGCCTTTTTGTACAGCGAGATGCGGTGGTAAAAGCCTTTGCCGACATGTATCGCACTCAAAGCCAGGAATTCCCTGGCGAATGTAAGGAAGCTGACTATGAGCGACGCATGCGAGACGCCTACCCTATCCATCCCGAGTTATTTGATCGCCTCTATTCCGACTGGTCTACCCTCGACAAATTCCAGCGCACTCGGGGGGTGTTGCGCCTGATGGCAAAGGTTATTCATTCCCTCTGGGAGCGCAATGACCAAAGCTTGATGATCATGCCAGCCCATGTTCCTATGGATGATCCCCAGGTGCAGTCTGAACTGACTCGTTATCTGGAGGACAATTGGCTCCCGGTGATCGATAAGGATGTGGATGGGTCCAACTCCCTTCCCCTCTCCCTTGATCGTAATAACCCTAACCTGGGGCGTTATTCCGCCTGCCGCCGGGTTACTCGCACCGTTTATATGGGGTCTGCTCCTACTTTGCGAGCCGCTAATCGGGGCTTAGAAGATCGCAGAGTGAAGCTGGGCTGTGTTCAACCCGGGGAAAGTGTGGCCACCTTTGGTGATGCCCTGCGACGACTCACGGATCAGGCCACCTATCTTTATATCGACAGCAATCGCTATTGGGTTTCCACCCAGCCTAACGTTAACCGTACCGCTCAAGAACGGGCTGAGCAGCTTTTTAGCGATCGCTACCCCGTCTGGGAAGAAATCACCAAGCGCATCAAAGCTGACAAAAATCGGGGAGAGTTCAGTGCCATCCATGTGGCCCCCGACTCCACCGCCGATATTGCTGATGACCCTACCCTAGGCGTTCGTCTGGTAGTACTCGATCCTAAGCATCCCCATAGCAAAGGTATCGAAGACAGCCTTGCTCGCCAATGGGTTGAAAATGCTCTGAATCAGAAAGGCAGTGGTCCCCGCTACTACAAAAATACCCTTCTCTTCCTGGCAACGGATAAAGCCAAAATTGAAAACTTAGAACGGAACGTTGCCCAATACCTGGCCTGGGAATCTATCCTGGCAGACGATAGGAAAAAGACCCTTAACCTCGATAATTTTCAACGAAGCCAGGCTGAAACCAAACGGGATGGCACCAATAAAGATGTCGATACTATCCTTTGTGATACCTATCAGTGGCTGCTAATACCCACTCAACCCGATGCCCAGGGCGGTATTGAGTGGCGGGAAACCCGACTGCAAGGGCAGGATTCCCCCATTCTTCGCGCCAGCCGTAAAGCCGTCTATGAAGGTGATCTGCTGGTCAACTATGCCGCCACCAACCTGCGACTCGAAGCACTGGATAGGTTTCTCTGGCAAGACAGGAACCACATCGATCTAAAACGACTTTGGGAATATCTCACCCAGTACCTCTACCTGCCTCGCTTGAAGAATCAGTCCGTTCTTTTGGAAGCCGTTCGAGATGGAGTTACTTCAATGGTGTGGGCTGATAACTTTGCCTATGCAGAAGGCTTTGATGACGTAAAAGGCAAGTACCTTGGTCTCCAGGCGGGCACAGGCATCAACCCCAGCATTAACTCCCAAAGTCTGCTGGTTAAGCCAGAGGTGGCCCAGCAGCAAATTGCTGCTGAAGCGGCCCAGGTCAATCAAATTACCCCTGGAGCAACCTCCACCGTACCTCTGGTCTGCACAACCACTGGGAGTACAGCCCCTGGCGGTATTGACGGTAATACCCCCCAACCTGATAAGCCGGGGAGGATAGAAGTCATTGCCGCACCTGTCCTGCGTAGGTTTTATGGAAACGTGGAAATTGATGCGATGCGAATTAACCGAGATGCTTCGGCGATCGCCAACGAGGTGATTCAACACCTAACCGCCTTGAAGGGCGCAACGGTGAAAATTACGCTGGAAATTCAAGCTGACATCCCTGACGGGGTTCCTGATGACGTTGCCCGTACCGTTATGGAAAATTGCCGTACTCTCAAGTTTAATGCCCAAGCCTTTGAGCAAAGTTAACAGGGCAAAATCAGCCATAGATCTAGCCCACAGCCTCACCACCCCTAAGCCCCCAAATAACTCCACCGGGCCCTCTGACCCCGGCCATCAATATGGGTAAAGCCCATCCGCCCGCCCTGGGCCAACCCACCCTGGGTGCCCCACCAACTATCTAGGGCCCCATAGACCTGGGCCGGTGTCATGCCCGCCACCCTAAAGTCAACCCCATCGCCATAGAGATGGCGGGAATTGGAGGCCCCACCCACCTCCTGATTGATCTTGTAGGGCCGTAGCCAGGAAGTAACCGTAATCTGCCGATTACCCAACCGACCCCGGATATCCTGCAACACCCGAGCCATTTTAATAATCTGCTCCACCTGGGCCTGACTATCGGGCTGCCGATAGGTCTTGCCATTCCAATGGAGAGCCTCAGCCTAGGTAAAGGATAGGGCCTGGGGATGGATGGCATCGGTCATGGTAAAGGCCGACGAAAACCCCCGGCAGACTGAACTTTAACCCCTTCCTCGCCCCCTGCACCAACTGAGTTGGCCTATCCATCGGTTGATTAGCCAGCCCATAGCCACTGGGGTCTTCACAGTGGGGCCCCATAGACATACCAGGTATTGCGCGTCTCCCAGGGCTCCATCCTGGCCGCCCAGCATGCCCAAAAGTTAGACCGAGGCCGGGTGGTTCGCCACTGGCAATTTGGCTGTGATCAGCCCCAGGAACTGCTAGCCCGCTAGGGTTGGAGTAGCGAAGTCAGCCAGCCCCAGGATATTGGCAAGGCCCATGGTAAATACCCCGCTGCTCTCCCCCTACCTCGGCGGTGATGGGGAGAGCAGCCCAATCGGGGCGTCTGGTTGGTAAAGGCCACCAAGACCAGATGACCTCTGTTGAGGACACAGTGATAGCTACCAAGCCGCGATCGCAACATTCCGCTTAATCGAATCGATAGCGTCGGTTTTCGGGTAGTGTGTGCCCCTCCTGCGCCCTTGAGGGTCAGACCTGCTGCTGCCACGCCCCCCGGATCTCTAGCTCTAGAGACCTGATAGGCAAAAACACCCCTGGGTTAAACAGCCTGGTAGACCATGGCTCGACCGGTGGTTTAGCCCATCCCTCCATTTGCCAGGGATGTTAAGAAAGGCTTTTAGATCCACCCCTCCCTGATCACTTTCCGATAAAGTGAATAAATTACATCACACTCCAGACCCCGTCCCCCGGCGGGGTTTTTAGTTGGCCATGGAGCATCCTGAGAACAGGGGCAATGTGGCTTAGTCACCGCCTCCATTTCGCACTGGAGCCCATAAGCTACTGCAATTCAGGCCCCATTAAATAACCCCTGATGCAAAAGCACCAGGGGCTGATTTAGTTATAGGAAGCTAGATATAAAGGCTTTAGACGTATTAACAAAGGTATTCTCTCCTGCCCGTCCCCTGGGCGATAGTAGTTGGCCCCTAAGTTCACCGGATGTTAACAAAAATTGCCTTTGTGCAAAAATCTGTTTTTTTGTGATCGGAGGTTGCGGATTATTGCAGCTCCTCAATGAAATAGAAGGGTTACCCAGGAGCCCTGGACAGCCGGCAAAACTCGAAGGCCGTTTCACGGAGGTGGCGGAAGCAGCCGTAGCGAGAGCGACCAAGCCAGGTCAGGCCATGTCAAGAGCCACGGCACCGGCTAGGAAGGTGGCGCTGAGGTTGTGCTCCGGTGATTCAGGCGTGACCATCTGCGGGCCACCTTTGTGGCTATCCTGCCAGTGGTCTAGCTAGCACTGCAAAATGGGGTCGTTCTTAAGTTGCACCCTGACTCAGGTCTAGGATGCGGTAGGGGGCTGACTCTCTAAAGCCGACTCCTAGAGCTCTTCACCTTCAGCAGGGCTAAAGTCTCCTCCACTCCGCAGCGATCACTAATCATTTGAGTCACCGCGCCTACCTTCTTCACCGACACATAACGCCTCCGCTGTTTGCCCTGATCTAGCCAGCTATAGTAGTGCTTCTTAACCAGACGTTCCTCCAACCAGCCCGACGGCTCCGCCGCGATCGGCTCTGGTGAAACCGCTGTAAAAAAGGCCTTAAAAGTTAGATCAAAGCCAGTCTTGCTAACCATGCGACCAGGGGAACCCTCGATCGCCCCTTCGTCAGCGAAGGGGTCGCCCCAGGCGAGCCCGACATTGATCTGGTTTGTACCGGCGAGGGTGACAACCAGGGCGTAGGTAGTCTCGGCCGTCAGCGTCGCCGGTGTGGGAAAGTTAAACCTGTGCATACCCCCAACGAGGGCAATCTTGACAGTATCCGACACCGCCAGGGGAGAGCCCGTGGGCAGGTTGTCGGCGGTGGCGTAGATCGCGACTGCCGTATCGCTGGGGGAGGGGAGATTGTCTATAACACGAGCCTCCGCCCACAGGTCAAGCTGGGCCAGCTTTGCCGTAGTCGGGACCTTAACGGTCTGGCCTACGGCAAAGCTCGGGAAGCTGCCCAGGGTGGAGTTCTGGACCAGTTGGTCAATGCTGTAGGGCCGGCCCAACGCCGTTTGGTAAGGGAGGTTGTGCATCGCCAGAGTTGGCTCAACCTGTTCCAACGCTTCGGTCTTGGGGTTTTCCGGCCGATTGCCAGTTCTCAAGGCTGTGGGCATTACAAGGTTTTTCATCGTCATGCAGCCAGATTAAGAAAGTGGGATGGAGTTTGGGGAAGTCGAAACTAGGCTCATAGCCGTTTATGGTTGCAACGGCTATGAGGGTAAGCGGTAGGAAGGGAGGGGTAAATCATGCCGGTCACTACGGCGTGTGACCCATAGGGTAGCGGCTACTGCCAGGATGAGGTGCTGGGCTGACACACCCTTGACAACTAGATATCCTATGCATTATTCATAGAAACCCATTGGTTTGTACAGCGGTTCTCGATTCAGTGAAGTCAGGCTAGCAGCCCACCACAAGGAATTGAGGTATTCTCAAATAGATACCCTAACCCTTAGCGGCGTTTCTAGATCGTGGCTTTGACAGTGCCCTCCCAACCGCTACCACGGCGGCAACCCCTGCTGGAACAGGCTTACCAAGCTCTGCGGCAGGCTATCTTGACCGGTGAGTTACAGCCCGGCCAGCGCCTGGTGGAAACCCAACTGGCGGCCCAGCTACAGGTCAGCCGTACCCCAATTCGCGAGGCCCTACGCCGCCTGGTGGATGTAGAGTTGGCGATCGCCGATGAGCACGGGGCGATTCGGGTGACCACGGTGTCGGTAAGGGATGCCATTGAACTTTATGACTGTCGGCTAGCCATGGAAAGCCTCTCCGTGGCCCAAGCCTGTGACCAGGCGACCCCAGCCCAATTAACCGAGT
>JAYKIM010000096.1:0-3150 GCA_035286245.1 Cyanobacteriota bacterium | reverse complement strand
CACCCCTGGGGGCTGGTCACCTGGTGCTGACTCCCGGGGGGATTGACCACCAGGGTGCCGGCGGGGTAGGTGCCGCGCTCATCAGCCTGCTCCCCCGCCAGGACGAAGATCTGCTCATAGCCTGGGTGGTGGTGTCGGGGTACGGTGGCCCCGGGTTGATAGCGCAGCAGGGCCAGATGGCCACCGCCGTCAGCATCCTGGCATAGGGAACAAATCTCCACCCCCGGTCGCAGGGGCTGCCAGGGCAGTTGATCGGGGGCGATCGCCGCCCCCATCTGCAGCATCCTATCCCCCGCCAGATCCATATTCCCCTGTTCGAGGGCACCACTGAGGAAAAGAAAATCAGCCTTACTAATCGGTAGATTGGGGATAGCCATGGTGGGGACCTAAGCAACTACCCTAGCCTAGCGAGAAAAGCACCTCTCCTAACTAAGAATCAAGGGAAGCCCCAGGGATTACCATAGCGCGGCCCTCACAGGGCACCCTCTGGTGCACTGGCAACCCTTATCCCGCTGACAGGGCCAGGTATGATAGACACGCCGTGGTCGTTTCACCCGATCATGCTTTATAGTGTGGTGAGCCAGGGCGGAGGGTGGTTAGAACGCCGCAGCCTGCCCTGGGCGGAGGTGTGTCCTATGATGGAGAATCCATGCTATGCCTGAATCCTCTAATTTTCCGGCTACTCCCCCAGGGAACCCGCCGATACCCCCTCCCCCGCCCCCCCGACCGATGCCGGCAAGCCCCATGGCAAGTCCTGGGGGCCGACATCGTCCGCCAGCGCCGCCAGCCCCCAGTGCCGAACCCCCCAAGGTGGGCAGTGCCCTGACCCTTAGAAAAATTATCCGGGAGGCTTTTGATCGGGGGTTTTCCGATGTTCACCTGGGGGTCGGTGAAGTGCCCCGTTTTCGCGATCGCGGTGAGATCTGTGTGACCGACTACCCTGTCACTGATGAAGACACCTTCTTCCGTTGGCTAGAAGAAATTCTGCGCCCTCAAGAAATCGAACGGTTTCGGAACACCTTAGACTTTGATGGTGCAGCCCAGTATGACTTTACCCGGGTGCGCTTCAATATTTTCGACTCCCTCCGGGGGCCAGGTATTGTGTTGCGATTGATTCCGGTTAAGGTCCTAAGCCTTGACCAGTTGGGGTTTCCACCGGTATTCAGAGATATTTGTCACTACCAAAAGGGGTTGGTTTTGATTACCGGACCCACGGGTTCGGGCAAGTCCACTACCCTGGCGGCAATGATTGACTACATCAATACGGAGATGCCCAAAAACATCATCACCATCGAAGACCCAATCGAATTTGTCCATCAAAGTAAACGGTCCCTGGTAAAACAGCGGGAAGTAGGACTGAACACCAGAGAGTTTGACCGCGCCCTAAAAGCCTCTCTGCGAGAAGACCCCGACATCATCCTGGTGGGGGAAATGCGGGATCAGGAAACCGTCAATACTGCGCTGAAAGCCGCCCAGACCGGTCACCTGGTATTAGGCACTCTGCATACCAATAGTGCCGTTAAAACCGTAGAGCGGATTCTGGGTCTTTATGAACCTGATCAGCAAGCCCCGATTCGGGTTGCCCTGGCGGAATCCCTAGTGGCGATCATCGCCCAGGGGCTTTGCCGCACCACCGATGGTAAGCGGGCTGCCTTCCACGAAATTTTGATTAACACCGATGCCATTAAGGACTACATGGTGCGAGGGCAATTAGATGAAGTGGAGGCTCTGATGCCAAAATGCAGCTTTGACGGCATGTGTTCCATGAATCAAACCCTCTATGCCCTCTACGAATCTGGTCGAATCACCGAGGAAATCGCCTTGGAGATGTCCCCCAAGCAGAACGAAATGGCCCAAATGTTGAGGGGGCGAATTTAGTCCCAGGACAACCGTAACCATGGCTAGGATATCGGTTGACCTCCAGGCTTTACAGCCAATTTCCCCTGGGGCTAGCTTTAAGGGGCTAGCCCTCTTTACCCCAGGGGGTGACTGCGCCTACTGTTGGGATCAGCAGAAGAGGTCCCACTGGCACCTTGATCTCTGTACCCTTCTTCAGGATCACCTGAGCCTATCGGAGCCACCCTATTTCCTGCTGCCCTGCTTTACCGCCACCGTTGATCGCTGGTTTGCCACTGATCAGCAACGCCTGGTTACGGTGGCGGAGATCTATCCGAGGGTACAGCGATTTCAGCCCCTCCTGAATATTTTGTTTGGGCTGGGGGATTGGCAATGGCAAGTCCATGATCAGCCTTTAGAGCAGTGCTCCCCCCTAGTGATCAATGGGTATCGTGACGCCTTTCCCCAACTTTGGCAGCCCCATGGTCTGGTAATTCCCTTGCCAGTTGTCTCCACCCCAGTCCAGGTTGCTGATCCGCTCGCTCCCCTCACCAAACCCTCCTCCTATGACTTTAGGCTATTTGTGAATGGGGCCGACACCGCCGCTACGGAACAGATGCTGAGGCTGCTGCACCGTAGCCTTAAGGAATACCTATCGGTTCCCTATAGCCTGGAGTTGGTGGATGTGCAAAAGCATCCTGGAGTAGCGGAGACCGATCACATTACCGCCACGCCCACCCTAATTCAACTGGCTCCCTTTCCCGGTCGGCGGATTGTTGGTAACCTGACTAATCAGGCGGAGTTAATAGCCCAGCTCTTGGGTTAAGTCTAGCCCCTAGGGACCTTTGCAGGGTAGCGGGCCAGTACTATGATCAGAAAATATTTTCCTAACCTTAGTTATGTCCCCATCCCTTGCTCCTACCTACGCCTTGGACGAAGAAGCCTGGTGGGTCCAGCGTTGGGTAGACCTGCTCAACTCCTATCGATTTAAAAAACGTCTGGAACGGGGCCGCATCTACGCCCGTGAAGGTAAAATTCTGAGCTTGGAATATAAGGGGTCAAAGGTCACGGCGCTGGTCCAGGGCACCGCCGATGAACCCTACCGCCTCTCCATCTGGTTGGATGCCTTTAGCGATGAAGATTGGAACTACGTGGTCGACTCCCTCTCAGAGCGGGCCATCTACTCGGCCCAACTGCTAGCGGGGGAAATGCCCCAGGAAATCGAAGCCGTATTTACCGCCAACGGCCTGAGTTTATTCCCCTTCAACCTCAGTGAGGTGCACTCCAAGTGTAGTTGCCCCGATCCCAAAAACC
>JAYKIM010000095.1:0-5998 GCA_035286245.1 Cyanobacteriota bacterium | reverse complement strand
CAGCAGACTATAGGTGGCGAGCAGGGGGAGGGCGGTGCCATTGTTGCCCTTGGCCGCAATGTTGCTGGCCACAAAGAACAGCACCAGTTGGGCGATCAGGGCGACCCAAAAGGTGGGCATAAAGAGGCCAGGATTGTTAGCCATCATGCCCAGCCCGCCGAAGCAGCCCAGGGCGGTGATGATCAGGCCTCCACCCACAAAGGGCAGCGCTTTATTGATCACATTGGGGCCGATCAGGGCCTGACCCTGGGCCTTGCGGATAGCTTCGCGGAAATTACTGGTATTACTCACAGCCTTGTCCTTGTTTTCTAATGCGATGTGAACAGGTTGATCGAAATAGACCCTAGTGGCATCATAGCAAGGGGCTAGTAGCCAGGGACGGGTTAAGGCGGTCCTTAACTCTCTTTCTAGATTTTAATCACCTTTTCGCCTCCAGGCAGGAGCGAACCGGTACGGTGATCCAGACCGGAAACTCCTCCTCCGTTTCCCCGATCGGGTGGGGGCAGAACTCAGCAGGGGGTAGCCCGCCCCCTAAAGGTCTGATCATTGACCCCTGTGGTAGTCTATTCAAGACCTAACTCCCATCCCCCCGGCGGGGAGATGGGACTGTGTTTTTAGCAAACTGACTAAACGGGCCCATGGTTAAGGATCTGCTTGGTGTCGGGGTGGTGGGTACTGGCTTTGGTCAGAAGGTTCACATCCCTGGGTTACAGGCCCACCATCGAACTGAGGTGGTGGCGGTCTACCATCGCGGCCGGGCCCGGGCCGAGGCGATCGCCGCCGCCCACGGTATTCCCCAGGCCTGCGATCGCCTGGAGGCGCTGCTGGCCCTACCCCAGGTGGAGGCGGTCACCATCGCCACCCCGCCCTTTTTGCATTACCCCATGGCTCGGGCCGTCCTCGAGGCCGGCAAGCACCTACTGCTGGAAAAACCCATGACCCTCAACGCCGGTGAGGCGGCGGCCCTGGTGGACCTGGCGGAGCAACGGGGGCGGATTGGTACCCTGGACTTTGAATTTCGCTTTGTGCCGGCCTGGCAGCGACTGGCGGAGTTGCTAGGGGCGGACTATGTCGGGGCGCTGCGGCTGGTGAAGGTGGACTGGACCGTGCCGGGCCGGGCGGACCCCCAGCGTCCCTGGAACTGGTACGCCCGCCGGGATCAGGGGGGTGGCGCCCTGGGGGCCTTTGCCTCCCATAGCTTTGACTACCTGACCTGGTTGTTTGGCCCGATTCAGCGGATCTGTGCCCGGCTCAGCACCACCATTCCCCAGCGCCCTGACCCGATCACCGGTGATCTGCGATCGGTGGATGCCGATGACACCTGTAACCTGATGCTGGAACTAGCCCAGGATGTTCCCTGCCAGGTGGGCATCAGTGCTGTCACCTATGCGGGTCGGGGGCATTGGCTCGAGGTGTATGGCGATCGCGGCACCCTGGTGCTGGGTAGTGATAATCTGCAGGACTACGTCCATGGTTTCCGCCTCTGGGGTAGCCAGGGGGGCGCTCCCCTGGAGGAACTGGCGATTCCCGACCGGCTCCAGTTTCCCCAAACCTATACCGATGGCCGCATTGCCCCCTTTCTTCGGGTGGTGGATCACTGGGTTGGGGATATTGACCAGGGTCGACCCACCGCCCCCAGTCTGCGGGAGGGGCTGCGATCGCAGCAACTCATGGACCTGGCCCACCAGGCCCACCAGCAACATCGCTGGGTAGACTGTGACGGTGTCGTGGCGGTCAGTTGACCGGTCAGCCGCTGATCTTGGCCATGGAGTCCTGAAGTTGCCATGGAGTTTAATCATCTACACCTGTACGTCGATGACCTGGGCCCCTGGCGGCAACAATTTCTGACCACCTGGGCGGCCACCCCTGCCCCCCAGGGGGACCTTCAGCCCGATCGCACCGCCCTGATCTATCTGGGCCAGGTCCCCCTACTATTGTCTGACCGCCGCTGCCCCCGGGTGGAGGCTTACCTGCACCACCATCCCCCAGGGATTGGTGACCTGGCCCTGCGGGTGACGGATCTGGAGGCCACCCTGGATCGTCTGGTGCGGGCGGGTGGGCACCTCCACACCCCGATCACCCCTGATCACCGGGGGCGCTGGTGCCAGGTACAGGGCTGGGGATCCCTACGCCATACCCTGATCGAGTCCTGCCGGGGGGAACCCTGGGTTCCCCACCACCCCACCCCCCTGCTGCCCCCTGAGATCGCCCCCGCCGCCATTGACGGTATCGACCATGCGGTTCTGAACGTCTCCGAGCAGGACTTTCCTCGAGCCCTGGCCTGGTATGTCAATCAGCTGGGCTTCGAACCCCAACAGCGATTTACCATTACCACCCCCTGGTCAGGTCTACAGAGTGTCGTTCTGGCCCACCCCCAGGGGGGAGCCCAGTTGCCCGTCAACCAACCCACGGACCCCAACTCCCAGATCCAGGAGTTCCTCCACTGGAATCGGGGGGCGGGCATCCAGCATGTGGCCCTGCATACCTCGGATATTCTCCATACGGTTCATCAGTTAAAACAGGCGGGGGTGGGGTTTATCGATGTACCCCCCAGCTACTACCAGGCCCTAGCTCAGCGGCCTAGCTATCAGGTTGATGCCACCCTGGAAACGGGGCTCAACCAGCTGAAGATTCTGATGGACTGGGATAGGGCCTTGCCCCAGGCAAAGTTGCTCCAAACCTTTACCCAACCCCTGCTGGATATTCCCACCCTGTTTTTTGAGTTGATTCAACGCCAGGTGGTGGAGGTTAACGGTTTGTCCTACCGGGCCAGGGGATTTGGCCAGGGCAACTTTCAAGCCCTGTTTGAGGCGATCGAAGCGGAGCAGCGCCAGCGCAGCACCTTGGATTTCCCTGGGCAAGCGGTCAGCCGGGGCTAGGTTCTGGCTGGCGGTTTACCCAGTCAGGCAGTAAGCCCGCCCCTAGTGGGGTTCAAAACTCAATGTTGTCGGGGGTGCGGGGGAAGGGGATGACATCGCGAATATTCCCCATGCCGGTGATAAACTGCACCAGCCGTTCAAAGCCGAGGCCAAAGCCAGCGTGGGGGACGCTGCCAAACCGCCGCAGATCCAGGTACCACCAGTAGGTGTCTAGATCCAGCCCAGCGGCCTGCAGGCGATCGCTGAGCACATCCAACCGTTCCTCCCGTTGGGACCCACCGATGATTTCCCCCACCTTGGGGGCCAGCACATCCATGGCCGCCACGGTTTCACCCCCCTCGTTGAGGCGCATATAGAAGGCCTTAATGCCGGTGGGATAGTCGGTGACAATCACCGGTTTCTTAAACAACTCCTCCGCCAGGTAGCGTTCATGCTCTGATTGCAGGTCAATCCCCCAGGCCACGGGGAACTCAAAGCGGCGATCGCTCTGCTGCTCTAACAGCTTCACCGCCTCCGTGTAGGTAATCCGCTCGAAGGTATGGTTGAGGATATTTTCCGCCGTGCTGAGCACCGAGTTATCAATGCGCTGGTTAAAGAACTCCATATCCTCCGGGCATTGGTCCAGCACCGCTTGGAAGAGGTATTTGAGAAATTCCTCCGCCAGGTCCATATTGCCGGTCAGGTCGCAGAAGGCCATTTCCGGCTCCACCATCCAAAACTCCGCCAGGTGGCGGGAGGTGTTGGAGTTTTCGGCCCGGAAGGTGGGCCCAAAGGTGTAGACATTGGTAAAGGCCATGGCCATAATTTCCGCCTCTAACTGGCCGCTGACGGTGAGGTAGGCGGGCTTGCCAAAGAAATCCTGGCCGTAGTCCACCCCACCGCTGGCGGTCAGGGGCAGGTGGGCCAGGTCGAGGCTGGTGACGGCAAACATCTCCCCCGCCCCTTCACAGTCGCTGGCGGTGATGATGGGGGCATGGATCCACAAAAACCCCCGCTCATCGAAGAACCGGTGAATCGCCTGGGCGCAGGCATGGCGCACGCGAAACACCGCCCCCAGGGTGTTGGTGCGCGATCGCAGGTGCCCCAAACCCCTGAGGAACTCAAAGGAGTGGCGTTTTTTCTGGAGGGGATAGGTGTCGGCGGGGGCGACCCCGACCACCGTCAGCTCACTGACCTGGAGCTCCACCCGCTGGCCTTGGCCCGGGGAGGCCACCAGATCCCCTACCAGGGTGACCGCCGCCCCGGTGGTGAGGTCCTTAACGCGGCGATCGTACTCCGGCAGATCCGCCCGGATCACCCCCTGCAGACCGGCCAGGCTGGAGCCGTCATTCACATCCACAAAGGTAAACCCCTTGGCTTCCCGGCGACTGCGCACCCAGCCCTGGACCGTGACGGTTTGGCCAGGTTGCCCGGTTTGTAAGAGTTCTCGAATCCGCACCATTGCCGTGATCATCCAGGGGTAAGGTTCAGTTGTTTATAATATCGTACCCACCCCCAGTCCCCAGGTGGAAGGATGAACGCTTTGCCCCGGCGGGGGTGCTGGCACCCAAGTGCAAAATAGACCCACTGCGGCTGGAGATTGAGGCGATCGTGGCGGCACAGAGATGACGGAGAGCTTATGGAGTTGGGAGAGATCTTATTTTTTGACAAAAAGCCCGTAGGGCAGGGCTTCGCCCGATCTCACGACTTTGCTCTAATACCTCTGCAACCCACTCCAAAATCGGTAGCTTCGGAAAAGTTGGGCTGGTGGTGGAACTCTGATATTGCCCTGCTTTCAGGAGGTAAATCTTTAGCTCAGCCCCCTCGTAAACCCACAGTTCGGAAACGGCTAAGCGCGTGTAGGCATCAATTTGGGTTTTGGAGGTGACATCGACCTCGATAGCGAGATCGGGGGGCGGGTCAACGGATAAATCCAGGCGATCTTTGCCAATCATGGTCTGGTGATTTTGAATATCAACCTCATCTAAACCCCGTCTATGTTGAGATCTGGAGTTTTTAAGATGGCCTGATAGAACCTAGGAACGTTAACTCACAAGCCTTTTAACGAAATTCACAAAACTAGGGTTTTCAAGCTGGACGAGGTATAGAATCCAACCCATAGACTAAGGAAACTGCGTCTACCCAAAAACCTGAACAGTCTCGGGGTCGGTCTTAACCGCTTATACTCAGGGGGAGATAATTTTGAGGGCCAGTAAGGATGGCCAATAGCTATCCTCCACAAACGGGGCTTGAAATCCCCTGTCCGTATGGGTTTTAATAGGGCAGGCTCGCTGGGAATCCCAATTGAATGGAAACTTCTCATGAACCCCAACAGTTCTATACAAAGCACCTGGTTGTGTCGCTGGCTTGGATCCGGTTTGCTCTCGGTCCTATTAGGCGTATTATTAATGATCTCAGTTTTTCCTGGCCAGGTTGAGGCGGCCCCCCCGGCGGTGGTGGTGGAACAGTTGCGCTTAAGGGTGCCCAGCGATGCGCTGCAGGCTTGGCTGGAGGCCGAACGCGGTAGCTGGGCACCCTGGTTGGCCCAGCAGCCAGGATTTATGCAGCGCCAGCTGTTCTGGGATCCCCAGCGGCAGGAGGCCACTTTGCTGATTTATTGGGCCAGCCGTCAGCAGTGGCAGGCCACCTCCAGCGAAGAACAGCAGCAGGTGCAGCAGCGTTTTGAGCTGCTGGCCAGAGCTGGCACCGGCCAGGAGCAAGGCAATCCGTTTCCGCTGATATTCAGCGGCGAGCTGCTGCCCCAATGATCGAAGAAAGCGATGGGAAAAACCCAATAAGGGCTCTAGGGAGCAGCTATGGGCTCGGGGGTCAAACTATAGACATCTACAGGGGGCTGGCATGATCGGGGTCATAGCGTCGGGTAGGGGGCGGAAATCCGCAGGAGGTACCGTCTATATGAACCACCTGATCTTCCCAGGGTAGCCGGTAACGGCCCGCCACCATATCCTGCATAAAGGTGTAGGGGCAGTCCATCGCACCAGCAATTCTCATCTTAAAGAATCAGCTGCTATTGGGAGGGATTTCCAATTCTAGCCCTTGGAGCATGAAGGTAAGGAGATGATCCCAACTGTCGAAATACATGTACCGAGTTAAAGCCCGCAAATCCTCAAAGAAAGTTT
>JAYKIM010000094.1:0-6181 GCA_035286245.1 Cyanobacteriota bacterium | reverse complement strand
CCTCTTTATGCCCACCTTTTGGGTCGCCCTGATCGCCCAACTGGTGCTGTTCTTTGTGGCCAGCAACATTGCGGCCAAGGGCAACAATGGCACCGCCCTCCCCCTGCTCGCCACCTATAGTCTGCTGACGGGCTATACCCTGAGTGGGCTGCTCTACGTAGCCCTGGGCACCGCCGGCGTCGGGGTTACCGGCATCGCCGCCGCGGCCTTAGCCTGTGGCGTAGTTTTTATTTTAGGGCGGCAAATTGGTTCAAATTTGTCCGAGGCGGATGGGCTGGCCCTGTCTCGCACCGTTGGCTTGGGGGTCGTGGGGATATTACTGGCGGTGCTGGGTCAGTTTGTTTTCACCCTGTTTGGCGGCCCCATTCCCCAGTTCCTTGACATTGCCATTTCGGCCTTTGGGGTGCTGATTTTTGTCGGCGCCGCCGTGGTGGATTTCTTTATCTTGCCCCGCAGCTATAAGGACGAGCAGTACCTGTCCGCGGCCCTGTCCATGTACCTCACCTATATCAACCTGTTTGTCTTCATCCTCCGCCTCCTGATCGCCATTAACCGTGATTAGGTTGAGGCTCAAAGTCGCCAGGGCCAGTCCCCTAACCTGGGCGGCCCTGGCTTCAGCCCTATGCCCTGCCCCACCGGCCATTCCTAATGTTCGACACCGTTGATTTAAAGCGTCACCTCGATCAGCTCACTAACCGCCTGGGTAAAACCCAGGACTATCTTTGACCCCCCTGCCCTGATGGCGAAAATTCAGGATCTAGAGCAGGTGGCGGCCCAGCCCGATTTCTGGGATGACCAGGAGAAGGCCCAGGACACCCTGCAGGAACTGAGCGATGACAAGGCTAACCTCAGCCAATTGAGCCAGTGGCAAAGTTCCCTGGCGGATGCCGCCGTAATTCTGGAGTTACTTCAGGCCGATGAAGACCAGGCCCTGCTCCAGGAGGCGGAGGAGAGCATTCTCCAGCTAGGCCAGGAACTGGATCAGTGGGAACTGCAGCAACTCCTCTCCGGCCCCTACGATAAAAAAGGGGCAGTCTTGACCATTAACGCGGGGGCCGGTGGCACCGATGCCCAGGATTGGGCGGAAATGCTGCTGCGCATGTATACCCGCTGGGCCGAGGGCCAGGGCTACGGGGTGCACCTGGTGGAGATCTCGGAGGGGGAGGAGGCCGGTCTTAAGTCTGTCACCCTGGAGATCACTGGCCGCTATGCCTTTGGCTATCTTAAATCGGAGAAGGGTACCCATCGCCTGGTGCGGATTTCCCCCTTTAATGCCAATGGTAAGCGCCAGACCAGTTTTGCCGGGGTGGAGGTGATGCCCATCCTGGACCAGGGGGTAACCCTGGATATTCCGGACAAGGATCTGGAGATTAAAACCTCTCGGTCCGGTGGGGCGGGGGGGCAGAACGTCAACAAGGTGGAGACGGCGGTGCGCATTACCCACCTACCGACGGGGATTTCCGTCCGCTGCACCCAGGAGCGATCGCAGCTGCAAAACCGTGAGAAGGCCATGGCCATCCTTAAGGCTAAGTTGCTGATCATCGCCCAGGAACAGCACGCCCAGGCGATCGCCGAGATCCGGGGTGATATGGTGGAGGCGGCCTGGGGCAACCAGATTCGCAACTATGTTTTCCATCCCTACCAGATGGTTAAGGACCTGCGCACCGGGGTGGAAACCACCGCCATCGACGATGTCATGGGGGGAGAGTTGGAACCCTTTATTCAAGCCTACCTGCGGCAAGCCAACCAGGCGATCGCCGAGTAGATTCTGTGATAATTTTTTTCTGTTCTTGTACCATGGCCCCCCAGATCCCTCTCTATCGCAAATTTTTAGGTAGTACCCTGGCCGCCCTGCTGGTGGGTTGGGGGGCGGTCCCCGCCTGGGCCGCTGACCCCTTCAGGGTCAACCAGCCCCGCGATATTGGGCCCGCCAGTGAGGCGGTTTTTAAGGCCCTATTTTATCAGGGTGACTATAGTGGGGCCCGCCAGCTGGCCAGGACGGCGATCGCTAAGGAACCCCAGGAACCGATGAATTACGCGATCGCCGCCGCCCTCAACTACCTGAGCAATGACCTGGATGGCCTACTGCAGCAGGCGCAGTTAACCCAGCAGACCGCCGAAGCCCTGAAAACCAAGGATCCCCTGCGGGGCCACCTCTATAAAGCGGTGGGCATTTTCCTGGAGGGGGCCCATGTGCTGCAGACCCAGGGAATTGCTCGGGGCACCCCCACCGCCCTGCGCATGCTCCAGCAGGTCTTTAGTGAGCTGGGGGCTGCCGAAAAGATCAACCCCACCGATCCGGAGCTGAGTTTGTTAAAGGGGTTTATGGACCTGCTACTGGCGGTAAACCTGCCCTTTGCCAACCCAGACCAGGCCATTGCCCGTTTGCAGAATGGTTACCCCGCCTACCTATCCCACCGGGGTATCGCCCTTGGCCTGCGGGATTTACAACGCTACGATGAGGCCCTGGTGGAGGTGAATCGGGCCCTCAGTGCAGCCCCCAGCAACCCCGACCTGATCTATCTGAAGGCCCAAATTCTTTTTTTGAAGAGAGACATGCAGGCCAGCCTACCCCTCTACGCCCAAGCCCTCACCTACGCCAACCAATTACCGGGCTCCACGGTACGGCAGATGCGCTTTGAGGAATGTCTGGCGGAGGGGGTAGAGGGGCCGATCTGTGCAGAGCGTTCCGGCATCAATCAGGGCTCGGAGAGGCGATAGGGTAACCAATGCAGGTAGAGTTTCGCGAGTGTGACTTCTTCAACCTCTGGATCTGGTTAGGGTTTGACACGGTTCCCTCCCTCCAGGAGCAACAATACATTGACGAAGTGTTTTCCTCCTGGTTTTTCCTAGGGAAATTAGGGGGCTTTAACGCCGAAAATCTCCAGGTCCAAGACACTGGCCTGGAACTGAGCTACATGCCCTACGACCAGGAGCAACTGGCGGACAGCATGGTGTCCCTGATGCACAACATGGGGGAGGTGGAATACGAAGGGCGATGGGCCCGCTGCTGGTTTGATTTGGGTACCAGTGATGCCCTGTCCCTGGATGTTTTAATTAATGCCCTGGAGCAACTCAGCCGCGAGTATGTGGTGATTGAGCGCTGTGTAATTGGCGGTGAAAATCCAGATTGGCCGATTCCCCGCAGCGCCCGCCCCGAGTTTGTCGAGGAAGACGACTCCTAGACCCGGGCGCCAGTTAACCTACCTGCCCTGGCTCCTGAGTTCTGACTCCCGACCCCCTCTTGAGCGATCGCCTAATTTACCCCACCTAATCCTAGGGGGTGAGCGGGCCTTCACCCAAGCCCTAGGAAAACTGTGTGGTTACCATAAAATTCCAGCTTCAACTGTGTTATCTAGACGGTGATTGGGTAGGCTTAGGTAGAGCGCTAAATGACAGTTTCAACCATGGGCTGAACCTCCATTAGGCGTCTCCTGATGGGGTTTCCCCCGGTGTAAAAACCGGGGGTTTTATTTGCCTATTGATGGAGCTAGCCATAGCCACTCTCAGTTCAGTGAGACACAAGTTTTCCCAGCTATAGCCCCCTGGGGACGGGGATTTACCCAAAGATCAAACTACGCTCGGCTAACATTTACCCGTTAGCCCTTAACACTTACTCGTTTGTAACAAACGTGAACCCGTTAGCCCTTAACACTTACCCGTTAGCCCTTAACACTTACCCGTTAGCCCTTAACACTTACTCGTTAGCCCTTAACACTTACTCGTTAGCCCTTAACACTTACTCGTTAGCCCTTAACACTTACTCGTTTGTAACAAACGTGAACTCGTTTTCAGTAAACGCTTTCTCGTTAGCGGCTAACACTTACTCGTTTGCAACTAACCCCAACGACTACAAGACCGTTAAGGAAAGACTTCCCGCCCCTCACCCCCGATCCATTTCCCCTGACCTCCCCGACCCTAAAATGATACATACCCTCGGCCCTTACTCAGGGCAAATACTTAAAAACCCCTGCAAGTCAGAAGTTAATTGCTCCCCTTCCCCCCCTCTCCCCCTCTCTGCAAGTGGGCAGTGGGTGTTTTGTCAGTCAATTAGGCCCTCCGACCTTAAGGGATGTTTAAGGAAGACTAGGGGGCCTGTAGTCAGTGACATTAATACCTGCTACCATGCAGGCTGAAATGGCTAACGCCATATCTTTTCAGAAGTTAACCCCGTGAGGAGTGGTCCATGCAACGTTATCTTGATCTATTAGGCCTATTTGCGGTTTCTGGGTGTTTAGCCCTGGTGGTCAACACCACTGCCATGGCTCAAAGCCCCGATACGATCTCCCCTAAATCTGTGCCGATGCCCCCCGCATTGCAATTGAGCCAGGCTAACGCCACCGGGGTAAATCAACTCACTGAGGATCTTGACACCCAGCCCCAAACCCCCCTAGAAGCCTGGGGTGAAGCTCTGGGGCTAACCGACGAACAAAAGACTGATATTGAGGCGATCTTTGCCCTTTACCAGCCCCGGATCGAAGAATCCGCCACGGCCTATTTCGAAGCCCTGGATGCCCTTAACCAGGTATTGGTTCCTACCAATGACAGCCAGTTAATCGTCGCCGCTCGCAATACGGTGGTGACCCACGAACGGGCCACCTACGATCTACTTTTCCAGCGTAATATAGCCATTCGGGAAGTCCTCGATCCCACCCAGCGGGCCGTGATTAACACCGCTCTGCGGGATCTACTGGATCTAGACTCCCTGGCGGAACTGCCCGAACAACTTCAGTTTCCCGACAACCTGATGGGTCAGTCTGCTGAAACCGCCGTAGCCAGCTTAACCAGGGATGGTTGGCAGGTGGTGGCGGAAACCCCTGGTCTGGTGCAACTGGATCGGGGTCAGGAGTCCCTGGATTTAGATGTCAACCGTAATGGCATCATTACTGGATTCAACCTCCGCTAGGTTCGCCCCTGTCAACGGCAGTTCTCCTGGCCAGGTTGAGCCATCCCATCCATAGCTTGGCCCGGGGCGTTCCCGGTGAAACGTTTCACCGGGAACGCCTCCGTGGTGTCTCCGCCCCCTGCCGGTGGCGATCGCCACCGCTGAGCTTGGGTTAGGTTTTAGGGGGGGCTAATATCCAGGGTGGTAGATCGGCCACAACAGCGATCGATGCCCAAGCGATCGCAGAGTAAATCTCCCACCGCGTTGGCCACGGTGAACTCGCCATAGAAGCTTTGGGAAAAATCAAAGGCCTGGAGTTCCGTTAAAATTGCCATCACCATGGAGCCCAGGTCCGCTTCCCCCTCCAGGCGCTGACGCAGAAACACCTGGGCCACCCGATCGGCGATCGCCCTATTTGCCGGCTCCGGCAAATACTCGGTATCCAACCAGGCCAGCAGGTGCGATCGCAGCCAGTCTACTTCCTCCTGGGGGTTTTCCAGGGGCGGTAGGGTAATGGAGTCAGGGGGGTTAGCCATGGCTTATCGGGTAAATCGCTCCTGAATTAGCTCAAGCACCGCCCGCATCCCCATGGCTTCCCCCCCCTCCGGCCGCCCGGGCAGGTTGCGCAGGTTCCAGGCCATCAAGTCGATGTGCACCCAGGGCAGGTCAGGGCGGACAAACTCCTGGAGAAACAGGGCGGCGGTAATGGCTCCCCCGTAGCTACTATCGGAGATATTGGACAAGTCCGCCACCTTGCTTTCCAGGAAAGCCCGATAGGGCTGGTGTAGGGGCAGGGGCCAGAGTGGGTCATCCACCCGTAATCCACAATCCACCAGCTGCTGGGCCGTGGCCGGATGGTTGCTAAAGCAGGCGGGCAGTTCCGTCCCCAGGGCCACCCGGGCAGCACCGGTGAGGGTGGCGAAGTCAATCAGCAGATCGGGCTGCTCACCCACCGCCTCCCAGAGGGCATCCGCCAGCACCAGACGGCCCTCCGCATCGGTATTGCCCACCTCCACCGTCAGCCCTCGGCGGGAGGGCAGCACATCCAGGGGATAGATGGCGTTACCAGCAATGCTGTTTTCCACCGCCGCGATCAACAACCGCAGGCGCACCGGTAGCTGGAGCCCCATGATCAGGGCGGCCACCCCCAGGGCATTGGCTGCTCCCCCCATGTCTTTCTTCATCAGCTTCATACCCGCGGCGGACTTGATATCCAAACCGCCGGTATCAAAGCAGACCCCCTTGCCCACCAGGGTCACCCGGGGCGCATCGGGGTGGCCCCAGGTCAGGTCCAGC
>JAYKIM010000093.1:0-2954 GCA_035286245.1 Cyanobacteriota bacterium | reverse complement strand
AGTCAATGGAGGTAATCAGGCGAGGATAGTGGATCCAGGGATTAACATGCAGGCCGCGACTGCGCCGCAGCCGACGCAGCAGATCGCTGTTAACAATGCGAAAGTCCAGGCCAAACTTGTCGCGCATTTGGTCCCGCCACTGTACCTGTAGGGAGGAAGGGCAAACTACTAAAATCCGCCGCACTCGCTGGCGTAAAATTAGCTCCTGGGCCACCAGTCCAGTTTCAATGGTTTTGCCCAAACCCACATCATCAGCAATTAATAGGTTGACCCGTGGCATCTGAATTGCCCTGACCACCGGGTCTAACTGGTAATCTTCAATATCAATACCACTGCGAAAGGGGGACTGGACATGGCGCACGTCCGCCGTAGAGGCCGCTCCCCACCGCACTGCATCAAGAAAGGCTTCTAACCGTTCAGGCGAATCAAAGCCATCTGGGTAGGGTAGTTGCCGGGCCTCAAAAATAGAAGCACCCGGTTCCAACTCCCAAACCACCTGTAGTTCTTCCCCTAGGGCGTCATCATCCACCGCAGCCAGACTGACCAAATGCTGAATTGTTTCCTGGGTTCCTAAAATAGGAGACACGGGTGTTTTAGAAGCCCGAATGTTGGTTACGGCAAAACGCTGACCCCGCACCTCCACCAGTTGCCCCTGCTCAGGAATGCCACGAATTAATGCAGATGTTGTTGTCATCGGTAATCGCGGGAATAAAACTACTACTTTAGAAGCTTGAATAGGCTATGTAGCCATTACTGGGCTGAGATCCAGGGTAAGGGTTAAGTCGGTCACCCTTGCCACATTTCAGTTTTTTCCAATGGTCTGCCTTGCAGCATTAACACCGGGTTCCACCAACCAGTAGGGGAATGCCTATTAACTTAATTCATAGGTTTCCCAGGTAATCAGGAAGGTTTGGCAAGGATTTTAAACTCTGGCGCATAGAGGAGCTGAAGGAGAGCGATCGCCCTTGGTACCAGAGCTGACCCTCCTCCTGGCCTCTATCCAAACCGGGACCTGTAGGCCCCAGCGGAGTGGTTTCCATGGGGAAAGAAGCTGGTTTACAATAAACCCAGGGTTGCGGCCGTGATTGAAACCAAAGTTTAGAACGTAGATTTCCTGATAAACCTCTAGAGTCCTATAGTATTTTCTAGGTTAACCATGCGCTTTCTTGCCCTCTTCGGCGGCCTGGCCTTAATTTTGCTGGGCATATACTTTCTAGGTAGTAACATCATCTTCACCACCCACGCCTATCCCTGGTGGCGGGGGGTGGCCGCTGACCTATCGGTAATCAGCCTATGCCTGGGGGTGCTGGTGCTGATCTTCCTACCCTCCAGCCTTAAATCCTACGGTTGGCTGGGGGTGATCGCCGGTATCCTCTGTGTTTTCCTCAGCAGTCGAGCTATCCTGAACCCCACCAGTCTCTGGCAGTTTTTTGTCTCCCTGACAGCCATCGGGTTCGGGTATAAGCTACTCACCACCCGCCTGGACTGATCCAGGTTAAAGCATCCCCTGGTTGATATCTAGCGCTAGCTCGGCTCTACTCCCAGAGGTATTAGGTACTATTTCCTAGATCAATCCCCCGATTTACAGCGCACCCGGCTACCCTCGCCGATCGCACCGATGGGGTAGGTCTCAAAAATACGGTTCACCGCCAGGGCACCCACCTGGATGGCCGGGGGCAGATGGCCCGGTGGGAGTATCTGGGGGCGTAGGGGGCCGTTGAGGCGATTTTACCCATGCCTGAGTAGGTGACTGACCCTACAGCCGCATAGCCAGGATCGCTAAAATTTCTGGGTCGGTCAGTTTAATCGGGTTGGTCTGCATACTACTGCCCCGGCTATTGGCTACGATGCGGGGAAAGTCCCTTTCGGATACACCGTATTGGTGCAAGCGGGGCAATTGCAGGCGATCGCTCCACTCGGCCAATAGCTTGACTAGCGCGGTTCGAGCCTGATCGTCCCTCAGGCTGTTGTCATCCGTCAACAACCGCCCCACCTGGGCATACTTGGCCAGGGCTGGGTGGTGGGGGTCCCGGGCCTGCAGGGCCTGAAGGTTAATCTCCGTGGCCGCCGCTACCAGGGTGCCGCAAACCACCCCATGGGGGATCGGGAAGTAGGCCCCCAGGGGGGAGGCGAGGCCGTGCACCGACCCCAAGCCCACCTGGGCCAGGGTGATGCCCGACAGCAGGGCGGCGTAGGCCATGGCGCCCCGGCCCTGGGCCGCCGCCGGTTCCTGACCCTGCCAGGCGGCGAATAGGCCCTGCTTGAAGGCAACCATGCCGCTCCAGGCCAGGGCGTCGATGAAGGGGTTGGCTTTAATCGACAGGTAGGATTCTAACAATTGGGTAAAGGCGTCCATGCCGTCGGCGGCGATCAAGTCCGGTGGGCAGGTGGCCAGCAGGTCCGGGTCGATCAGGGCGTACTCTGGCACCAGGCATTCGTGGCGAAAGGATTTTTTGAAGCCCTCCGGCCCCTGTAGGCTGAGAACGGCATTTTTGGTGGCTTCACTACCGGTGCCGGCGGTGGTGGGAACGGCGATCAAGGGGGTGCTGGGCCCCTGGTAGGGGAGATTCCGACCCACCCCCTCGAGGTGGTCCATGACCGAGTTACCCTGGGGCAGCAAACCGGCGATCGCCTTGGCGGCGTCCAGCACACTGCCTCCCCCGATCCCCACCACCACATCGATGGCCTGGCCCCGAAACCTGGCCACCGCCTCATCCACCAGCAGGGGAGACGGTTCCCCAGAGACGGTCAGGTGGGCCCAGCCCATATCCCTGGCCTCCAACTCCTGGATCAGGGAGGACCAACGGGGGGTAGCGCAGAAGGACTGTTTACCGGTGACTAAAAGGACCTGACGGCCACACCCCGCCACCAGGGCCGGCAGTTCGGCGATGCGGCCGCTGCCAAAATCAATCCGGGGTAGACGGGAGATGGAAAAGGGGGGGAATTGCATAAAC
>JAYKIM010000092.1:0-3387 GCA_035286245.1 Cyanobacteriota bacterium | reverse complement strand
GGCCGAAATAGCATGAGCCGAAGAATTGACGGTGGTATGGGTTGATGGCATGACCATGAGTCATTGACCTCACTGGAGACAGTAATTTACGGTAGGGGCGTTGTCTCATTCATGTTGGCACACAGGGTATAGCTGACTAGCCTAGGTTTTCAGGCGCAACGGCAAGTTGAGCCTCTAGCCAAATATGGTTTTTGTAGCCGTAGTGGGAGACGCCATTTTTTGTTCAGCGGGCATCAAGATCTTCTCGGGACAATTTGTGAGGCTGTTGTTACCCTTCAGAGAGGACAGTCGACCACTTGGCGAGATGCCGACACCGATCTATGCCGTTGTTCATTCAAAACAGGGGTGCATCTGGGTACACAACTGGCACCAGATGCACTGTTGTCGGGTAGCTCAGCATCCCATAACCCTAATGTAAGGATAATGGCTGGATGAGAACGGACAGCCTCACTGGACACGCACCTTCTGTCGTTCTTGGATGGGCAGCACTTTGCCTGACCTTGAACGCCTCTAGCAACCTTACCAGCAACGTTCTACTATAGAGCATTCATACCGCTTCTTGAACCACTGTCTGCACTGGATGTCACGAAACTCGGTGAATCCAAAGCCGCCAGGCGATCAAGCGACTCAATCGAGCACTAGAGGCTTAGGCCTGCAGAGAACGCCGCTGAATTTTGGCACCCAGCCGCTGCAATTTACCTTCCAGGTTCTGATAGCCTCGGTCCAGGTGCTGCAATCCCTGGATTTGGGTAGTACCCTCCGCCACCAGGGCCGCTATCACTAGGGCGGCAGAGGCCCGCAGATCACTGCCCATTACCGGTGCCCCAGACAGTTGGGGCACACCGTTAATAATCGCACAGCTGCCATTGAGGCGAATATCCGCCCCCATACGGTTCAGTTCCGCCACATGGCGGAGCCGATTTTCAAAGACGGTTTCTGTAATTACACTGGTGCCCTGACCGATGGCCAGCAGGGCCATGAACTGGGCCTGCATATCGGTGGGGAAGCCTGGGAAGGGGCCGGTTTGAATGTCGATGGGATTAATTATCCGATCTGGCTGGTAGCGCATTCGGGTGGGACTTTCCATGATGATTTGCCCCCCCGCTTCCTGTAACTTTGCCAGAATTGCTGTCATGTGGTCAGGAATGACTGGAGAGAGGGTAATGCTTGAACCGGTAATGGCGGCGCCCAACAAGAAAGTACCGGCTTCGATACGATCAGGAATAATGCTGTAATCGGTGCCATGCAGATAGGGGGAACCCACAATGGTGATGGTATTAGTCCCGGCGCCGCGAATCCGACCGCCCATGGCGCGACAGAAGTTAGCCAGGTCTATTACCTCAGGCTCTTGAGCGGCGTTTTCAATCGTGGTTTCTCCCTGGGCTAGGGTGGCGGCCATCATCAGAGTTTCTGTGGCTCCAACACTGGGGTAATCCAAATAAATCTTGGCCCCCTGCAATCGCCCCACTCGGCCAGGAATATAGGCATGGACCGTGCCATGCTCAATATGAACATTGGCCCCCATAGCCTGCAGACCACGCACGTGCAGCTCTACCGGTCGGGCACCAATGGCGCAGCCTCCGGGCAGGGGCACCCGAGCTACTCCCATGCGGGCTAGTAGGGGGCCAATCACAAAGAAACTTGCCCGTAGTCGACTGACCAGGTCGTAGGGGGCTTGGGTGGTAGAAATGGTGGTGGGATCGATTTCAAGGGCTTGATCATCACGCCGAAGACTCACCCCAAGGGCGGATAGCACCTGTCCCATGCGTTCAATATCTGCCAGGTGGGGAATGTTGTCGATGCGGCAGGGCTTGGGACAGAGAAGGGTTGCTGCCATCACCACTAAGGCCGAGTTCTTAGCTCCGCTAATGGCAACATGGCCTGATAAAGAACTGCCGCCGGTGACCTCTAAAACCTGATCATGGACCTCTGGGGCAGCTAGGGAGTTGGGTAAATGAATAGACGTGACGATAGCAGTATCCTCCACCAATGCATACATATAACAGTGCCCAAGTTGTGCCTAGATTCTACCGGAAATATCCTATTTCACCATAGCTATCCGTACTTGGACCATCCTAAAACCACTTCAGAATACCCGATTCTTTACAATAACAAAATCTTTTTTCAAATCCTTGACTAGGGATTGAAACTGAGGCATGATTATTGATCTCAGCATTATCATAATAGTTGCTGTGAGTCAGCGGAACTGGCGGAATTGGTAGACGCGCTAGGTTCAGGTCCTAGTGTTTGCAAAAACATCCGGGTTCAAGTCCCGGGTTCCGCATTCAATTAATCCTAGTGTTTGCTGATGTTAACCAGTCTGCAGAACCCTCTGGTAAAAGAAGTTCGTAGGCTGCATCAGTCAAAATACCGGCGGCAGCAGCAGCGGTTTTTGCTGGAGGGTACTCACTTGGTGCAGGAGGCCCTGGGGGTTGCCTACCCCCTCGACACCGTCTTCTATACTCCTCTCTGGCAGCAGCGCTACGGGGATTTGGCCTCGGGCTTGCAGCTTCACGTTAAGGAAGTCCATTTAGTTTCCCCCGCCGTCTTGGCGGCCCTGGCCACCACGATCCATCCGGACGGGGTTGTGGCGGTTGCTCCCCAGATATCCCCGCCCCGTCCCGCTTCCTTGACCAGAGTGGGAGTTTTGTTGGAGGCGTTGCAGGACCCTGGGAATTTGGGCACGATGATTCGCAGCGCTGTGGCTGCTGGAGCTGATGGATTATGGCTCACTGCTGATAGTGTTGCCCCTGATCATCCCAAGGTGCTAAGGGCTTCCGCTGGTCAATGGTTTCACCTCCCCCTGACAGTAGTTACCGATCTGTCGGGGATGCTGGCGGATTGGCAAAAGCAGTCAGTGCAGTTGGTGGCTACCGATGCCAGGGCCGATCTGAGCTATTGGCAGGTGGACCTGACCCTGCCTACTGTTTTCTTGTTGGGTAACGAAGGGGCGGGGCTGTCTTCCCTATGTCTAGATCGGGCTGATTTGCGAGTTAGGATTCCTATGCAGGGGCAGGTGGAATCCCTTAATGTTGCAGTTGCAGCGGCACTGCTGCTCTACGAAGCAGCTCGTCAGCGCCAGCAGCAGGGATAAGGAGCCCTATCTGATTCAGATTGTCACACAGGGCTGTAGTCATACCATTATATAGCCGTGAAAGGCTCCGCCCAAGGCGGAGCCCGTTGCCAAGTTAGTCCTGCGACTGGGAATTATGGCAACCGAGGTATGAGACCTAGATGTTAACCAGGTGGTTAGCTTAGTAGTGCGGAAAAGTCCTGAAAGTACTGATATTCGGTAGTTCTCAAGCGAGACCGTCGAGGGAAAGGAGGCATGTTATGAGACGCTTAAGATCTCAAACTCAGCGGGATCCCCATAGAAATGCCTCTTCT
>JAYKIM010000091.1:0-33738 GCA_035286245.1 Cyanobacteriota bacterium | reverse complement strand
GGCCGAAATAGCATGAGCCGAAGAATTGACGGTGGTATGGGTTGATGGCATGACCATGAGTCATTGACCTCACTGGAGACAGTAATTTACGGTAGGGGCGTTGTCTCATTCATGTTGGCACACAGGGGACTAAGGGGTACTCCCATGGTCTATGCTAGGTCAGAAGCGTGGGGGAGATTGTGTCAGAGTCCTTAGTTTTAATCGGGGTGGGGGTGCTAGCGGGTCTTCTGGCGGGGATTTTAGGCATTGGCGGGGGCACCATCATGGTGCCGGCCATGGTAGCCCTCGGTCTATCGGGGGTACAGGCGGTCGGTACAAGCACCTTGGCGATTTTGGTGATAGCTCTGGGGGGCAGCCTGCAAAACTGGCGGATGGGTTTTCTAAAGCTGAGAAATGTAGTGCTGCTGGGTCTACCGGCAGTAGCCACAGCCTTTCTTGGCACCGCCTTAGCCAGCGCTTTTCCTGAGTATGTTTTACTGGCAGCCTTTGGCCTATTCCTATTGCTAAATATTTATCTGATTCGGATCAAGCAGCAGGTGGTGGCCGGGGAACAGCTTGCCCCCCAGGGCAGGATCTCCCAGCAATCGCCAACCCCAGCCCGCATCGTCATTGGCGGCACCGCAGGGTTCTTAGCTGGATTATTTGGGGTGGGCGGGGGCGTAGTCATGGTGCCCTTGCAGATTTTGCTACTAAAGGAAGACATTAAAGTGGCCATTCAAACCAGCTTGGGTGCGATCGTCATTACGGCGGTTTCAGCCCTGGGTTGGCATAGTCTGCGGGGTAATGTGCAAGGATCGATGGGGCTGCTACTGGGTCTCGGGGGACTGCTGGGAGTACAATTTGGTACCCGTTATCTACCACGGCTCCCTAACCGAGTAGTAAACCTGATGTTTAGGATAGTATTAGCCCTGTTTGCCCTATTTTTCTTTTACCGAGCCTGGCAGAGTTTTTATAGCCTCAGCCAAAATCCCTAGGGTAGGGCTGCTCGCAGCATAGGGGCATGGGCCAACGAGCCAGTAAGTCAGTAGCGGCTTCAGCCGACAAGGGCTGGGAAAAATGGTGACCTTGACCGGAGGAGCAGCCCAGTTGACGCAGTTGTGCTAACTGCTCAGGCGTTTCTATCCCCTCCGCAATGGCCGTCATGCCCAGGCTTTTGGCTAAGGCCAGAATCGCTTCCACCATCGCTGCCCCCCGCTGATCGACCGTCATACGGTGAATAAAGGTGCGATCAATCTTTAAAGCCTGCACTGGAAACCGATGCACCATACTGAGGGAGGAATAGCCAGTGCCAAAATCATCGATACAGAGCTGAATACCCCGCTGTTTTAGATCCAGGAGCAAGGATTCAGCGGTATCTGGGTTTTCAATTAAGGCTGTCTCCGTCATTTCCATGCGCAGACAACGGTTACTGATGCCCGACTGGTTTAGGGCTTGATCGATGCTGGCGATCAGATGGGGGTTGGCAAACTGTTTAGCGGAAAGGTTGACGCCCATAATCAGATGACTAGCCTGGGGAAAGGCTTTTTGCCATTCCCCCAGTTGCTGACAGGCCTGTTGTTGGGTCCATTCCCCGATCGCCATAATTAACCCGGTTTCCTCCGCTAGGGGAATGAAGGTATTGGGGGGAATAGCCCCCCAGCGGTGGTGCTGCCAGCGCAGCAGGGCCTCGAACCCCAATAAGTGATTGGTCCTGAGGTCCACAATGGGTTGGTATTCGAGGGTTAGTTCCGAGCGGTCTAGGGCTCGTTGTAGATCGCTTTCCAGGGCTAGTTGGGTCGCTACCCGCTCGTACATTTGCGGGTTGAATAGGGCTGATTGGCCCCGCCCATTGCCCTTGGCCTGATACATGGCGGTATCCGCATCCCTAAGGAAGTCTACGGCCTTAACTGAACCGGTGAGGTTTGAGGAGATACCCACACTGGCACTAATGAAAATTTCCCGACCCGCGAGGAGAATCGGTAACTGCAAGACTTGATGAATACGATCGGCCACTTTGAGAGGATCAACAATGGAACTAATGGGATGAATTAGAATAGCAAACTCATCTCCCCCCAACCGGGCGACTAAATCTTCCTCTCGCACCACCGATCGCAGGCGTCTGGCACACTCGATCAAGAGCTCGTCACCCACCAGGTGCCCCAGACTGTCATTAATCACCTTAAAGCGATCCAGATCAATAAACAGCACGGCAAAGGCTTTCTCAGATTCCTGCTCCACTGCTTGTACCGCATTGGTCAGCTGCTCCATAAAATAGGCCCGGTTAGGGATGCCAGTGAGGGAATCGTGGAGTGCTTCGTAGGCGAGGCGAGCCTCAATCTGCTTACGTTCCGTAATGTCTGTGAGGGTACCCACCAGACCGCAGATAGCGCCCTCCGAATCCCGCTGCACCTGTCCTAGCAGGTGAACGTAGCGGCGATGCCCGTGGCGCTGAAGAATTTCCCCCTCCAGGTTAATAGCTTGTCCCTCCAGACAGGCCATGGCAAATTGCTGTTGCCATGCAGGCCGGTTGCTTGGGTCTAGGGCCATAAATTGCTCCTCCAGGGAAAGGGGGGGAGCCTGGGGATCAAGACCATAAATGCGGAACATTTCCTCAGACCAGAGCAAGCTTTGGCTGGGCAGGGTAAGTTCCCAATTGCCTGTGTGGGCAATGCGCTGGGCTTCCTTCAGACGGGTCTCTGTCCGCTGTCGTTCTTGCAGTTCTGCCTGGGCTTGATCTAAGGTTTGGGCCTGTTGGATAGCGATCGCCAGCTGGGCCGCTACAATTTGCACTAACTCAATCTCCGATGTCTGCCAAATAGCCTGGTCCTCGGGTCGACGGTGAATTCCCAGGCAGCCCCAGGGTAGTCCATCCTTTACCTGCAGCGGTACCAGCAGCCAGCAACCCGGCAAAGCCTGGGCCAGGGGGTGAAGATCCTGATCAGAACTAATCTGGATAATCTCCGCCTCGGTTAAAGCGGGGAGATCGCTACTGGTTACCACATGCAACAGACTGGTACTGTCAGGATTAGTCCGGTACTCCGCCACCACCTGCCAAACCAGGGATTGGGGCTGATACATTTGGATATTGACGTGATCGACCCCTAGCAGGTGGGCCACCTCTCGAGCGGCAGTCTGGAAAATCGTATCCAGATGCAGGGATTGGCGGATAGCCTGGATGACTCGGTTGAGAGCCTGCTCCCGACGAATTTGGTGCTCTATTTGTTCATAGGCGCTACGGCGGCTGGTAATATCCTGAAAGTAGACCGCCAGGCCATTCTGGGTGGGGTAGACCCGTACCTCGTACCAGCTTTGGGATTGGCTAAAGTACTCCTCGAAGCTGGTGCTACGGCGCTCCGCCATAGCCTCTCGAAAGTGCCTGGAGAATAGGGTGCCTAGCATATTGGGAAACTCATACCAGAGGTTTTGACCCAGTAAACCCCGGCGCGATCTCTGCAGGAACTGCTCAGCCCGCTGGTTGACGTAGGTAAACTGAAAGTGACAATCCAGAGCAAAGAAGGCATCGGTAATGCTTTCTAGAATGTCGTTAACCTGTTTATGGGAGGCCTGTAGGTCAGCCTCTGCCTGTTTCATATCGGTAATATCGGTGTGAGTGCCAGCCATACGTCGCCAGGGTTGGGCCCTATCGCCAATGCCCTGCCCCCGGGAGAGAATCCACCGTAGGCTACCATCGCGGTGATAGAGCCGATAGGTATGCTCAAAGGGACTGGTCCTATCCGCCTGCAAACGATACTGGGCTAGGGCCGCCGCCAAGGCTGGTTGGTCCTCTGGATATACCTGGGCTTGCCAGGCAGCCATGGTCACCGGACTGTTGGGATAGCCTAAAAGTCCAGTAAAATTCGGGCTTATGTAGAGTACATCGGTGGTGAGGTGCCAGTCCCAAACCCCCACCTTACTGTCCTGGATGGCCACGGCAAAGCGTTCTTCAATACGCCGTAAAGCCATTTCAGCCGCTTTGCTGTCGCTAATGTCTTGACAGATTCCCAGGCTAAACTGGGGTTCTCCAGCGACATCGCGCACCAGGCTGAGGGTAACCCGCATCCAGAGAGATGGCCCATCCCTGTGCAGGTAGCGTTTTTCCAGGGAAAGGGTAGAGATTCTGCCGCTGACCAGATCGGTGTACCCCTGCAGCAGATCCCCTAAGTCATCAGGGTGGGTAAGGGTTTCCAGGTGACGACCGACAAGGTCTTGCCAGTCGTAGCCTAGCCACTGACATAGAGTTGGATTGACATTGAGGAAGATCCCCGTCAGGCTAATCTGGTAAACCCCAATGTGTAACTGGTTAAAAACATCTTGAAGGTTCACTCCGGCGGGCAATTGGGGGGAGGGGCCCGATCGGGGGCCAAAGTCGGGGATAGCCAACATGGGCTGAGGGTCTTCCTTAAAAAAAATACAGGGATGCTATAGCTGTATTGGAAGAGTACCCGCTTGTCAGGCCAAAGGCTACAGGGAACAGGGGTAGGGAATAAGATTCAAGACCGCCACGGTAATTCCGAGACGAAAGCCCGGACCAGGTGTAAAAAAATAACTAGATGAATTGACTAAAAAAATCAAACTCCCCAGGTAGGATTCGAACCTACGACCAATCGGTTAACAGCCGACCGCTCTACCACTGAGCTACTGAGGATCAAGTGGACTTTTATCCTAGCGATAAACTAGGGAGCTTGACAAGTCCTTGGGTGGTTTTTTTCTCCATGGCTTGGCGGAAACAGGCCGGAGTCTGGCTTTTGGTACCGGCTTCGTGGCCTATAAAATTAACTGGCCAAACCTATCCTTAGGGTTGTGGCTAAAGTGATACCTAGGGACCTAGTCTCAATCGCATGAGCTTTTCACGGGTTTCACTATTCACCCGATCAAATAGGGAACGGGAGGTTCGCCGGGGAGACGTGTTCACCTGACTGTGGGTAAAGGTAATATCGCTGTGTAGCTGTTGGGCTGATATCCACTCCGCTCCATAGCCGACTACGGTTAGACGATGGCTATAATCGGAGGTGGCAACGATCACCCGTGACTTTGGTAAAGCCCGTTGCCACAGTTGGGCACAGAAGTACTCGATATAGCTATCGGCGGTTTGGCCAAAGGCGGTGTAACATACGGAGAGGTTGGAGGTGATCACCAGATGTTGGTGGGGCGATCGCACGGCGTAGGCATCAAAGACTAGTTGGGTATCCAGCCCTTTACGGGCGCTGTAGTTGGTCAAGATCTCGATCAACTCCTGGCGGGCCGCCTCAAACCCATGCTGCTCAAGAAGCTTCACCAGAGTTGGCCAGGCTCCGATCATGTTGTAGCCATCCACGAATAACCTAGGCAAGGAGTCGGCGCTTGGCATAGCTACGGGTCGAGGAAATAGAGCGGGGCTGACAAGCTTACTGGCAGAATGTAGCTGCCTCAATTTAGAATGAATGGCCTGAGAATCAGTAGATGCAAAAGGCGACACCCGGATTCGAACCGGGGACTGGAGGTTTTGCAGACCTCTGCCTTACCACTTGGCTATGTCGCCAGCCATGAAGTTTCTCTAATTTAAGTCTACCCAATCTGGGTAGGAAAAACTAGCCCCATATTCGGAGCTAAGTCCTTACCCAACTGAGCTGGGTTAAACAGCTAGGAATTCTTGAATAACATCATTACTGAGCTCATGGGTAGGGCCAGAGGCAACAATGCCTCCTTTTTGCATGGCATAGTAATAGTCAGCCTGGCGCACAAAGTGTAGGTGCTGCTCGACCAATAACACTGAAATACCCCTGGTGGCAATAATCTGACGAACCGCTGCTTCAATATCCAAAATAATCGAGGGCTGAATACCTTCAGTGGGCTCATCAAGTACCAGTAGTTGGGGCTGCCCCATCAGTGCCCTGGCAATCGCCAGTTGCTGCTGCTGGCCACCGCTTAAGTCCCCTCCCATTCGACCCAGCATAGTTTTTAGCACGGGAAACAGCTCAAAGATCGACTCAGGAATCTCCTGGCTAGCCTGGCCGCGCTTACCCAGAGCCTCTTGGCCAATGATCAGGTTTTCCCGCACCGTCAGGCGGGGAATGATTTCCCGCCCCTGGGGAACGTAGCCGATACCCAGGCGAGCACGACGATCGGGGGAAAGGGGATCAATCACTTGGCCGGCGTAGCGAATTTCTCCACGTCGCGATCGCAAAAGCCCCATAATGTTTTTGAGCAAGGTGGTTTTGCCAACGCCGTTACGACCAATCAGACAAACCATCTGACCCCGGGGTACGGTTAGGTCCACATCCCGCAAAATATGACTTTCGCCATAATAAAAGTTAAGCCCGGTGACGCTTAACATGGGAGCTGTAAGGGGGTCTTGGTAGGTGGGTAGGGGCAGGATGCTGGTCATGATGGTACTAAAGCCTTTGGTCGAGATTCTCTAGGGCCAGGGCCTGCAGACGGTCTACGGTTGCTGTCGGCAGATTGAGCAGTTGCAGCAGTTTTTGGTAAGCAATGGCCTCGGTTTGCTGGATGCGATTGACAGAAATCACCTCGTAACTCAGCATTAAAGCCTGCTCTCGCTGACTGTCAGTTTGTAACTGAGGTACCAACTCCTCCAGGGTAAGAGCCTTGGCCAGTAGATCCTCCAGTTGGTGCCGAATAGCGCCCTGATCCTCAGGGCTATGGGCAAACCGTTGGCTGAGCCGATCTAGAATCAACTGCTGTTGACTGCCATCTAGCTGATGGTCAGCCCAGGCGATGGTGGCGGCGACCCGCAATAACAACATTTGTTCGGCGCTGAGGTCGGTTTCCTGGCCGAGGTAGACTTCAATGACCCGAGGATCATTTTGAACCTGATCCATAGTGCCCTCACAGAGCACGGTGCCCTCGTGGAGAACGGTGACCTGCCGAGCAATTTGACGGACAAATTCCATATCGTGCTCAATCACCACAATGGAGTGACTTTCCGCCAAAGACATCAGCAGTTGACCAGTCTTTTCGGTTTCTTCATCAGTTAGCCCCGCCACCGGCTCATCCACTAATAACAGGTCAGGGGATTGGGCCACCAGCATGCCAATTTCCAGCCACTGTTTTTCTCCGTGGGAGAGCAGGGCAGCGGCAATATCGGCCTTATAGTCTAGGCCAATGGTTTCCAATAACCCACCAACGGTACGCTTTTCAGCTTTGGGAGTTTGACCAAAGAGGGTGGAAAAGACATTTTTATGGCGGTTACAGGATAGCTCTAGGTTTTCTCGAGGGGTGAGATTAAGGTAGACTCGCGGGGTTTGGAACTTACGACCAATCCCCAGGCGGGCAATCTCATGCTCCTTACGTTTGCCCAGATTTTCTCCCTTAAAGTAGGCCATACCCTCGGTGGGTTGGACCTTACCGGTAATCACATCCAAAAAGGTCGTTTTACCCGCCCCGTTAGGACCGATAATCACCCGCAGTTCTCCTTCTTCCATGGCGAAATTGAGGTGATTGAGGGCCTTAAACCCATCAAAGCTAACGGTAACATCTTGAATATCAAGAATTTTTGGCTTGAGCACGATTAAATCTCCTTTTCAGCCAGGTTACTGCCTTCTAGGTCAGCCTCACTATAAATCGCTGGCCCAGGGCTAAGACCCAGCGCTTGATTGACGGCAGCTCCAAACTGGCGTTGTCCCCAACCGATTAAACCATCGGGCAGGGCGGTAACCACCAGCAGGAAGAGTGCCCCCTGGAAAAACAGCCAGACGTTGGGAAATCGTTCGCTCAGTAAGCTGCGAGCCATGTTGACCAACACCGCCCCTAAGATCGCCCCCACCAGGGTAGCTCGCCCACCCACCGCTACCCAGATCACCATCTCGATAGAAAAGGCAATATCCATCGCCTGGGGAGAAATAATCCCGGATTGAACGGTGTATAGGGCACCGGAGACCCCAGCGATCGCGCCAGATACGGCAAACACCAGAACCTTAAAGCTGGCGGGGTTATAGCCCGAAAACCGCACTCGGTTTTCGTCGTCGCGAATGGCCACCAACATCCGACCAAACCGGCCGCTAGTAAGCCACCGGCAGAGGGCATAAACGCCTACGACAGTGAGGACCGTTACCACGTAAAAGAAAAACTGCATCCTGGAGCTGCCCACCTCTTGACCCAAAAACACCGTGGTAGAGGTCTTGAGACCATTGGTGCCGTTAATCAACTTTTGTTGACCATTAAAAAAGTTAAAAAAGACCACCAGGGCAGCCTGGGTCAAGATGGAGAAGTAAACTCCCCGGATACGATTCCGGAACACGAGATAACCAAATAACCCGGCCACCAGGGCTGGAATGATAACAATGGCGATCAGGGTAAAGGGCAAGTTGTAGAAGGGTTTCCAAAACCAGGGCAAGGTGGAGACCCCGTAAAGACTGAAAAACTCCGGCAACTCTCCTGCCCGCAAAGACACCAGCGATAGGTACATGGCAAAGGCGTAGCCACCCAGGGCAAAGAAAATGCCATGACCAAGACTAAGCAGGCCAGTGAAGCCCCAAATCAAGTCAATACCCAGGGCCACAATCGCCAGGGAAAGGAACCGACCGACTAAGCCCAGTCGAAATTCCGATACGAGAAAGGGCAGGATCAGCAGTAAGAAGAGGGCGATCGCCACCACCGCCAGAATCTCTAACATTAACTTCCGCCGACCCAAGGCCTGGGCTAGCCGGCGGGGTTGTACGGATATATCCACGGCCATCCTCTATACCTCTACCGAACGACCTTTCTGCGGAAACATGCCAGCTGGCCGCACCTGCAGGAAAGCAATAATCAAGGCAAAAACCATTACCTTAGCCATACTGGTGGTGGCGAAGAACGTCAAGAAATCCACCAGGGGTTTGAATACATCTCCGGCCGGTATCAGTAGGGCCAAACTACCGGAGCCAATCAAGTAGGTAGCCACCCCAATCACCAGGGCGGCAACTATACTACCAACCAGCTTACCCACACCCCCTACCACCACCACCATGAAGGCGTCAACGATGTAATTACCACCCAGGTTTGGTCCTACGGAGCCTAAGAGGGTAACGGCGCAACCGGCAATTCCCGCCAGCCCAGAACCTAGGGCGAAGGTAAGGGCATCCACCCGTTCAGTGGGAATGCCTAAGCAGGCACTCATACTGCGGTTCTGGGTGACGGAGCGAATTCGCAAGCCCCAAGCCGTGCGGTTAAGAAACCAATACACCGCAATCAAGCAAACAATCGTCAAAGCAATGATAAATAAACGGGCGTAGGGAAACTGGAGGACATCACCCACGGACAAACCGCTGCGCAACCAGGATGGAGGGGTCACATCAACATTACGAGTACTAAACCAAGCTCGAGTAAATTTTGCAGTGCCGTTGTTTTGAAGCAGTAAGCCGACCAGGGCGGCAATGGCAATTGACAGCAGTAGCCACAGGGAATTAAGCCAACTGCCCAAACGCCGCCAGTCCGTGTAGCGATCTAGAATTCGGCTGACCACCCCAAACAAAATCGCGAAAACCGCTAAAGCGATCGCCATGGGCCAATTTACACTGCGAACAAACTGACGCAAAATCAAACTGATACCCCAGGTAGCTAGTAAGGTCTCTAAAGGACGACCGTAGAGATAACGGATGACACTGCGTTCCATCAACAACCCCACCAGGGCCGCCACCAAAAAGGCCAGGGGCAAGGCTGCGAAAATATAACTCTCTAGAGCCCAGTCGCCCAGGGCTTTAGCCCCGTTTTGAACCACATAGGTGGTATAGGCCCCTAACATCATCAGTTCACCATGGGCAAGGTTAATTACTCCCATTAACCCAAAAACAATGGCTAAACCCAGGGCTACAATTAATAAGACGGCACCGATGCTGATGCCGTCAAAAAGGCCGCTCATCAAGCCCTCAATCACAGTCAATCCTCAATTACAGCGGGTAGTCAAGTTAGGCTGAGCAGGAAAACTTCAAAAGCCTACAGCTCTGCACAAAGACACAGCATATTCTACCCAGGAGATAGCGGGCAAAATGTTCAAGACAAGCAGCTTTCCGACACCGGTTGCCCATCTGACTAGCCAAGGTGGTCTTCGTCAGAATGCGTAGGACAGAACCGGTCAGACTTCGCGGGTGCGATACTGGTTGGGTTTCCCAGTGAACTAGCCGTTCATTCTTGTGTTCTGCCATAGCTGACAGCTAGTAGCGGCTCTGGAGCTCAACGATTCTGCCTAGCAGGCCAGGGTCACGGTCAAACAGGTTAGTAGACCGACCAGATTAACGAGACGGAAACTCTCAACCACTAAGGCTTCCAGGCGATTTAATAGCCTAATCCCTAGACCGATATCCAACCCAGCCGTCCTGCTGGGCTTTTCAAATCACCTTTCTAGTGGCTATAATAAGATTATGTAAAAATTATGCTTCTTTACCTGATAATAAGGTTTCTCGTGGGCCAAAAGTAGCATATGCCCTTAAGGAGTCTAACTCTGATGGATTACATCGAAAAGGCCATCGATAAGTTGCGCGAGTGGATTGATAGGGTTATAGATGCCCTACTTGGCTCCGATCCCGAACGTGAGCCAGAGTTAATTCCTATCCCAGTGCAGGAACCTAGGCGTTAAATAGGGATAGTAGCTTGTTAAAGCTTCAGGTCATCCATGGGCCCAACTTAAATATGTTGGGGTTGAGGGAGCCTTCCGTCTATGGGTTTAATACCCTCGATGAAATCAATCAAGACTTAATACTCCTGGCTAAGTCCCTAGATGTGGAGATTGATTTTTTCCAATCTAATAATGAGGGAGATTTGGTCTCTTGCATTCAGTCTGCCCTAGGTGTAAAGCATGGGATTTTAATTAATCCCGCCGCCTATACCCATACCAGCATAGCCCTACGGGATGCCATAGTAGCTGTTGCACTCCCCGTTGTAGAGGTCCATCTCAGTAATATTCATAGTCGTGAACCCTTTCGACATCATTCCTATATTGCTCCAGTAGCGATTGGTCAAATTAGTGGCTTTGGCAGTAATAGCTACTGTTTGGGTCTAAGGGCTCTAGTAGATTATTTACAACATTCAAGTCGATAAAACTCAAAAAAAATCCTGGGTTTGACCAGGACTTTCATATTTATTGGCTAAAACGAAGAAGTAAGACAAGCTTTCTAGTTAGTCTCCGCCGCGTTTTCATGACTACACTTACACCTGTTCATAGGCTGAAGTAATTCAAAGAAAATGTAGGGCGAATTACCAGCTAGAGAACTTACGACTAGTATTCTGCTTCCCACCGAAGCTGCCTTTAGCGTCATTTTTGGCCTTAGGACGAGCTTTATTGACCTTTAACTCCCGACCCATCCATTCAGCTCCATCGAGAGCTTGGATAGCAGAATCTTCGTCAGATTCCTTTTCCATTTCCACAAAGGCAAAGCCTCGAGGACGTCCGCTTTCGCGATCTGTGGGTACGACTACCCGACTAACAGCACCATACTCAGCGAAGACATCGCTAATGTCTTGGGCTGTAGCATTGTAGGCTAGATTCCCTACATAAATCGACATAATACAACTCCAAATGAAACATGAATGTAGACAAGTTCGATTCGGAGTGGCATTCACCGATTACCCGAAAAAATAAATCAGACTGTGATTAACCAGCCTACCGAAAGCAAAACATGTTACTCGCTTACTCTAGCATAAGGGACTCGACAGAAAAATGTCGATAGGGCTTGTAAGCCAGTACTGACCTCAGTTCTATTGACTACAGTTAGCGCCGACCATAGAAGGAGACCTCCACGTCGGCACACCAACCGGCTGCCAAGTTTTCGTAGAGAAATACCCGTTCTACCCGGTAGTAAACCCCGTCTCGAAAAAGGCAATCTCCCAGGCGGGGAATGATGGGATAGGTGGCAAACCAAAGAGCATCTTTAATCGGCGCATTGGGACTGACATTACGGCCAGCTAGATAAAACACCTGAACTCTATATCCCTGACTGGCAAAAGATTGAGCAGCGCCCAGGGGTGGAGCACCTTCAGGTTTACGGAGATTCTTGCTAGCGGGTTTCTTGGGAGGCACGATAGCTGCAAGGGCTTCAGTCAGCCAGTAGTAGACGTACCCCTAGGGTAATGTATTCTTGACCGGTCGCCACCAGGAGAGTTGTCTAATTCTGGTTATAGCAGTCGCCACTCTGGTGAGTACAAGACTGGGAGGCCATTGGCTAAGACTCAAAGCTTTGCTTGATGTTTTGGGCTAAATGGCTATAGCTGTAACTCAAAAAACCCACGACGGATAATGGGTTAGCGGTGATTACAAAGATTTTATTCAAGTTTATTCTCTATCAGGTCTCGTCCCCAAGCCCTAGAACTGCACCTCATCGGCAAAGCTAACCCGGCGTTTAAACTGGAATGGACCAGCGAGAGCTCCCCAGATATGTTCATGGGTGGTGGGGTCGCGACCCCGATCCCAACTGATAAATTGATGGTCATCAATTTCAAACTGGCTATCCAGGTAGGTAAGTCGACCATTGCGTTCTACCATACAGGCTTGACCGGGCTCCACCGAGCCCTTAAAGCTGTGACCGGTCCACTGCACAATCATGTCGCAACTGGGGGTTTTTTCGAATTGGTCGGGGGTAAGTTGGGCCAGACGATCGCGATCTCGGGCCGCTCCATAGAACGCTTCCCCATCCCTAAGGGTATAGTTCTCAATACGAATGTGGTCACCCTGAGGCAGTAATCGCATACCCCGAGATCGGTAGGGACGCTGCAATTGGAAGTCGTAGGCCTGCTCCAGATAGAACCCCACCCCAGCCAGCAGATGCACCGGCAAAGGCCGCATACACACTCGAATGTGGGCGAATAGGGGAGGGTTGTCAAAGGCCTGCTGCTGGTTGCTAAAGTCAGCCGCCATCCAGGCCGCCAGGGTAGCGATATCGGTGGGGTGGGACATGGATTGAAGACGCAGAGTAAAAACTAAATATCTAAAATTTTAAACGAAGGGAACCGATGTCGATCACCAAGCTAGGGATGGGAAGCAGGGGAAATGACTACGGCTGGAAGTCACCGGTCCCTAACAACGAGAAAAGAGTTTGAAATATGCCTGTTGACTCAACTCCTTCAGGGGAAATAGCAGGTAAGTAAGGGGGTTAATCGTGACAATAATATTTTGCATATTACGTTTAGCCAGGGCCACTACAGCCCAGGCCACCCAATCCGCCGAAAGGATGCCGATGGGATTAAGCTGACTTTTAAAGGGCCCTAGAACCACCTTACGGACTACACAGGGGGTATCCAGTCGACCAAGGGTAACCAGGTTCCCCAACAAGCGCTTGGAAATTTCGTAGAGGGGACTAAAGGCCGGGCTAACCTCCGCTTCCGAGGTATTCACCCAAACCTCCTTAGTGGCCCGTTGGGGGGAGGTTTGCACCGTGCTAAAAAATATCTGCATCAACCGCCACCCGGAGAGGGCATTTACCTCCAGGGAGGTGTCAATGGCCTCGGCGGTGCGGCAGCCGTGGACATTGACCCCGTGGTTGATTACCAAAATATCCACCCCTCTGAGGCGTTCCTGCAGGTCTGCTTCTGCTCCAGGCTGCCAGGACCAAACCGGTATGTCACCGCTAAATTGATCGGGGCAGGTGGTGGTCAGGGCAATGGGTTTGGCTTTCTGCCGCTGCAGCTCCCGCAGCAAGGCCTGGCCCAGGGCACCGGAGGCGCCCGTCACCGCTACGGTTTTTCCCTTCAAAGAGACCGCCGTACCCAGGATCTTATCCACCAGGGTAATGGATCCGGAGAAGTAGGCATTGGTGTCATCAAAGTGATGGCGCCAGTGATAAGTGCGATTTACCCACCAATTGCTGGGGGGAGTGGTCAACTCCCCAGGCTCATGGGTTAGATCGGTGGTGATTAGCCAGCCCCGGGAACGGGCGATCGCCGTAATCAAAAAGGTAAAACTGTAGACGACCCCGGCCCATAGCCCCAAAAGCCCTGTGGCTAGGGCCACAATGGCCAGGATGGCTATCATCGCCACCGCCTCCGGCACATCATTGACTAAATGGGCTTGGCGATAAAGTGCCTCGCTCACGGGCGTAAAGTCTTTCCTATAAACCCGATGGTGCCAGCTATGGAGGCGCATTAAGGGAGCATAGTAATGACCCAAAACGTGGTAACCATCGCGCACTAGCTCCGCCAGCAAAACCGCAGCAAGACCCCATAATCCATGAAAAACCACCGTTGTTAACGGCATAAGTGACAGCCTCACACCAAATCTATACTGTCATTCTGCCATGGGGGCAGGGCCATGGAGGAGGAAGTGCCACCCTTAAGGATCAACAGTGGGGGTTAAACCTTTGACGCCGGCCCGACGAAACGAGGAACCTCCCTACCGTCTTCCTCTAAAATCACAATGGGCTCTTGGTCTTGGATCTCAATTCTTTTCACCAGAATCTGGTTACCTTCACCAAATCTCTGGCCAACCTTTATATACTGGCCACCGGGCTGTTCCGGCGACTGCACAATGGCGTATCGATAGCCTCCCAGGGCGATTACGCCAGTCACCTGAACCTGTTCTGCCTGCAGAGCAGGGCTGGGCTGGAGAGTAACCATATCGGTGTTATCATCGATACCTGGCGCCGCCCCAGGGGAGGCGGTTGAGATGCCGGCTGTGCTGGGTTTTGCCCCTGCTCCAGGGGATGGGATAGGTGGACCTGGGCGCTGGGTTGAAGGGGCTACCGGGCCCTTAACTGGACCAGGCACAACTACTGGGGTCGAGTTTGGTATGATCCGTGGGGGGGGAGGAATGGGTACCGTAGCAAAGGGATCGGGACGGCTGCTATTGACTAGACGGCGACGTTCATCGGGGTCGGTGGACTGGATCAGGTTAGCCTGAGCAATAGCGGCGAAACCCGGAGCCGCGGGCACCAGGGGTTCGGCAAAAATTTCCTCCCCTGGCTTCGCCCCAGAGACAGGCATTTGTTTCACTGGAAAGCTCTCCGCCGGTTGATTGCCAGTGGCCACCCGACGGCTCAGCAAACCCTGCAGAAAGGGCATGCCGATCACCATGGACAACAACCCCAACAGCCCTAAAATCAGGCTATTGCGAGCCCAGCGCCGTCTTTCCCAAAACTTGATGCAAAAAATCAGTAGGGCAAAGGGGATCAGCAAGGTCAATAGGCCCCAGAATGGGCTGACCTTGAAGGCATCGACGATGCCGATCAGGCCTCCTAAAAGGGAGAGTATAACCCCCAGCAGGAACAAGAGTATAAAGAGACTAGACCCCATCCCGACGGAACTCCTCAATTACCCTAGGATAACGCTCCCACAATAGCTCATTTTTCAGGAACTGAACCGCCCTTGAGTATTCCTGATAGGTAAGTGCTGCTGAGAACCCTAAAGACAGGGTGGACCGATCAAGTGTAGCCTGGTTAGCCACCGCCATGGGTCATGAGGGATTTGAGGTGTTGTAGACCCTGTTTTACCCGTCGGGACACCGTAACCACGCTGATGCCCAGACGTTCTGCGGTCTCCTTTTGGGTCAGGTCACAGAGAAAGACAAACTCTAAAACCTCACGGGTACGCCGCTCCAGCTGCTCCATAGCATGCTGTAAGCGAATTTGATCCTCCTGGGCCAGTTGAAAGCTTTTGTAGCGCGGATCCGGGAGTGACTCCATTAGGGAGATTGAGTCCTCCCCCTGCAGGGGAGCATCAAGGCTAATCGGGTGACGATTTTGGCGAGCTAGTTTTACCTCTTGCCACTCCCCCAGGGAAACCCCCAGGGCGGCGGCAATTTCGCGATCGCGGGGGGGACGTTTTAGTTGCTGTTGGAGACGGCGCGCCACCCCGGTGGATCGAGTCTCTAGGGCTTGCCAACGCCGCGGCATTCGCATAGTTGAGCTCCGATCCCGCAGGTAATGCTGAATTTCACCCCGAATGTAGGGAACGGCGAAGGAACTAAAGGCACAGCCCTGATTCAGGTCAAAGCGCTCGATCGCGCGTATTAAACCAATGCTACCCACCTGAATCAGCTCATCGCTGCTCTCATGACAGCGCCCTAGCCAACGATAGGCCTCTTGGCGCACCAAGCCAATGTGGAGCTGCACCAACTGGTTGCGCAGCTCATAATCGGGCTGTTCCTGGTACTGCCGTAGTAATTTCTGGCTGTGTTCGTAGAGGTAGGGGGATGGGTTAATGAGCATAGGCGGACAGAACCCCGACTAAGGAAAAGGCCCTGACCGTCACCAGGCTGAGGCTAGGACTAAAAGACTTGATTCCACTCATGAATAGTGTAATCGGTCCAAACACCCTGTTGCCAGTAGGGGTCAGCCTCCACCAATTGCCGCACCGTTGCCTCCGTGGGGGCCTCATAGATGCCAAATACCTTGGTATTGTCAACGGTTGGCCCCAGGGCCACCAAGATACCCTGCTCTTTCTGGGATCGTAATCCCTCCAGGTGGGCCTGCCGATAGGGGGTGCGTTTTTCCAATGCATCTTCGCAGTAGGTCCCCCAGAGCACATATTTAGGCATCACCAATGAAATAGATAAATAGAATAAATTTATTGTACCGGGTGAAAGATTTAAACAGTTGAGGTACACTTCAGCAGATCACTTAAGACCGTTCCATTTAGTTCGCTGTATTGACTCTAGTGAACTACCCTATTGTCAGGATGTCACTCCCATGAGCCAGGACAAGACTCTCCCGCCGACCAGCCTAGCCAGTCGCAATGATGCCCCTGGGTCTGGGGTTATTAACCTAGAGGGTCTAGAGGCCAATCCGGAAGCCCTAGTTAGGAGCTATGCTGACAACCTGATCACCTCCTTGTTTGAGGAGGTAGATAGGTTGCTAGAGGGTGACAGCGAGACCCTGGAGCGAGTCAATGCCAGCTTAGCTTTGGCCCCCACAGCGGAGGAGAACCTATCGGTTAGCCCCGAGCCCACCTCAACCGGTCCCGCCCCCACCCTGGACGGCGGTAGCGACGCCCTGGCGCTGTTAGCGGCAGAAGCTGAAGCTCAAGACTCAGCCCTTACCCTGGTCCCACCCCAGGGCAGATCTGCCCTAGGTCGCCTGTTGGATCGTCTACTACTTTTATCCACAGGTCTCTCCCTGACCGGCTTGGCGGCGGTGCTGTGGATTAATCATCACCAGCCGCTGACGGTGCCAACCAGTACCAGCGAGGCCGCCAATGCTGAATTTTTGCAATACCTGCAGCGATCGCTGCAGGTCATTGACAAGAAAACCAATCTGGCCGCCCAAACCCCGCCTCCGCCCAGCCAAACTAGTGCCCAGATCCCCTCTCTGAGCCTACTGCCCTTGCCTGGCAGCGGTAGCACCCTGGGCGGCCCTATCAACGTGATTGAGCGGGTTTATATCCCCTACCAAACCACCCAGCCTACGTTGCCCCAACCTGCCAGGCCCGCCGGTCCATCCCTGGTCCAGGCCGATCCCGCCCCCGTTTCCAGCCCTACCCCTGCCGTAGTCCATCGGCTAGTGGGGGTACTAGAATTGGGCGATCGTTCCGCCGCCCTGTTTGAGGTCAACGGCGTGCCCCAGCGGGTTTACATCGGCGAACAGATCGGCACCGCCGGATGGACCCTGGCGTCGGTGGCCCACCAGGAGGTGGTGGTTAGACGTAACGGTGATGTGCGATCGCTGTATATTGGCCAGCAGTTTTAGCTGGGGGTGGCATGGGGTTATTTGAAGATCTAAGTCGCTTCCTGGAAACCCGCCTGGATGAATTTCTCAAGGCCAACCCCCATCTAGAGTTGCTCGGTCTGGAGGACCAGCTGCGCGGTCAGGAGCAGGATGCGATTAACCTGTTGGGGGCCCTAAAGCGACGGCAAAAGCAATTGGAGGACAGCATCCTCAGCACCGCCCAGGAGATTCAAAAGTGGCACGGTCGTATTGATCGAGCTCGGGGGGCCAATCGTCCCGATCTGGTGAAACTGGCGGAGGAACGGGAGGCCAACCTGCTGCGTCAGGGTAACCAATACTGGGGCCAGATGCAGGGGGTGCATCAGCAGATTGATCAAACCCGGTCCCTACAACAACAAATTCACGAGCGCCGCCGTGAGCTGAAGTTGAAGATTGCCCAAGTGGAAGCAGAACGGGCATCTCAGCGATCTGCCACTAGCTGGGATGCGGGCTGGTATGGTTCTCCCTTTGAAGGCCCTAACACCACCCCGATGGACCCGGTAGAAGAATCCTTTCAACGGTGGGAAACCGAACAGGAATTGGAGGACTTAAAGCGGCAAATGGGTCGTTAACCGGTTTTATCGGACCTAGGATTTGGCCTTGGGCTTAGCAATCTCAAAGGAAATCGAGGATCGCCCGGACTTGGTGGAGGGGGCTATTTCCGGCTTCGGTGAGGGTGGGGCAACCGCCTTTGATACTTCGTGCGGTGGCGGGGTCGGTCGAGGCCAGGACTGGGAGGCGATCGCCAAGCCGATGCCCCCAATCAGCACTAGAGGTAAGGACAGATCAACCTGACCCCAGCGCTGCCAGCCGTCGGCGGCAATAAATAAGACTAAGCAGCAAACTAACCAGAGCTGCATGGCAATGCTCCATTCCTTGGCGTCATTATGGCGCAGCCTTGGCAGTTTGTTCCATAGTTATGACCACTGGATCGTTGCAGGATCGTCAACCCATGGAAATATAGAAGGGCTACTACAGAAAGGGGAGCGACATCGATGCGCATGACCGTACCTAGAACCATCTGTCTGGGGTTTTTGGTGGTAATTAGCCTCGGTAGCCTGCTCTTAACGCTCCCCTCGGCTGTCACCGGTGGAAGCTGGGGAAACCCCCTAGTAGCCTTGTTCACCTCTACCTCAGCGGTCTGTGTGACGGGCCTGGTGGTGGTGGATACGGGCACCTACTTCTCCTCCTTTGGCCAGGCCGTCATTGTCGCTTTAATTCAAATTGGCGGTCTGGGATATATGACCGCCACCACCCTGCTGTTGTTGCTGCTGGGCCAGCGCCTCAAGCTCAAGGATCGGGTAGCCATTCAACAATCCATGGACCAAACAGAACTGGCCGGTGGCAAGGCCCTGCTGCCCTCCATCATTGCCATGACCATGGTTTTTGAAATTGCCGGAGTCTTCTGTTTCTACCCCATCTTTAGGGGGGAATATGGTGCTGGTCAAAGCCTGTGGTTATCGGTTTTCCATAGCGTTAGCGCCTTTAATAATGCTGGCTTTAGCTTATTTTTCGACAATATCATCGGCTATCAAGATCATCTCTGGATCAATCTGATCATCTCCCTGTTGATTATTTTCGGTGGCCTGGGTTACGAGGTGATTGTGGAAATGTTTATGGGGCTGCGGACCTATGTAAAGGGTAGCCGCAAGCGCCTGAACCTCTCCCTTAACTATAAAATCGTCACCAGTACGACCCTGGTGCTGTTAATCCTGGGTACCTTGGCCCTGTTTGCCACTGAGTTTAATAATCCTGATACCCTGGGTAACCTACCGCTACCGATTAAGTTACTGGCGGCCTGGTTTCAGTCTGTAGTCGCCAGGACCGCTGGGTTTAACAGTATTGACATCGGCGCCATGGGCAATGCGTCCCTTTTTACCATGATCGCACTGATGTTTATTGGGGCCAGTCCAGGGGGCACAGGGGGTGGCATCAAGACCACCACCTTTCGCATTCTACTGGTCTGTACCCTGGCGGTATTGCAGGGTAAGGAAAAGGTGCTGTGCTACCAACGACAGATTCCCCCGACCCGGGTTTTAAAGACCGTGGCGGTGGTGGTGGGCTCTGGATTGGTGGTAATTTTAGCCACCATGCTGATTTCCATCAGTAACCCCGAGCTCAACTTTATTGCGGTGCTCTTCGAAACCGTTTCGGCCTTTGCCACCGTGGGCTTAAGCACAGGGATTACGGCTAAACTATCCGCCTTTAGCCAGGTAGTCATCATTGTCACCATGTACCTGGGACGTGTTGGGGTGCTGCTGTTTATGGCGGCTCTCCTGGGAGACCCCAAGCCTACCGTAGTTCAGTATCCCGAGGAGGACTTGCTGATTGGTTAGGGCTAGCGGTGATACCGCCTATAGAGGGTTGGGTTGATAGGCATCAAAGTCCTGCCAGTCGCCTTTTTTAACCGTAATCACCGTTTTTACTCCACCCCGCCGGGTGAAGTCACCAATCACCCGCAGTCCACGGGGGGATAGCTCTTGCCAGAGGCGATCTGCGATCTGGTTGGTGGCGTCTTCGTGGCTGATGCGTTCGTTGCGGAAGGAATTGATAAATAATTTGAAGGCCTTTAATTCCACCACCCACTCCTGGGGGCAGTAGTCCACCACAATGGTACCGAAGTCAGGGTAGCCAGAGCGAGGGCAAAGAGCCGTAAATTCAGGGTGTTCCAGGTGAATGGTGTACTGGTTTTGAGAGGGACTGGGCCACTTCACCAGGGGCTCGGATCGGGTTTGGGCAATGGCCAGGTCACCGTACTGGCGGGGGGGGATGGGGGCAGAAACCATGGTGGTTACCGTTAATTCACGCAGGGATCTAGGATAGCAGGACTATTGAGGGGGTGGGGGGGCGGCGGGTTGTTCCACTTCCAGTTCCAATTCCAATTCCAGGGTCAGGGGTTCCCTGGTGCTGATTTCCACTGGCAGGGCTTCGAGTTCCTTGTCCACAGCTTTACTGCTAAGCACCAAGGGTAGGTGGAGGGGTTGCTCCTCCTCCAGACTGATTTGGGGCAGGGAATCCTCCAGGTCCCCCAGGGGTCGAGGAATTACCATCACCGCGTGGAGTTCCCCAATCCGCTCCGCTTCGTGGATACCGGCATCGATGGCGATCGCCACATTGGGTAGGGAACCCCGCACTAAAATTGTGCACAGGCCATCACCGATCGCCTCGTGGGCCATCAACTGCACGTCGGCGGCCTTGGTCATGGCATCCGCCGCCCCCACCATGGCCGGAAAACCTCGAGTTTCTAAGAGGCCAATGGCATGATTGCCCAAATTATTGTGTCCGGCCCGCCGTAGCTGGTCCCAACGGGCGCAGATCGGTAACACCGCCTCCAGGTTAGGCAGGGGCCGGGGGATGACGGTGGAGGAGAGGTACTGACCAAACTGTTGGGCAGTCTCCACCCCCGCCGCCACCGCCATGCGGATATCGGCAATGCCGCCGCGGACAATGGCGGTGCAGTGGCCGCTGCCGGTTTTTTCGTAGCCCACCAAAAAAACATCGGCGGCCTTCACCATGGCATCGGCAGTCCCCACCACCGCCGGGAAACTCTCCGTCGAGACCATTCCCAGGGCATTCCCTCGGGAGCGATCAACGGGCCGAATGGGTTTCACCTGATCGGCGGGGGGGGAGCTTAGGGTGAGGGGCTGGGAGGCCAGCTGACCGTCGGTGTGCATAGGATGCCTCTTGGGAGTTTACCCAGACTATATAGCTTTGGCCAGAACCCTTAGGACCGAGGTAATCGGTTGACTCTATACGTTGTAACAGACGGCCTATCAGTTACAAAACATAAAAAAGTAAATTCCCGGTAGCGTTCTGGCTGACCTAGGCCCCCTTATCTGGGGATTCAGCCATGATTGCCATCTTCCTATTCTAAGCCCTGGGGTTAAAGCCGTTCACCCCTGACGTTGGGGAAACAGGGTAGCCAGCAGTTGTTGAACCTGACGTTTGCCGTAAACATAGGGGCGATCACCGCTCACCACTGATTCAGGATCCGTCCCCGGGCCATTGCTGGTGACACTGGATTGGGGTACGGATGGATCCCCCCAGAGGGTACCAGGAGCCAGGACCTGGCGATCGGCCACCTCCGGATTGATCAGGGTGCTGTTAGCCCCAATACAGGCGTAGCGACCAATCCGTCCCCGGCCCACCACCAGCACACCCATACCCAGGCTGGCACCGGCATCGATCACCAGATCTCCCTGGCTGGCCCGAATCAACACCCCACTGCCCAGACAAACCCCAGGTCCAATCACCAAGCGACAGCCCGGATCTGCTCCCAGAATGGCGTCTGGAGAGATAGTTCCGGAGGTAGCCAGGTCAACTCGACCATAGCGGCGATCAGCCTGGGGGGAGTTGCAGGAATCGGTCACGGCTGGGGATCAGAAGGAGGCTAGGGCCGCTGGATGGTGGCTTCCAGGACCCGCCGTTTGACTCTAGGATCCACCCCGATCAGGCGCACGTACTCACCGCGGTAGGCCCGTAGCTGGGTTTCCAGGGCCGCTAGAATATCGGAGATCCGACTGCCGTCCAGGGGGCTGCCAGTTTGCCAGGCACCACTGTGATAACGACGCTGGTCGGCATGCTCGAGGCTGAGGCGATAGCCCTGATTCATCAGCTGGTTAATTTGTTGCACTAGGTCCTGGGAAAGGGGTTGGCCACTATTACTGCCATTGCTGCCCCCGCCACTGGCAGGAGCAGCGGTAAAGCCAGGACTGGCAGCACTGGGTTGACTGGCGCTCTCTCCGGGCCGCTGAATCACAATCTCCGGCCCCCGCCGTTTGGCCACCGGATCAATGCCGAACACCCGCACATACTCGCCGGGGTGGTTAGCGAGACAATTCGTTAGGGCCGCCATCACCTCCGCTGCCCGCGTGGAAGTAATACTGGTACAGGTTTGCCATACACCGCTACGGTAACGCCGTTGATCCGCATGTTCTGCCCCAATCCGGTAACCCTGGTTAATCAGTTGGCGCACCTGTTGGGCTAGATCGGTAGGAACACTGCCAGCGTAACTACTAGGGCTAGGGACGGCATTAACCCCTGCCGTGCCAGAGTTGGAGGGCACCGGTTGACCATCCGGGCGCTGAATCGTGATGGGGGCTACCCGCTGGTGCAGCCGTGGATCAATGCCAAAGAGGCGCACGTACTCGCCGCTATGCTCCGTCAGACAAGCCTCCAGGGCGGCTAGCACCTCCCCTTCCCGAGAGGCGGTAATGGGGCTACAGGTCTGCCAAACCCCACTGCGATAGCGCCGAGCATCCGCATGTTCGGTGCCAATCCGCAACCCCTGGCTGAGGTACTGACGCACCTGTTGCACCACCTCCGCGGATAGGGTGCCCCGACTGCCCCCCATGGGACCGGGCCGGTGAGCCGTGGCGGGGGTGGCGGCTACCGCCAGATTACCGTTGACCTCAATGGGCTTGCCATCCGGCCGTTGAATGGTGACTGGCGCCACCCGTTGTTTAGCCCGTGGATCAATACCAAAGATTCGCACATATTCACCAGAGTGCTCGGCCAGACAGGTTTCCAGGGCTTGCAGGGCTTCCCCTTCCCGGGAGGCGGTAATGGGGCTACAGGTCTGCCAAACCCCGCTGCGATAACGCCGGGCGTCGGCATGTTCGGTGCCGATCAGCAGTCCCTGGGCTAGATACTGGCGGACCCGCTGAACAATATCGGAAGATAGCTGTTGGAGTTTCATAGGACCTAATCCGTTGGGTTTGTGAAAAGCTGGACTGGACTCAACCGCCTGGGGTTGAGGGGATGACAGGGAAGGGGGAAGATGGCCGTGGCCTAACATCTCCCGCACTAAGGTAAGATCGGAGGAATTGACATCGGCTAAACCGTCGGCCTGGTCCTGGCGAGTAATGATCGCCCCTGAGGGAACTAGCTTGCCCGGCGGAATCTCCACGTCCTGTATCAGGGCATGCATCATCACGACGCAACCGGCCCCCAGCCGGGCATTGAAAATCGTTGACCGAAAGCCAACAAAAGAGCCACTGCCTAAGTAGGCTGGCCCTTGCACTAAAACTTTATGGGTTAGGGTGACCCGGTTACCCAGCCAAACCGTGTAGGGATGGTGATCGTCCCCTAGGACCTTCCCCTGGGATTGGCCATAGACCGCAGCTCCCTCCTGCAGTACGGAACCCTCACCGATGGCGCAGCTACTACCGGCCTCGGCCCTCACCACCGCTCCCAGGGCGATCGCTACACTTTCCTTAAGGCGGACATCCCCAGTTACCTGGGCAAACCGATGCACCTGCAGGCCAGGGAAGGAACTGTCAGGTTGAGACACAAGGTCTACCATCGGGGCCACCATAGTGGTGCCAACCGTCATGATCAGAATTCTCCAAGAACGTTAGCCTACGGAGGAATTGCCACCTATCCCTCAGGGTTATCCATCCTTCAAACTATCCACAATCCACCGATTGCTCCTGAGCGCAGTGACCGGTCCTGTGCCAACATCCCAGTAGGGTCTGCAGCGGTAGCAGAGCAGAACTGGGCCAGGGATGGGCCGATTAGTACCGTTAGCTGCCCCCCAGGGGTAGGGGATGAGAACATCAGGTGAGTCACCCTAACTGAAGTCATCACGCTTGTTGTAAAGCGCGCCACTGTCAAGGCTGACAGTATCTACAATGGCAATAACGGCAGCATCCACCGGTCTAGTTTCGTAGCCTGAATGCTGTCTGGCCCCACTACCCTGGGTGATCAAAACCCATTCGCCGGGGCCTGCCCCTACCACATCGGCCGCTACGGTGTAGTCTGGCAAGAGGTCACCCGCCTCGCTGATCAGTTGTACCAGTAAAAACTTCACGCCATTTAAGCTAGGCTCTTTACAGGTACTAACCACCGTGCCCCGCACCTTTGCCAGGAGCATAGCCTACCTATCTACCGTAGGGACGAATACCACTGACACTCTCCCGAAACTGCTCAACCGCTTCGGTATAGCGAATGGGAAGGACGAACTCAAGGTTTTCGTGGGGCCGAGCAATGATGTGGGTGGACAGGACTTGGCCCCCATTCACGCGCTTTACATTCTCAACGCCAGCCGCTACCGAAGCCTGTACCTCGGAGACATCGCCCCGGACGATCACCGTAACCCGGCCACTACCGATCTTTTCGTAGCCGACCAGGGTAACCCGGGCCGCTTTCACCATTGCATCCGCGGCTTCAACCACTGCGGGAAAGCCTAACGTTTCAACCATGCCGACTGCAATTGCCATGGGTGTAACCTTCTCCTGAATCTTTGTTAAGAATAAACAACAACGAGTAAGGCGGGTATTGAGTGAGGATCGAGGTCCGCCATCCCAAACACCGAAGAAAAACCGAAGAAAACAAGTGGTCTTGTAGGGACTCAGGCAAGATAGTTAGCTAAATATCTTGCCTATGGAGAGGGGGGTTAGGTACGGAACTGTTCAACGGCTTCGGTATAGCGGATTGGTAGAACAAACTCCAGGTTTTCATGGGGACGGGCAATAATATGAGTAGACAACACCTCACCGCCATTCACGCGCTTAGCGGATTCAATACCAGCGGATACGGAGGCCTGTACCTCGGAAACATCGCCTCGGACGATCACCGTAACCCGCCCACTACCAATTTTTTCGTAGCCCACCAGGGTGACCCGGGCTGCCTTAACCATAGCGTCAGCCGCTTCAACCACAGCCGGAAACCCGAGGGTTTCAATCATTCCAACAGCAATCGGCATCGTCATAATCTCCTTTTGAACTTAGACTAGATCGATCCAGGACTCGGCAAAAGTTCCCCATGTCGCCTATTTCATCGATAAAATTGGAAGCACAAAAAATGCTCCCGCTATCATAAAACGGGACAGGAACAGAGTTATAAAGACTTATCTAGTCCAATTTTTTCCTGTAACAAACTCAGCATAGGTGTCTGTAGGTACTTTTGCAATATAAGCCCTAATGATTGTTGCTAATGTTGCGCATTGTTAAAGCTTATGTTCCAAACGTTTTCTAAAGTTATCTAAGGCTATACCTATAAAAGTGATTACTCCCTGGGGGGGTAAGTTTTCTGCAATAATCAAGGTCGTTGCAGATTTTGCGGTTGACAGCGATCCAGGGAGAAGGCTGGCGGATGAATTGAAAGCAGTCGCCAGTCCAATTAGGGCAAGACTGTAACGCCATTTTCCATCCGGTGAGGTCCAAAGCCTGACTCGGGGTGCTGAGTTCAAGGGCGTCAGCTACATTTCCCTCTGGGGCCACTTTTGTCCATGTCTAATAGGGAGTGAGATAGTTCTCCATGGGCCAGTTTTGGATACAAACAAGTTGGTTGTTACCAATCTACGGCCTGGGGGGAGCGGTATTGGCCCTACCCTGGTCCACTGGCCTGATTCGGCGCACGGGACCTCGCCCGGCAGCCTACATCAACATTTTCATGACCTTGCTGGCCTTCGCCCATGGCCTCTTGCTGTTTCAGGCCATTTGGGGTAAATCCTCCCAGCAATTGTACCTATCCTGGTTTCGCTTTGCCGATCTACACCTCGAGCTGGCGCTGGACCTGTCGGTGCTGAACCTGGGGACCCTGGAACTGATCACCCTGCTGAGCCTGTTGGCCCAGATTTTTGCCCTGGGCTACCTGGAGAAGGACTGGGCCCTGGCCAGGTTTTATTCCCTGATGGGGGTGTTTGAAGCGGCGATGGGGGGGTTGGTGTTGAGTGGCTCCCTGTTTTTGTCCTACTCTTTGCTGGAAATTCTCACCCTTTCCACCTACCTGTTAGTGGGATTTTGGTATGCCCAACCCCTGGTGGTGACGGCGGCTCGGGATGCCTTTTTGACTAAGCGAATCGGGGATGTGTTGCTGTTGATGGGGGTAATTACCCTGGCCTCCCTGGCGGGTAGTTTGAACTTTAATGATCTTTACCGTTGGGCCCAGGGGGCAACCCTCTCCCCCCTGGTGAGCAACCTGCTTGGTCTAGCCCTGATTGCTGGACCGGTGGGTAAGTGCGCCCAATTTCCCCTGCATCTCTGGTTGGATGAGGCCATGGAGGGCCCTAACCCCGCCTCAATTTTAAGAAACTCTGTGGTGGTCACCTGTGGCGCCTATGTCCTGATTCGTCTACAACCGGTGATTGGGCTGTCTCCCCTGGCCCTGGCGGTGTTGATCGGGTTGGGTGGCATTACGGCGGTGGGGGGGTCCCTGGTGGCGATCGCCCAGGTGGATCTGAAGCGGACCCTGTCCTACTCCACCAGTGCCTATCTGGGCCTGGTGTTTATTGCGGTGGGGACCCAATCCCCCAACATCGCCATTACCCTGCTGCTCACCCATGCGGTGGCCAAGGCCTTGCTATTTATGAGCGTAGGGTCGATTATCACCACCACCAGCAGTCAAAACCTTACGGAAATGGGGGGGCTGGGGGCTAAAATGCCCGCCACTACCCTGGCCTATACCATCGGCTCCCTGGCCATGGTGGGGATGCTACCCCTGGGGTGTTTTTGGGGCCTACGGCTGGGGGTAGATTCCCTCGGTGCCAGTCAACCCTGGCTGGCGGCCCTGTTTCTGCTGGTAAACAGCCTCACCGCCCTCAACCTGACCCGGGTCCTACGGTTAGTTTTCCTGGGTCCATCCCAACCTAAAACTCGTCGGGCTCCCGAGGTTCCCTGGCCGATGGCGGTCCCCATGGTGGTACTCTCCATCCTGAACCTGTTGGTGCCGCTGATTATGGCCCGCCTCTCCCTACTCCCCTCCTGGAGCGCTATAAATCTGTCGGTGGTGGGGGCGCTGGTGGCTAGTGGCGGAGTGGGGCTGGCCCTGGGGGCTACCCTGCCCCTATCTAAATCCCTGGCCCGCTCCCTGAGCCGTCCGATTCGGCTGGCTCAGGATTTATTGGCCTACGACTTCTATACCGAGCGGATTTACGCCCAGACCGTGGTGACAGCGATCGCCGCCCTCTCTCGCCTCAGCAACTGGTTGGATCGTTACGTGGTGGACGGTCTCGTGAATGCGGTGGGACTCGCTTCCCTGCTAGGGGGTGAGGGGCTGAAATACAGTGCGTCAGGTCAGTCCCAGCTATACCTACTAACTATTATTACGGGGGTGGGGTTGCTGACCATTTTTATGACTTGGAATCTCTGGTAATTAACCATGCTGAGCCTACTAATCATAGTTCCACTGTTGGGTAGCCTGGTAATTAGCCTATGGCCCGGTCAATTAACCGCCGCTACGCTGAAAACCATCGGCAGTGTTTGTTTGGGCCTTACCCTGCTGTGGCTAGGGGTGTTGGCCAGTCAGTTTAATCTGACCACCTCAAACTTTCAGTTTGAAGAACTGTTTCCCTGGATAGAACCCCTGGGCCTGAGCTATCGCCTCGGTCTTGATGGACTATCCCTACCCCTGCTGGGGATTAATAGTTTACTGGGGCTGGTGGCTTTTTATATCAGTGATCCTGAAGTACATCGGCCCCGCCTCTACTACGCCCTGATACTGGTAATTAATGGGGCGGTGGCCGGGGCGTTTCTCTCCGCCAACTTGCTACTGTTTTTCATCTTCTACGAATTAGAGCTAATCCCCCTCTATTTGCTGATTGCCATTTGGGGTGGAGTGCGGCGGGGTTATGCCGCCACTAAGTTTCTAATTTACACCGCCCTGTCGGGGGTGCTGATCCTAGGGGCGTTTTTGGGGCTGGTGTGGTTGTCAGGGCAGGGCAGTTTTGACTACGATCGCAGCCTGGCCAGCAGCCTTCCCCTGGTACAACAGATCACCTTACTGGTGGCTTTATTGATTGGTTTTGGGGTTAAGATCCCCCTATTTCCCTTCCATACCTGGTTGCCCGATGCCCACGTGGAAGCCTCTACCCCGGTTTCGGTGCTGCTGGCGGGGGTATTGTTGAAGTTAGGCACCTATGGGTTAGTGCGGTTTGGCCTTGGCCTCTTCCCCGATGCCTGGGTAGCCCTGGCTCCAGTGATGGCTAGTTGGGCGGCGGTGAGTGTGCTGTACGGGTCCTTGGCGGCGATCGCCCAAACTGACATGAAGAAAATGGTGGCCTACAGCTCCATTGGCCACATGGGCTACGTCCTACTGGCGGCAGCCGCTTCCACCCCCATCAGTATTGTCGGTACGGTCTTTCAGATGGTCAGCCACGGGTTGATTTCCGCCCTGCTATTTTTGCTGGTGGGGGTGGTTTATCACACCACCGGTACCCGGGATTTGAATGTGCTGCGGGGGTTACTGAATCCTGAGCGGGGTTTGCCCTTTGTTGGATCCCTGATGATTTTGGGGGTGATGGCCAGCGCCGGTATTCCCGGGATGATGGGGTTTATCTCCGAGTTTCTGATCTTTCGCGGCAGCCTTCCCATCTTTCCCGTACAGACCCTCCTCTGCATGGTGGGTTCAGGGTTGACAGCGGTGTATTTTTTGCTGCTGGTTAACCGGGTATTTTTTGGTCGCCTGGCCATTGCGCCCCCCAGTTTTGCCCCCCAGCTTGATGTAGATCTGCCTTCGGTGAGCTGGCGCGATCGCCTGCCCGCCCTGGCCCTGGCGGCAGTGATTGTGGCCCTGGGCCTACAACCTGACTGGATGGCGCGCTGGAGTGAGCACACTACCCTGGTGCTGCACAAACCCTATCAAGGGTTTGTCCAGCCCAGCGCCCTTAACCTTCTGCCCCGCTCCGATGCTGTCCTTGCCGACACTGTGGACCCCTTACCATGAGTTCAAGCCCTACTCCCCATCCCCTACAAGCCTTTATTCAAAAACTATTGGCCAGCGAAGCCCTGCTGACCGATACGGAAACCAACCTTATGGAGGTGGTGGGTATCTTAAAGAGCTACGGAGTGGTGCTAGACGCCTACTCCCGCAACCTGATCTACATTGCTGATCACCAGTTTTTGGTCCTCTTTCCCTTCTTCAAGTACTTCAATGGAGATGTGTCCCTGGCTCGTCTGCTAAAACACTGGTGGCACGACCGGATTAACTTTGAGTACGCCGAATACTGCATGAAGGCCATGCTCTGGCACGGGGGGGGGAAGTTTGATCAATACCTTGACTCGGCGGAATTTCTGGCTAATTGCCGCCGGGCGACGGCGGCGAAAACCAAACATAATCCCTTGATTCAGGGTTTGAATGCCCTATTCCCAGAGTTTCTGCCCGAACAGGTACGCCAACTGGCTTACTATAGCGCCCTGGGTCAATTCTGGCGGGTGATGAGTGACCTCTTTATTGATCTGTCTGATACCTACGACCAGGGCAAAATTTCCACCATTCCAGCCGTGGTTGCCCACATTAAAGGTGGCCTGGTGGCGGCGGCTAATCTACCGATCACCTACGCTGTGGATATTAATGGAGCCCGCTACGACCTGATTCCCCAGTCGGCGGGCATAACCTTCTTGATGGATGTGGCGGTTCCCTACGTGGAGGCCGTATTTTTTCGCGGTACTCCCTTTTTAGGGACCGTTTCCTACAATGCCCAGGCCAACCAAATTCCTGTGGAGCAGGGGGAATTTGAGTACGGCGCCCTCTACGCTGACCCGGTTCCCATTGGCGGTGCGGGCATTCCCCCCACCCTGTTAATGCAGGACATGCGTCACTTCTTACCTGATTATTTAACGGCATTTTACCAGGGGCAGGGGCGAAGCCTGGGGGATGTGCGGGTTAAAATCTGTCAAAGTTTCCAGAAATCTATGTTCTGCGTCACCAGTGCAGCCCTTCAGGGCCTGTTACCTTACCCTGCCGATAGTCAAAATGCCGTTGAGCAGCAGGCTAATCAAGACTTTTTAGCTAGCTGGATGGATCGCCTAACCAGTTCCCGACTGGCGGTGGTACAACTTTAGCTGTTTGACCAGACAACAAAATTGACATTTTCGTTAAGTTCCCCCCATCCGTCTTTCTAGTCAGCATTAGTCAACTTGAAGGCCCTTGGAAATCTTAGTTCTGCAGTAAGATGACCAGGGATTGGACCTCTCTAGTTATCCCTAACCTTCCTCTTAGCGTAGGTTAGCGGCAAGGCTGGCTGCGTGTGGTGATGTGATCAACCGGGCAAACCTGGGTATGGACGTAACGCACAATCGCAGTGCTCACAACTTTCCCCTACACCTAGCGGCCACTCAGGCTCCTGAGATCATCGGTTAGTTGCTTTGCTTAACCTAGGTTTTAAGTGAAAAGGTGTTCCCCTGGGAAACACCTTTTTGTTGATAAGGCCTGTTCAAGTACTTTTCTACGACAGAAGCGCTGCGATATCAACTGATTGACTGGGCCAATTCCATCCCAGCCGGGGAGCTTACTGATCTCCTCTCCACCCCTTGCCTAGGCCCCAACATCCTGATTGAATAGGGGCATCCTTAACAAACCTCTTTAAATAGGAAACATCTATGTACATCGTCCAGATCGCCTCGGAATGTGCGCCCGTAATTAAGGCCGGTGGGCTGGGTGATGTGGTTTATGGCCTCAGTCGTGAGTTAGAAACCCGCGGTCACTGTGTCGAAATCATTTTGCCCAAGTACGACTGCATGCGCTACGACCACATTTGGGGTCTGCACGATGCCTACCGCGATCTGATTGTGCCCTGGTACGGCACGGATATTCGCTGCGATGTCTTCTGTGGCTGGGTACACGGGCGGCTTTGTTTTTTCATCGAGCCCAAGTCCTGGGAAATGTTCTTCAACCGTGGCTGTTACTACGGCTGCTACGATGACCCCATGCGTTTTGCCTTCTTTAGTAAGGCGGCTATGGAGTTTCTATTACTGAGCAATAAACGTCCCGACGTCATCCACTGCCATGACTGGCAAACGGGTTTGATTCCCGTCATGTTGTTTGAGATTTACAAATACAACGGCATGGAATTTCAGCGCACCCTCTATACCATCCATAACTTTAAGCATCAGGGGATTGGCGCTAATGAAATTCTTAAGGCCACAGGCCTTAACCGTGATGACTACTACTTTCAGTACGATCGCCTTCGAGATAACTTTAACCCCTTTGCCATCAATTTTATGAAGGGGGGGATCACCTACGCCAACCACGTTAATACCGTTTCACCCTACCATGCCTGGGAAGCGCAGCACACCGATCAGGGGTTTGGCCTGGGCCATAGCCTCCACCTCCACCAGCATAAGTTTTCAGGGATTCTCAATGGTATTGACTACGAGGTTTGGAATCCGGAGGTCGATCGTTATATCCCCCATCACTATGGCCCCACCACCTTTGAAGATAAGACCTTAAACAAAAAGGAATTACGTGAGCGCCTGCTACTGCGGCAGAGTGACAAGCCCTTGGTGGCCTTCATCGGTCGCTTGGACGATCAAAAAGGTGTACACCTGGTCCACCATGCCATTTACTTCACCCTAGCCCGGGGTGGACAATTTGTGCTGTTGGGTTCAGCCACTGAAAAAGGTATCAATGACTGGTTCTGGCACGAGAAGTTACACTTGAATGACAACCCCGATATTCATCTGGAGCTTGGCTTTAACGAAGAATTGGCCCACCTAATCTACGCTGGAGCCGATATGATCGTGGTTCCCAGCAACTTTGAACCCTGCGGCCTAACCCAGATGATTGGCCTCAAGTACGGTACAGTACCGATTGTTAGAGGGGTGGGTGGTTTAGTTAATACCGTGTTTGATTGGGACTACGATAGCTTCCACGAGATTGAAGAACGTAACGGTTTTGTCTTTTTCCAGAACGATAATACAGCCCTCGAGTCGGCGATGACTCGCGCCTTTGACATCTGGGATCAACAACCTCAAACCTTTCAAAAAATTGCTCGACAGGGCATGCAGCATGACTTTTCCTGGAATCAGCCAGGTAACGCCTACGTTGACATCTACGACTATATCCGCCATAAGTAGAAAATCCCGGGGGGACTGCACAGTTTCCTGGGATCTGGCCTAGGGAAATGGGCAAGCTGGAAGCAGGATTACATAACGTTCTATGACCTGCTCTCCTCCCCTATCCTCCCCTGGCCTGAGCCGCGCTAAGATTTTGCAGGGTCAGGGTGATGCCCTCTATGCCGTACGTCGCTATGACGAAGCTCTCTGCCATTTTCAGGAAGCTTTGGAGCTCCAACCTGAAAATCATCAGCTTTGGGTTTTGCATGGCTTTTGCCTGGCGGCCTTGAAATGTTTTGAGTCCTCGATTGTCAGTTTTAACGAAGCCCTCAGCCGCTGTCCAGACTATGCCCTGGCCTGGCATGGTAAGGGCCATGCCCTAGCTAAGTTAAGTCACTACGAGGAGGCAGTCAGCCATTTACGGCAGGCCGTGAAACTCAACCCCCTGGATAAAAAAGCCTGGTATAACCTGGGTACGGCTCAAAATCATCTGGGGCATTATAGGGCGGCGATCGCCAGCTTTGATCAAACCCTCACCCTCAATCCTCGGGATCATCGGGCCTACTATAACCAGGCGATAGCCCTCTGTGGTTTGCAGCGCTACGAAAATGCCCTGCAGGTATTGCAGCAAGCCCTACACCTTAAACCCTCCAGCCATTATATTTGGAACCAGCGGGGCAGCACCCTGATTCAGCTGGGGTATTTGGCCGAGGCGATCGCCAGCTTCGATACCTCCTTAGGCCATCAGGCTCATAACCCCAATGCCTGGTACGGCAAAGCCCGGGCCTACGCCATGGGGGAAGACCTAGAAATGACCCTGAAGAGCCTCTACCGCACCTTTGTGCTCAGCCCCTATACCTATCGGGCCCTGGCCCAAATTGACAGCCACTTTGACCATATTCGTCAACATCCCCGTTTTCAGCATCTGATCCGAGGTCAATCCTAGGGTTGCAACCTAGCCCTAGTGCCAGGGAATCGACTGAGCTTCGACATGGGTGCTCAGTCAAAGGAAATCGTCAAAATACCTGCCAAGTACTCTAACTGTAGCTTTAGACCGATCAACCATGGACTGAGGAAATGGACTGAGGAACCTGACCAAAGGTAAATCCAAATCGTCGCCGCCCCTGCCAGCGGGAATTACGCTAATCTCCCCACTCTTACATTGCAGTGGTAGTAGGGTAAATTAATTAGCTAGGTCGAGGATTAGATTCAGATAAAGATCTCTCCGTCGCCTATGTTTAGAATGTTTCTATCCCTATATAGCAATCCTGTCTGATTCATGAAAAGCTTCCGTACATATGTACTTTTGGGAAGTCAAAGATATCTAGGGTGAAAAAGAGTTCAAAGAGAGCCTTCATGGCTGAGAAGGAGGGTTGCCACCCCGC
>JAYKIM010000090.1:0-4144 GCA_035286245.1 Cyanobacteriota bacterium | reverse complement strand
TTGGTCGTTCCATCTATGGTCGTTATGGGCAACCATAGTATGGATTAAAGATAAGAAACTCCTAAGGGAAAACAGCATTATCCTTATCCCGTTCTTATAATCATCTTCTACTGTCACCAGTGGGATTTATACAGAAAAAATCAAAATGCACTCATAGAGGATCTGTAAATCCTGGAAATTAGTCTCAATTAAGTGCCCATTCAGACAATCGTAGGAGTGATGAGTTATGCCGCTTGGTAAGCGTTGTTTAGCTGAATTTTTCGGCACCCTCTGGCTAGTGCTGGGGGGCTGCGGTAGTGCGGTTTTCGCGGCTAAGTTTCTGGCCGATAAGGGTACTGCCGATAGTTTTAATATTGGTATTGGCTTCGTGGGGGTCTCCCTAGCCTTCGGTCTCACGGTGTTAACCATGGCCTACGCGATCGGCCATATTTCCGGCTGTCACCTGAATCCCGCTGTATCCTTTGGCCTCTGGGCCGGTGGCCGCTTTCCCGGTGGCGAATTGCTCCCCTATATCATTGCTCAAGTGTTGGGCGCGATCGCCGGGGCCGGTATTATTTACCTGATCGCCATTGGCCAGCCTGGCTTTGCCATCGATCCCTCCAGCGGTAACCCTCTGGCGGTCAATGGTTTCGGAAATCATTCCCCCGGTGGATACAATCTATTGGCCTGCTTCATTGCGGAAGTGGTGATGACCTTCTTCTTCCTGATGATCATTCTAGGCTCCACCGATTTCCGCGCCCCCGCTGGTCTGGCCCCCATTGCCATTGGTCTGGCCCTGACCCTGATTCACCTGATTAGCATCCCCATCACCAATACCTCCGTTAACCCCGCCCGTAGCACCGGTCCTGCCCTTTTTGTAGGCGGTCCGGTGTTTGGCCAGGTGTGGTTGTTCTGGGTGGCTCCCATCCTGGGGGCCTTGTTGGCTGGCTGGTTGTACTCCACCTACTTTGCCTCTCCCCTGGAGAAGGAGCAAGTTTAGATATCTAATCTAAGCCCTTAGCTTGAAGAGCAGGAGTAGTCCATACTTCTGCTCTTTGCTATTGTGCGGATTGCTTTAGCTAGGGAACTTCCAAGTTTAGCCACGCCCTACCAGGTCTAGGGCTCAGCTAGGCGGCGATCGCAAAAACTCTCCCACCGATATCAGACAATCGGGAAAGGCCAGGGGGGGACTGTTCAGATTTTGGTGTCAAGCCTAGTCCTAACAACCAGAAATCAATGGTTTTAGCCCGATCTAACACGGTTTTCTGAATATTCCCATCACAGGGGCGTGTTTAACGATCACACCCATGCAAACATCGATCACAGGGGTGTGTTTAACGATCACACCCGTGCAAACATCGATCACAGGCCTGTGTTTAGCATGCACTCAATGGTGATCGACGGTGATCTTTATGCACATAGACTACAACAACAGTTGCACGCGTGTGTTTAGAATGTGCTTAATGGTGATCGATATGTGCATAGATAAAACCTTTTGAAGAACGCCTAATTTAGGCGGCCTAGTGCTAGAAATCTACGGCCTCGTAGAGCCGTTTAATTGGGCAAGAAAACTCAAGGCTGAGGAGTTCCAGATCATCCTCAGGGCCGTAGGGGATCAGCTCCCAACGGCGGAAATCGTTAAGCCGAAATAGTTCTACATTGATGCGACCCGAACTAATTAAAACATATTCCCGCAGGCTATCCAGGCGACGATATTGGGCAAACTTAGCCCCTCGGTCGTAGCTTTCGGTGGCGGGGGACAGCACCTCTACAATGACCGTCGGATGTTGAACAAAGGTCAGCGCCGTCAGATCCTGGGGATGGCAGGACACCAGCAGGTCAGGGTAGAAGAAAGCCCCACCATCCTCAATACAGACCTTGACACCAGCCACATTGACTCGACAGCCCCGTCGCCGCAGGAAAGGCCGCAGGGCGGTGTAGAGATTAAGGGCAATGTCATTGTGGGGTAGGGTACCCCCGGTCATACCGAGGATATCGTTACGGGGGTAGACCCTGCCGTCGAGGTACTCGTATCATCCCCTTGGCTTACTTTTCCTGATGGTGATTGGGGCCTACCTGGGGCTGAGTAGTTAACGTCGTCGTCCCCTCAAAGTTGGCGGTTGGGTCTTACCTCGCCTGCCCCTGCGGCTTTCCCTGGCCCAGATCCTGGTCACCTCCTGTGATTGGGCCCTGGCCGCCTCGGTGCTCTACGTCCTGCTGCCTAGCTCTGGGGGGTTGTCCTATCTGGTTTTCTTCGGCAGCTATCTTCTGGCTACGAGTTCTACCAGCGGTGCTATCATCCCCGTCTCCATAACTAAGGGGTTGTTGGTTGTTTGAGGCGAACTATGCCTGGAACAACCCTTTTCAAACAACCGCTAAGCCCGGTCAACCTGGGGAGGCCCCATGACTACCGCCCAGGGGTTACCGTCGGGTGGGGGAGAAACTCTTAAACCAGCCCCGCCGCCAGAAGAAGATCACCTGCAGCAGGCCGATCGCCCCCATCACCCCCAGGCAGGCCACATAGCCCCAGTGCCAATTTAGCTCGGGCATATTCCAGGGGGATTTCTCGGTGTTGAAGTTCATGCCGTAGACCCCGGCAATAAAGGTGAGGGGAATAAAGATGGAGGAAATCACCGTTAACAGCTTCATTACCTCGTTCATGCGGTTGCTAATCGAGGAGAGATAGACATCCATCAGGTTGGAGGCGGTTTCCCGGTAGTTTTCTAAAATGTCCACCACCTCCACAATGTGGTCGTAGACATCCTGCAGGTAGACCTTGACCTCCTGGCTGATTAGATCATCACTGTCGCGGATCAAGCTGTTAATCACATTGCGCTGGGGCCAGATGTGGCGCCGCAGTTTAATTAACCCCCGGCGCATCCGGTAGATCTTTTCAATGGTGGCCTGGCTGGGGTTCTCCACCACCTCATTCTCCAGCTCCTCCAGGGCTTCCCCCAATTCCTCCAGCACCGGGAAGAAACTGTCTACGATGGTGTCGAGCAGGGCGTAGGCCAGGTAGTCAGCCCCCTGCCGGCGGATGCTGCCGGTGCCCCGACGGATGCGATCTCGCACCGGCTCAAAGGAATCCCACTCCGGTTCCTCCTGGAAGGTGACCAAAAAATCCCGCCCCAGGACGAAGCTGACCTGCTCACTACTCACCCCAGAGCCCGCATCCTTGGACTTTACCATCTGCATAATCAGCAGGATCTGGTCATCGTAGAAGTCCACCTTGGGCCGGTGGGGCACGTTAACCACATCTTCTAGCATCAGGGGGTGGATCTGAAACACCTGGCTAAATTGCCATAACTTTTCCTCACTGCCCAACCCGCGGGCGTCGATCCAATTGACCTGATGTTGCTTAGGAGTTTGACGGCATTCCTGCAGATGATCCAGAGATCGCAGGTCCACCCCGTCATTGCCGTAGGCCATTAACATCAACTCCGTTGGCAGGGCATCCTCAGGAATATTTAAGGTGCCGGGTACCGTACCCGGCAGGTTGTAGTTAAAATCCACCAATTGATCATCGCGATGGGCAATCACAGAGTGGTCGTGCACCGCTGCCACCGGTGCAGCCTCTGGCAACGGTAGCTCTCTAGTAATCTGGGGACGAGATCGGGCTTGCCCCTTAGGTCTGCTGGCGGTGCGTTTGGAGAGATTCCCTTTGCGAGCCATGGCGATCTCCTGATCAGGTGGTTCTTGTGGCATTAAGAGCATAGCGCCACAGACCAGGACTAAGCGTTAAGGATCGGTCATGGCCAACGCTATAACTAGAGGCAGCTTTCATTAAATAACCCCCGGTGCTGTGGGCACCGGGGGCGGGTTAGCATAAAAGGTTAGAAATAAATTAGGCCGTTCAAATTATTGACATTTCTATAATCTTTGAAAAACTCAACATTGACCAGGACCTAATCCGCCGAACTCTGTGATTTCGGTCACTGAGGCCGTAAACCGGTTGATCGTAATCTCCCTATCCTCAGCAGTGCATAGTGTAAACAGCGCAACAGCAGGGGGCATAAAGATTGAGACGGGTAAAAATTATGGCTCTACCGGGATGAATATGCAGCCGTGGCAGGAAAATGCCAGCTAATCAGGCAGCGCAATTTAAACCGTTGGAAATTCCTGAACCCGTAGCCGGAGCGTTTGATGAGTTTCAATCGATTGTTGA
>JAYKIM010000089.1:0-3260 GCA_035286245.1 Cyanobacteriota bacterium | reverse complement strand
CAGCTCTATCACCAGGGGCAGGTGCGGGGGGTGGGGTTGTCTAACTTTGGCCCCCGCCGGTTGCAGCTGGCCCACCAACGGTTGGCGGCGGCGGGGGTGCCCCTGGTCAGTTTGCAGGTGCAGTATTCCCTGCTCTCCACCTACCCGGTCACCGATCTGGGGCTGAAGGACCTTTGTGATCAACTGGGGATCCGATTGATTGCCTATAGCCCCCTGGCCCTGGGGGTTTTGACCGGTAAGTATGGCCCCCAGGGCCCCTGGCCGGTGGGGGTGAGGGGCTGGTTATTGCGCCAGTTGGTACCGGCGGTGCAGCCCTTACTGGCGGTACTGGGGGCGATCGCCGCCGAACGGGGCAAAACCCCTGCCCAGGTGGCCCTCAACTGGTGCATCAGCAAGGGCACCCTGCCCATTCCCGGCGCCAAAACCCTGGCCCAGGCGGAGCAGAACCTGGGGGCCCTGGGCTGGCACCTAAACAGCGGTGAAATGGCGGAGCTAGACCAGGCCAGGGGCCGTTGCGATCGCCAGATGGTGCAGAATATTTTCCAGTCTCGCTAAAAGGTTGTTGAAAAGGCTTGTCCCAGTAGCCCAGGCTAGGGAAGGAATAAATGGTTTTTATTCCCAATAAATCGCTGCGATCGTGGTATCGGTAAGGGGGTACGTTCTCCGGCCACCATGACCAGTCCCCCTGCCTCCCCCCCTGCCCTCACCCTGGAGGGTCTGACCAAGCGCTATCCCCCCGATTTGTTGGCGGTAGAGGGGGTGAGTTTGAGCCTGGCAGAGGGGGAAATCCTCGGCTTACTGGGCCCCTCCGGCTGTGGTAAGACCACCCTACTGCGGTTAATTGCCGGCTTTGAGCAGGCCGACAGCGGCAGCCTCTACCTGGGGGGGCAGGCCATCACCGACCCCCTGGCCTGGCCACCGGAACATCGGGACGTGGGGATTGTGTTCCAGGACTATGCCCTGTTTCCCCATCTGACGGTGGCCCAAAACATTGGGTTTGGCCTGCAGGCGCTGCAGCGCCGGGGGCAACTATCCTCGGGGGAGGTGACCCAACAGACCGCAGCGGTCCTGACCCTGGTGGGGCTGCAGGGGTTAGAGCACCGCTTTCCCCACCAGCTCTCCGGGGGTCAGCAGCAACGGGTGGCCCTGGCCCGGGCCCTGGCGCCCCGGCCCCGGCTGATTTTATTGGATGAACCCTTCAGCAATCTGGATGTGCAGGTGCGGGTCTACCTGCGTCAGGAGGTGCGATCGATTTTGCACCAGGTGCAGGCGGCTGGGGTGTTTGTCACCCACGACCAGGAGGAAGCCCTGGCCATGGCCGATCGCTTAGCGGTGATGCGCCAGGGGCGGTTGCAGCAGTGCGATCGCCCGGAACAGGTCTACCGCCGACCAGCCAACCGATTTGTGGCGGAATTTGTCTGTCAGGCCAACTTCCTACCGGCCCACTTCCGGGCGGGGGGCTGGCAGACTGAGGTGGGGGAGTTCGCCCCATTGGAGGGCTCCTCCCCAGGGATGGAGGACCGGGCCGATGTGATGATTCGCCAGGAGGACCTGGATCTGGTGGCGGATGAACAGGGACCCCTGCGGGTGGGCGATCGGCAGTTCCTGGGGCGAGAGTACCGCTACTACCTGCTCACCCCCTCCGGTCAGGGTCTCTACGCCCGCCTGCCGGCCCGTCAGGCCCTGCCCCTGGGGCAGCGGGTTCGGCCCCAGGTGGATCCGCTCCAGGTGCAGGTCTACCCCCACCCAGGCCGGGATAGCCTTGGGGCCATTCAGAGTGGGTAGGACCCTGGCGAGGCAAGGGGGGGATGGGCATATCGATTCCTTATCACCCTGTCTTATCCTTAGGTATGTCCTGTCCTGAGTCTAGGAGAGCCACAGTGCTGACCTGGAGAAATTCGGGGCCCTATCCATTCTTGTTTTCCGGAGCCTTGCCATGCCCCACCAACCTTTCTGGCGCCCGCTGAGCCTGGCCAGCCTGACCCTACTCACCCTATCCTCGATGCCGGCGCTGGCCGCTGGGCCTGACCGGCAACCCCCCGAGGTCACCGCGCCCGCCCTGTGGTTAGCCCAGGCAGGCACGGCGGAAACCGTCCTCTTTTTTGAAACGGAGACCCTGGCGGTGCGCATCTACCGCCGCGATCAGGCCCTATTTATGAACCTCTACGACAAGGCCATCAACGCCGTCGTGGTGCGCGATGCCCCGGCGGAGCTGGTGCCCTCCACCCGGGATCAAACGGTGTACAAAAACTCCGTTGGGGAGGCGGAACGGTTCGCCCGGATTAATGTTTTGAACGAGACAGAGTTGGAAATTCGCGGTGGCGATGGCTCCCTGGTGCGGCGGGAGGCTGGGTTTAATGCGGTGGTGGGGGTACCCAACGGCCCCACCACTTTCCAGGGGAATAACTTTGCCCCGGGCACCGGGGCGATCGTTCTTTCCAGCCGGGCGGCCCGCCTGCGGAGCCATCCCCGTCTCGGCAGTGACATTGTCGGTGAGGTGGACCGTCGCCAGGTGGTGCAGGTGGTTGACCGGGTGGGCAATCCGGAGGATGGTTTTTTGTGGTACCAGGTCACCTACCAGGGGCTAAGGGGCTGGGTCCGGGGCGATCTGCTGCAGCCGGTCTAGGAGACCTTCTGCCACCAGCCGACCCCGTCTTACCCTACCTAACCCATCGCCATGGTCCCCCTTAAAGATTACAACCCAACCCAACGCACCGCCTACGTTACCTACGGCCTGATCGTCCTGAACGTGGTGATTTTCCTCTACGAGCTCAGCCTACCGGCCCAGGGACTGACCCATTTCTTCCAGGCCTGGGCGGTGGTGCCGATGGAGTTTTCCACCAGCTTGACCACCGGGCTATCCACCGGCAATGCGGAGGAGTGGCTCACCCTGTTCACCAGCCAGTTTCTCCACGGGGGCTTTCTGCACCTGGCGGGTAACATGCTCTACCTGTGGATCTTCGGCAACAATGTGGAGGACCAGATGGGCCATGGCCGCTTTTTGCTGTTTTATCTGCTCTGTGGCCTGCTGGCTAACCTGGTGCAGTGTTTTTTTGCCATGGACTCGGGCATTCCCTCCCTGGGGGCCAGTGGGGCGATCTCGGGGGTGATGGGGGCCTATATTTTCCGTTTTCCGGAGGTGCGGATTCTCACCCTGGTGCCGATTGGCCCCTTTCCCCTGCCCCTGCAGATTCCGGCGATTTTCTACCTGGGCCTGTGGTTCCTGCAGCAGGCCTTCTACGGAGTGGCCAGTCTAGAGG
>JAYKIM010000088.1:0-3521 GCA_035286245.1 Cyanobacteriota bacterium | reverse complement strand
CCAACAGCAAAGGCTTAACTTCTGGAGTCAGGAGGATCCCATCATGCCCTGGGATTATCGGCGTAGTAGATGACCATCTTTCCTTCGAGGGGATAGACCTCATCCTGGAAACCAGCCATGTCTTAATCAAGGTGGCTGAGGTGGTACCCATCGGCTTCACTGCTTTCCACCGTTGAGGACCCAGTGATAGCTACCAACCCGCGATCGCGCTTCCCTCCAGCCCCCTAATGCCAATTTGCTGAGGAATGCGATCGCTAACCTCAACCTACCAGAGGCGACCGTTATTTCCGTAGGCGACGGTGATACCAAGGCAGGGATGACGATCGCGGCCTTTTCCCCAGGACTAAACCGCCAGGGGCAGCAGAAAGCCCGGCAGTACCCCCTCTCCCGACAGCTCCGTGGGTAAGGAACGCACCTCGACTGGCTGATGGGGGCGATAGATCTCAACCTGTTGATCCTGGGGGTTCACCAGCCACCCCAAGCGCACCCCATTGACGATGTAGTCCTGCAGCTTCAGTTGTAAGGGTTCCAGGGGGTCGGTGGCAGAGCGCAGTTCAATCACAAAGTCAGGGGCAATGGGGGGAAACCGCCGCCGTTGCTCAGGGGTCAGGGCCTGCCAACGGGTTTTCTCAATCCAGGCTACATCCGGCGATCGATTAGCCCCATTGGGTAGTTTGAAGATAGTAGAAGAACTGAAGACATAGCCTAAGCCAGTTTGCCGGTTCCAAATTTCTACGTCTGTAATCAGACCGGCTTCCTGATTACCACTTTCTCCACCAACCGGGGCCATCACTACTAACTCTCCCGTCGCCGTCAGCTCAAACTGCCAATCTCGATTACGCTGACACAGTTGCCAAAACTGCTCCTCCGTCAGCTGTACGCCATCTAAATTAAGGGTTAGAACATGCATGGCTCTTCTGGCTTAGGAACCCCGGCTCCGGTCTTTACAGCCCTCTAGAGTCCACAATCCACCGTAACACACTGGATCTCTCCCACCAGGGCGAAGACAAGTGATTTTTTATACCTGTAATCAGGATAGGGGCTATTCAGTTTTGTTGTTGTACTCGTCAAAAAATGTCCAGCTGAGTGTCCAGCCTATTTTCTCGAAGTCTAGAACCAGGGCGAGTGAAGGGAATCGAACCCTCGAATGGTGGAACCACAATCCACTGCCTTAACCTCTTGGCTACACCCGCCATAATTGGGTTTTTATTATAGCAGTTGGGGCCTTACTTTAGCCATGTCCCTGAATCTTGCGATCGCACCCATTGTTGCCCGATAGCCCCTGGCCCCTGCCCCCCTTCAAGGACCGCCGACGTTACACCCCATAGGCCTAGGGCACAAACACCCCAATGCCGTTATTCACCCGGGCGGCGGTGCCCGGCGGTCGGTTAATCAACTGGCCCCCCAGGTAAAGGCTGGCGGAGCTGCCGCCATCCAGGTTGAGGGCATCGACGGCCCCCAATTGGGCCATGATTTGGGCTAACTGGGCCAGGGTGGGCCCGGGGCCCGCCGGGCTGTGATGCACCGCCACCAACAGGAGCTGCCCCGTCGCCGTCAGGCCAATGGCGCTGCGGGGGGCGGCCTGGGTGGCAAAGGCCTGACTAAATTCCTCCAGGTCGGCATTTAGGACGATGGAGCGGTTTTTAATCAGCAGGGGGCCTCCCCCCACCATCTCGGGGAAGGGTTGCAGATGATCGGGGGTCAGGGTAGAGTCCACCCTCACCGCCGTGCCCATCCCCAGGGTCTGCACTGCCGTGGTGTAGGAGCGCACCGCCAGCAGGTATCCCTGGGAAGGAATAGCGATCGCGGTGGTGGGGGTAGCCGCCTGCTGCTGCACCACCCGCTGATCCACCACGGTGATCACCGTCTCATTGTCGAGAATGGGGCGATATTGCCGCCCCCAGGCGGGGGTATAAAGGCCGATGCCGGCCCCCACATAGCCACTGTTGATCGCCTTGATGGGAAAGGACTGGCCCCCGCCGGTGACCAGGGTCTGCTGCAAGGACAGCCGGTCCATCGCCACCTGGCCCTGGCGACTCCAGCCCACCACCCCGCGGTTGAGGATGGGGCCGGAGATCCACTCCTGGTTATAGCGCACCGCCCCCAGGGGGTACTGGTTATTGCGGTTGAAGAAGCCAGCGTTAAGGGCGGCGGCGGCCTGCCAGCGGGGGGCAATGGTGACCAGGGGGGCCGTACCGGTGGCGGTGGTGGGGTCGGCCCAGATCGGTCGCAGATTCAGCCCAGCCTGGCCAGGGGTTAACTCTAGCCAGAACACCGGAAAGCTGCGCCCCCCCACCGCCACCATCTGTTGCCGCCAGCGTAGCCCCGCTGCCCACTGGATATCCAGGGGCCGCAGGTAGTCAGGCCGCACCTCCACCACCAGCCGCGGTGGGCTGGCCTGGGTGGTGACCCGGGGGCGGGCCTGGCCAGGGGTGATCGGTAGGGTGAGGCGACTTTGGTTGCCAGGGGTGGTGAGGGCAGGGGCCTTGGGGTCCTGAGCCAGGGTGGGGCTGGGGCTGGCCCCCAGGGTGACGGTCAGCGTCTCCCCCGACTCCAGCACCTGCACCGGGGCCGGGGCCGTCAGGTCCACCACCAGGCGCTGGGGATCCCCTTGCACAGCCTGCACCAGGGCGGCTGGGGTTTGCAGGGTGAGGTTGGGGCCCTGGGGCGTCAGGGTCCAGCCGTAGCGATCCATCAGGGGGGTCAACGCCAGGTAGCGGTAGCCCCCCGCCACCCAGGCCGGTAAGACCAGGGGGCCCGTCGCCGGGTTAGAAAACCACTGCACCGGCTGGCGGTCTGGGTTGTCGGTGTTGAGCAGGGTGAGGCCCAGGTGGGTGGTGAGGCCATAGTCCGCCACCCCTATCTCGTCCCCCCGCACCATCCAGGGCACCGTCAGCCGGACGCCGTTGATGATTAAGGTGTTGCCCCCCACCGCCGCCGCCTGGGCCAGGGGGGGGCTGGGCTGGGCCTGCACCGGAATCAGTCCGGCGGGTAGGGCCAGGGTTAACCCCAGGGCCCCCAGGCTAACCAGGGCGAGGCCAGGTCGGCTTAACCGGACCGCACCGGAACCGGCGGAGGTGGAGAAAGGGATCATGGTAGTTTCTGCCCAGGGAGAAGCTGGCTTGGGAGGTTGGTTGACAAGGGTTCAGGGATGGTTTGCTGCCAAGGGGGCGCAGCAATGTTGAATACTGGGTGTACTAAATGCTCGGTCTATTATCCTACTTGGCCTTGCAAACAACCTCTTAGGTTAATCGATGTCAATCAACTTGGAGCAGGTTATCCCTGGGGGAGCTAAATAAACCAAACAGGGGCCCCAGCAACGCCCCAATCAGAAAACCACCGGCATGGGCCCAGTAGGCAATCCCGCCCGCCTCCATGCCAATCATGGTGGGGGCCTCTAGACTGGCCACTCCGTAGAAGGCCTGCTGCAGGAACCACAGGCCCAGGTAGAAAATCGCCGGAATCTGCAGGGGCAGGGGAAAGGGGCCAATCGGCACCAGGGTGAGAATCCGCACCTCCGG
>JAYKIM010000087.1:0-4086 GCA_035286245.1 Cyanobacteriota bacterium | reverse complement strand
GGTCGAGGTTATAAGGGAACCCTAAAAGCCCCGAGGATCACCAGCTATCGGTAGGGCTAATCCTGCCTATTCACTCCAAATCTTGTTCACCACCATGTCAGGGCTAATCGCCGCCAACTGGTTAGGGCTAGCGGTCAGCATGATCAGGCGATCGCTACTGGGCAGGGCGCTGGGGTGGGTGTTGCTGTTCAAGCCTACCGCGTAGACCTGGAGAGCCTGGGCTAGCCATAGCGGATAACTATTCACCGCCACCAACAGGTTGGCCCCGGCGATCAAGGCCGCCAACTGACCCAAACCGTCGGGGGCGATCGTGGTCAAGTTAGGCAGGGATTGTTGGATAGCCGCGACCTGATCGATCGCCTCTGGAGTTTGCAGCAACACCAGGGATAAATCGGGCTGCCGTTGTTGAAAATCTTTTAGAATAGCGACCCAACTGTCGGTGGGGTAGGTGTCACCGCTGCCGGTGGGACCAGGATATACAGCGACGTAGCCCTGGCGGAGGCCGGCCTCTTGCCGAAGCCCTTCAGCCGTGCTCAGGTCGGCCTGGGTGAGACTGAGATTGGGTGATAAGAGGGGACCAGATAGGTTTAGAGCGTCTAGCAACCCCTGATAGGGTTGATCGGGCTGCCGGGCCACGGTGGTGGTGAGAAAACGATCGTTGCCACCGCCTGGGTAGCCAATCCGGGTGGGAATACCGCTGAGCCATAACAAGAGCCCCAAAGACCAGGACTCGGCAAGGGTGATCACTACGTCGTATTCCCGGTCCCTGAGAATCCCCAGTAAGTTAGCCCAATCCGCCGGACTATTGGCCCCCTGAAAGCTGTAGGGAATCACCTCAGTCACCACCGGCGCCAGCCCGTAGGCGGGCTTAGCTTGGGGATCGACCATCACGGCCATGGCCGTCGCCTTCAACCCCTGCTTAATGTGATGAAGCAGAGGGAGAAACTCCAGTTGGCGTTCAATTCCCCCCGGAACCAGAGCCAGTACCCGCATAATTACCGTCCTTGCTTCTTCGCAAGCTATTGTAGTGGAACTCAACTGCAATTTTGGCAATATCTAATCGGAATATCTAGTCATCAGGGTAAATTTTAGCTTTAGCTAAAACGCTCAGGGTTAAGGTTGATCGCTGCAAGCAAAGGCTGGCCAGGCGTTCTACCCCCTCTACCCAGGGGCTAGGGCTAAATTTTCCTATGGTTTCTAGTTATTCCCAAGAGACGTTCAACGGGGAGCGAGATCAACCATGACACCAGTACATTTTTTGATTCCAGCGGCGGGTTCGGGGCGGCGCATGGGTAGCGATCGCAACAAACTACTCCTCAACCTGTTAGGGCAACCGATTATTACCTGGACATTGCTAGCGGCAGAGGCGGCGGAAACTATAGAGTGGATTGGCCTGATCTGCCAACCCCAGGATCAGTCCGACCTCAGCCATTTAGTGACTACCCTCGCCTTGAGCAAACCGGTTCAGTTTATTACCGGCGGCACTACCCGGCAAGAATCGGTTTATCGTGGCCTTGAGGCCCTACCTAGCGCTGCTGCCCAGGTGTTAATTCATGATGGCGCCCGTTGCCTGGCCACCGCTGACCTGTTTAACCGCTGTGCGGCGGCCCTGACCACCTATCAGGGACTAATCGCTGCCGTGCCAGTCAAGGATACGATCAAGGTGGTGAATAGCGATCGCAAAATCGCCACTACCCCAGAACGGGAACATCTATGGGCAGCTCAAACACCCCAGGGATTTAATGTTGAACTGCTTAAACAGTGCCATAAGCAAGCCCTTTCCCAGGGGTGGAGCGTCACCGATGACGCCGCCCTATTCGAAAAGTGTCAGTTACCAGTCCATATCGTGCCTGGAGAAGAAACCAACCTGAAGGTAACCACTCCCGTGGACCTCTCCATCGCAGAATTTATCCTACGACAGCGACGGGTGGGCTCAGTGGATTAGGGGTTAGACTGGCAACCCCTGCCTAGGGAACAACCCGGGCTAAGCATTGGGCAACCCCTATAGGTCGCCGCCCCGCAAAAAGAGCAGAAACACAATGGTGGGGCCAGCAATCACGATCATGGCCAACATCGTTAACTGGGCAATTAGCTCAAAGTTAATATTACTTAAAAAGCTCATGGAACCTCCCAACACAGACCTGACTAAGTTATCCGTGGTTTATTTTACCCGTTCCCAGGGAGTATGGTTTAAATGACTTTACAAAATTCTAAGGCAAGGGACTTGCCTGCCGAGTCTATGGCCGCCTGGCAATGTGTCAAGTTCTGCGGAGCCTGTTGCTACCTGGCTCCCACGGAACGTCCGGATTTTGAAGACTACCTGACCTCTGAACAGTTAGCCCTGTACCTGAGTTTAGTGGGGCCAGAGGGCTGGTGCATCCACTATGATGCTCAGGGGCGGCTCTGCACCATCTATGATCAGCGTCCTGATTTCTGCCGGGTAACCCCTACCACCTTTAAGGCGATGTTTGGCATTGAACCCGAGGATCTGGATAGCTTTGCCACGGAGTGCTGTCAAGAGCATATTGCTGATCTCTACGGTGAGGAGAGCCCGGAGTTAGACCGGTTTAACCAGGCGGTGGGGCTTTGAGGTATAACTGGGTCGATGGACTGGGGTGGTCGCCCCCGTACCTGGCTGATGGCGTCTGTTACGCTGAGTTTGATTGTGGCTAGTCCTGATTCTGAACAGTCTACTGCTGAGGGCCCCAGCCGTTTTTGGCAGGTGTTTGGCTCTACCTTTGTCACCATTTTCTTAGCAGAGTTGGGTGATAAGACCCAGGTCACCACCCTACTAATCAGTGCCCAGTCCGACTCCCCCTGGGTGGTGTTTCTAGGGGCAGGGGCGGCCCTGGTCACCACTAGCCTGTTGGGGGTTTGGGTAGGGCAGTGGTTGGCCCGTCGGGTCTCACCCCAAACCCTGGATACGGCGGCGGGCATTCTCCTGCTGGTGATTACCCTGGGCCTGCTCTGGGACATTGCCAGCCTTTAGGCTCTAGTTTTTGGTTTTTCTGTTGTTTCGCTCTCTCTGGCCCCCCTACCTATGGATTGGAACCTGCTTGCCCTCAGCTTTGCAGCGGTATTTGTCTCCGAACTTGGGGACAAAAGCCAACTGGCGGCCATTGCCCTGGGGGGAAAATCCCAGTCTCCCCGAGCCGTGTTTTTGGGTACGGCGGTGGCCCTGCTGCTAGCCAGTTTTCTAGGGGTAATCCTGGGGGAGGGGACGGCCCACATCCTGCCGGAACGGTTGGTCAAAGGGGTGGCCGCGGTGGGCTTTGCTCTTCTGGCGGTGCGTCTACTATGGCCAGATCCCAGGGTTTAGGGTGACCGGTCAGCCCTTGGCCTGGGGCTGAAGAACATCCCACTTTTGTAAGCTTGCCCTCATCCCCTAACCCCTTCTCCCTTTTTGGGAGAAGGGGAACCAAATTGAAAGTCCCTCTCCCGCTCTGGGAGAGGGATTTAGGGTGAGGGCTACAAAACTGGGATGCACCCCTGGGGCTGAAGCGGTTCCAGAGGGTTGTAAGTTTTACGACTTACAGTAGAGTGAAAGCGAGACAACTGATGGGGATGGCATCGCGACGGCATGGTTTCTGGCTACGTGCTGATACTGGCGGTTTTGCTCTTAGGGGGGGGGATTGCCACCCTAGGAGACCGGATTGGTATGCGGGTGGGCAAGGCTCGCCTCAGTTTATTCAAGCTGCGTCCTCGCCAGACCGCCACCCTGGTCAGTATTGTCACCGGCAGTGTGATCTCCGCCTCCACCCTGGGGATTCTATTCGCCATCAGTAGCCAGCTCCGCACGGGGCTGTTTGAATTAGGCAAAATTCAAGACGATCTGGCCAGTGCCCAGCGGCAGTTAACCCAGGCCCTGCGTGATCAAGACCAGGCAAAGGCCGATTCCCTATCCGCCGGCCAGGAGCGGCAGCGGGCCCTGGCTCGGTTAGCGGAGGTTAACCAGTCCCTACGGGCGGCGGTGGATCAGCGCCAGCAGATTCAGCAACAGTTAGCCCAGACTCGCCAACAGCTATCCACGGTATCCCAACAGGCCCAGTCGCTCCGTCAGGCTACCCAGGTGCTGCGTACAGAGCG
>JAYKIM010000086.1:0-3244 GCA_035286245.1 Cyanobacteriota bacterium | reverse complement strand
TACGGGCGGCGGTGGATCAGCGCCAGCAGATTCAGCAACAGTTAGCCCAGACTCGCCAACAGCTATCCACGGTATCCCAACAGGCCCAGTCGCTCCGTCAGGCTACCCAGGTGCTGCGTACAGAGCGAGATCGCCTGCAACAGCAGCAGGCTACCATTACGGCCCAAATCGCCAGTCGGGACCGGGCCATTAGCCAGTTGGATCAGACCATCGCTGAGCGCGATCGCCAAATTGCCGACCGGGAGAAACGACTAGCTGACCTGGAGGCCCAGCAAGGGCTGCTGGAGGAACGGGTGGCGGAGCTGCAAACCCAATACCAGGGCTTATTCCGTGGCAACATTGCCCTCGGTCGCAACCAGGAGCTGCTATACGGAGTGGTCAAGGTGGAAGGTCTGGAGGAGGCCACGACCGTAGTGAACCAGTTTATGGTTGAGGCCAACCGTCGGGCGATTCAGGCCATTGCTCCAGGCCGTCCTGCCGATCAGCAGGTGATCCTTGTATCTAAACGGGAGGTGGAGCGCCTGATTAACCGCCTGGCCAGCGGTCAGGAATATGTGGTGCGGCTCCTGTCAGCGGCCAACTATGTTACCGGTGAGCCCTGTGTGCTACAGGGGGAAGCACCCTGTATTCAAGTCTTCCTGGATGTCACTCCCAATCAACGGGTTTATCCCCCGGCGGAGATTCTGGCCACCATTGCCTTGGACAGTGTGCCTCGCCAGGATCGGGATCTGGTGGAAAGTCTAAACGTTCTGATTGCCTCAGCCCAATTTAGAGCCCGCCAAAATGGCGTGGTGGATGATAAGGTGCTGGTCGCCGATAACCGTACCGAAACCTTGCTGAGTTTCTTGAATGCAGTTAAACAAGCGGAGCGCCCTCTGGAACTGCAGGCCGTTACCGCCAGGGAGATCTACACGGCGGGCCCCCTTAACCTGAATATCCTGGCCGTGGACCAGGGCACGGTCCTATTTAGCACAACTGATTTTATCTTGCCTGCTGGCAAGTAGGTTTTATCTTGCCTGCTGGCAAATACACTACGGCTGGGTGAATGCCGATCCTGCCGTATCCTGAGCTTGGCCCGACAACTGCGGCCTCAGCGCCACCAACTTACGGGCCGCCGCCGCGATGGAAAGACCCACCAGGTCCACCCGGGGAATAGTTTTCTGGCGGCGGGCCAGGTCATACCGGTAGGCGCGATCGTAATAATCCAGAATGATGGCACAGGCGCTGCGCAGATCGCCCTCGGTAAGGGCAGCGATCGCCGCCTGGGTGCGTTGCCCCCCCAGTCGCTTGCCGATCCGCTGGGTGGCGGCGATCAGGTCCTGCCGGTCAGCCTTGCCGTAGAGGTCCACCAGCAGGTCCAGCCGTTCCTCCAGGGAGCGTCCTAGCTCCAGGGTGGGGGCGGACTCCATTTGTGAAAATAACTGATCGGGAATACGGCAGGTGCCCACCCGCCGGCTTTCCGCCTCTATCCAGATGGGGCGATCGCCTGCTAGCCCCACCCATTGCTCGGCGATCAGGTTTTCGTACTGCTCCGTCGAGGGCTGGGGGGGCAGCCCCAACCCCCCAAAGCTGCTACCCCGATGGTTAGCCAGGCCCTCTAGATCCAGAACCGGTTCCCCCAGGGCCGCCAGCTCCTGGAGAATTTGGGTTTTCGAAGTACCGGTCATGCCCCCCAGCACCACCAGGGGCTTGGGGGTGGCTAACACCTGGTGCACCCAGCGGCGGTAGGCTTTGTAACCGCCCGCCAGCAGGGTCACCTGAAACCCCGCCATCTCCAAGATCCAGGCCATGCCACCGCTGCGCATGCCCCCCCGCCAGCAGTGCAACCGCACCCGCCGGTCTGGCGCTAGGGCCTTAGCCGCCCTGACAAAATCCCCACAGCGGGGGCCGGCCAGGTCAAAGCCCAGCTCCACCGCCGCCTCCCGGCCCTGCTGTTTATAGCAAATACCCACCTGGGCCCGTTCCCCATCCCCAAACAGGGGAAAGGCGATCGCCCCACCGATGTGGCCCTGGTGATATTCCCCCGGACTGCGGACATCCAGGAGGGGGCCCGGGGCGGCTAGAAAGTCAGCGATGGGTAGGCAGGTGGGCATGGCGGGGGTCGGGGAGGGGCAGGTCACCAACGATCAATGGTAATCGGCTGGGCGGTGGCCTCCCCGGTCACCTGGCCGATCACGGTGGCGGCGCCGTAGCCCTGGGCCCGCAGGGCCTGCAGGCAGTCCGCCACCTGGGCCGCCGGGATGGCGGCCAGCAGCCCCCCCGCCGTCTGGGGATCAAATAACAGGGGATAGTCGGCATGGGCCTCGTAGTCGGCCCCGTTAGCGATCGCCTGGGCCGCTGCCAGGTTCTGGGGCTGGAGGGAGCTGACTATGCCCTGGGCCAGGGTTTCCCGGGCGCCGGCCAGCACCGGCAGCGAACCTAACTCCAACTGGACCGACACCCGGGAGGCCCGCACCATTTCCAGCAGGTGCCCGATCAGCCCAAAACCGGTAACATCGGTGCAGGCGGTGGCCTGGTGGGCCTGCAATACCGCCGCCGCCGTTTGATTAGACTGCACCATCTGCTCCAGGGCCGCCGCTATCCACCGGCCCCGGGCTAGCCCCCCCATATCGGCGGCAAACAGGGTGCCGGTGCCCAGGGCCTGGGTGAGGATCAGCCCATCCCCCACCCCCATCCCCCCCTTGCGTAACAGCCGATTCGGATCGGCCACCCCGTTGCAGGCCAACCCCAGCCCCAGCTGGGCCGCCTGGATACTATGGCCCCCCACCAAAGCGGCCCCGGTGGGTAGGAGCCCCTGGTGGATGCCCACCAGTAGGGCATAGAGTGTGTCGGCCTGCTTGGCGGGGGTGCCGTAGGGAATCTGCACCAGGGCTAGCACACTCTGGGGCTGAGCCCCCATGGCATAGAGATCGCTGAGGCAATGCTTCAGACAGATCTGGGCAAACAGGAAGGGGTCCTCCACCAGGGCGGGGAAGAAGTCCACCGTGTGCACCATCACCTGACCAGGGGGGACTTTCATGACGGCAGCATCGTCCGGGGCCTCCAGGCCAACCAGCAGATCATCGCCCCCCTCTCCAAAATCGGGGAAATCCTGCCGCAGCCGTTGCAGGGCCTGGATCAGGGCATCGCTGCCCACCTTGGCGCCACAGCCGCTACAGGGGGGCGAGGCCGGTGAGGGGGCCAGGGAGGAATACCTCCGGGGGGTCGCCATGGCGGGAAATTCCCGCAGGCGGGTCATAAACCG
>JAYKIM010000085.1:0-6208 GCA_035286245.1 Cyanobacteriota bacterium | reverse complement strand
TCATAAACTTACCCACCCGGATATAGTCCGGTAGGTGACCCTCCCCAAAGACAAGGGTACGAAAGCGGTTACCTCGTTCAATCATCCTCAAACGCCCGGTTTGGGGAAAATTACTAGCTCTAAAGCTATTGGGTTTGGTAGTGCCCGTGCGTTTCAGTGGTAGGTCTTCCCGCGCCGTAGCTACCCGGTTATTCGTCATCGCATACCAGTAGGAATCCGACAACCCATTGAATCGCTCAAAGCGAAAGGAGACCGAGGTTGCTGCGGGCCAGGCTGGAAGAACGTAACACTGATCCGCTAAAGGCGTGAGGTCTTCAACGTAGCTAGGCCGTCCGGTAGCTTGACCCAGTAGACGATAGGGCGCCCTGGCCCAGCCTAAAGCATAGGCCAGGGCATAGTTACCAATGGTGCCTTCGGTATAGTAGGTGTCAGATAACTCCCGGGAGGCAAAGAATACCGGTTCAGCACACCACAGCTCTATTATGCGAGCGGTATGGCCAGAGGAGCAAAGGGTCTGGGGCATAGCTTAAACCTCCGACTTAGCCTTACCTTTCTTTTTCGAGTCAGCCTTGACCTGACGCATGGGCTCGTAGGATGCATCTAGTCGTCGTAGAAAGGAGGCTTGCTGATCGGCGGAGCTGTGATGGTCTACATCAGCGATCAACTCCTCTAATTCGGACTGAGACAGTTGGATGGAAATACCTCGCCTGGTCCTCCAGGTAGAAATAACCGCTTGGGCTGCGGAAACTAATACCTCAGGGTTAAGGGGATGTTCACGATGGTCGGCAGGTAGGTTGTCGTAAACCGCCTGCACCAGTTCTAGGGAACTGGGTAACTCGGCAATGCCACCGAAAATCCCTAGAATTTGATTTTCCATGCGGCCCACACGGCTGGAAACCGCACCATAGCGGGTTGTGAGCAAAATATTGCTAAGGGCATAGCGCAGTTCATCGGCTGTTACATCTTTGAAGGTAACAATATCGAGAAAGTGAACTCCCGGCTTAATATACTCACTGGTGTTTAGGGCCGTGGAAGCCTTACCGTCCTCATCCCGCATCGTGCCGGTTTCAAAGATGGCGTTGATGGTGCGTTCTCCCATCAGATCGGTGGAGGACAAAACGCTAAAGGCATCCTCTGTCCAAACCCGGCTTTTCTGGGCTCCCTCTCCCCCGGCGGCAAAGCCGTATAAAAAACAGTCAATACATTTTTCACAGGGAGCGTTGGTATTCAGCGCACAAATGGAGTTACCTTTGGGATCCTTATGGAGAAGCTCATGAACTCGCAGGAACTCACGGCCCTTACGCCGTTCTGGAGCCACTTGTTTCCGTTTAGTCATCACTAAACGAGGAATAGGGGTTACATCGGTAACTCCAGCCTGAACGTACTCGCTACACATGGCCTCCCCCGTTCCCTCCGTCCGAAAGATCGTTTCTGACTGGGTGGTACGCAGCACTACGACCCCAATGGTGCGACCCTTAGGGAAGTTTTCGTAGGTAGGGGCTAAGAAGGGTTGTAGTTTTTCGATAGACATGGGGAGTTCTCCTAAATGGGTTGGACAGTTTCTGGGGCAGATGCGGCTTCGGTTTGTGTCTTGAGTTCTCTGCGAGCATCCTGGAGGAAAAATAGATAGGCCGCCTCCAGGGTTTTGCTATCGCTCAAGAGCCGGTCGGGACGAGAATGGTAAACCTCGTCAAACAGTTGTTTGAGAACGCTGTAATATTGGGAGATTTGCTCGTACTTAGTGGCACCTACCCCATGCTCTCGAATCCGATCAAGCCGGTTATGGTATTGCTGCACCAGAGCAGCGAAGATCGTATCCCAGTCCATGTAAGGCTTACGGGCTCGGACCGCCTTGATAAATTCTGCAAAGGGTTCGGCCTGGGCCGTGCGGCGAAATGAGCTGCCGCGCAGTTTAGCCACCTCGGCAATGTGGGCGGCCTGTTTAAGATAGTGGGAAACCCGATCGTGTTCTTCTGACATAAGACTCTCCAGGAGGGTGGTCAAAGGGTCTTTAATCCGAGCCCAGGCTGCCTCCAGGTGGGGATCGTCTTGCTCTCGCAAAAGCCAGCGCAGCAAAACATGGTACAAACCCAGGGGTCTTCCTGTGGATCGGGCTAAATCGTAAAGACAGGCGTCCTTTTTGGGCAGGCTGGCCACACCTATAGCCAGTTGGCCCAGGCAACGCAAGCGTTCTAAAACAGCTTCCGCTGTCACCTGCTGTCGTCGCATTTGCTTTGAGAGATTACCTTCCCGCAGATACTGCCCAGTACTGAGCAGCGGCTGGAGGGTTGCGGGAATACCCTCAACCCGACCGAAAAGATCCCAGTTGGCAACAATCTCCAGGTTGGCACCCACCACGAAGGGAAAGCCAATATCCAGGGCTAAGGCCATTTCAAGGGCTAGGCGTAAAGACTTGAGTAGGGCCAGGGAATGATTGACATCACCCCATAACACCGGAATCGTAACGGTACTATGGGTAAATTCTGGCCGTTTAGGCAGGGCTAAGCCCACGACTTTATTTGCTTGAAAGACAAGCTTCAGGTCACGGTAAAGCTGAAGCTCGTCAATAGTCACTGCGCCGTCTTCGTTGATTTCGGCAGTGCGTCGGAGGAATTGCTTCCAAAGGCGCTGCAGTTCAAGGCTGGACCCCTTAGGTAGGGCAAAATGTAGGTACAAAGGGGCCTGTTTGCTGGCCTTAGGAAAGTTAGCCCCCACTGTCAACAGCTGGTATCCTTTGGCCGACAGGCGGTCCCCACGCCGTTTAGGTTCTGCCCCCATCCCCCCCGGCAATCGATTGGAGAAGGACTGTACCTTGGTTTCGGGGGGCATCTTGGCGGAAATCAATTCTTCCACCTGGGCGGCTGTAGTTGGTCCTAGGGAACAGCGCAGACGGGGGCTGGCTTCGATGTAGCTGTTGAGTTCCACCCAGCCTTGCCAGGTGGAGGGGTGGGCAAAGTTGAGGAGTTGCCCTACCGCTTCGATTAACTCCTGAGGCACTGAAGTATCTTCGCTTTGGCGGCGTTGAAAGGAGTCTCGCAGTAGGGGGGCGATCGCCGCCTGACCAGTTGGGACGGCCCTGGCGGCAAAGAGACACCGTCCATACTGAGCATCGAAGGGCTCTAATGCCGCCCGTTGTGGAGGGGATAGGCCAACCAGATCGGTGATTTGATCCCAAGCATCCTTGGGGCTTAAACTAGCTTCTCGATAACTTAGATATGCCGCCTTGAGCCCTTCAGAAACAGCGAAATCAGCCGCAGAAGCAACGGGCAGGAGGCCCAATTCCGCCGCCGTTGTAACGGCTAGATCTCCTGCTTTACCCCCGTATTTTTGAATATCTTGAGCAACCTTATCTGCCTTATAACCACTAAACTTTTTGACCAACAACACATCCACTTGATCAATGGCAGCCTCAGGATTTTGTTGTACCGCCTGGGGATCAACCTTAATGCCATCTTTACTGGGGGTGACCAGTTGCTCGACATTACCGCTAAAGACCTGATTGATTTTGTAGTGCCACTGGTGGGCAATGGCAGGGATTAGGTCCTCCTCAGGAAATTGTTCACCAATAAAAATCTGGCCATCCGGATCAATCGTCAAGGTGCTCAACCCCCGAGCATGGAGCACGTCTTCGCAGGCCGCCAGGAGTAAGGCAGTTAGGTAACCTCGATCCTCCGCCAGACCCACTCTGAAAAGGTGTGTGTCTCGTCCTAGGGCAACCGTCAGTTCGGTTTCGACTTTACGAATACGCTGCTCTTCGGGAATACCCAAATCATAAAGGTCTCCGCCAATTAACATAGCTGCCCAGCGTTTAATGTTGGGATCCTCAGGCAGGAACCGCAGGCCATCACTGGCGCTATGGCCAGAATGGCGTTCAATCAGTCGGCGTACCAATTCCAGGTCGTCATCAGTCTTAACCCAGTTGGCAACACCAGCCTGCTCTAACTGGGTTTTTAGGAAGTTGTGATCGCGGGCCAGGGTTTTAACGTTCCGCCCATGGTCATCCAGTTTATTCAAGTCATGAACGGCAGTTGCAGCCAGAATCAGCGCCCGCTGGTCATCATTAACTCCAGCTAGCTTACTTACCGTCAAGACAAATTGACAGGCCGAATCCAGATGCTCTGCTAAACTCCGTCCAACACGGCTGCCATACTGGGCATGAAGACCATGTAGCTCGTACAGTGTGGGTCGAATTTCATTAAAGTATTGCTCATCAAGGGTTTTCGACTCCTGCTTGAACAATCTACGCTGCTTAAACATATGAGAAACGTTACTTACTATCTGTTACTTCCCTTGCCATCCCCTGCCAGCTTAAAGTTGCAGCGGTGTTAGCCTTTAACCTGCGTAGCACCCACGAAATCGATAGAGGAGGTAGAACATCAGCCGGAGTGTTCAGTAAACACTAAACTACTCCCCACTCCATCACCCCCTACCCCTCCCAGCCAAAAAGCTCATCCACCCTAAACCCAACATCAGGAAAAGCCATAAACCTGACCTCCTCCCTACCCCTCAGCACCTGCACCTGCCCATAGCCATTCCTTCCTGGCTGCCGGTAAACCTGCACCGCCCCGGCCTGCAAATCCACAATCCAGACCTCCCCAATCCCATGGTCAGCGTAGATCGGCAGCTTCACCAGCCGGTCAAATTCCTCCGTAGCGTCCGCCACCTCCACCACCGCCAGGATATCTTCAGCTTTAGACCCTTCTCCGGCATAGAAATAGACCCGTTGCCGCAGCACCGCGATATCCGGTCGGGGAGCGGAGGCCAGACCTAGCCCCAACGGGCTTTGCACCCGCAGAATCGCCCTGAAGGCCAGCCCCAGCCCGAATAACTCCGTCAACCGCTCAACCCCCAGTCGATGGGCTGAACCCAGGTCAGGCATTTCAAGCACCTCCCCCGCCAACAGCTCCAGGCGATTGGGGTCAATCAGGATACCGGCTATAATCATCTGGCGATATTGCTCTACAGTGAACTTCTTTCGCAGGATTTGGACAACCATAGGCCTGGCTTTTTAGTCTTTTAGAGATTACAGACAAAATGTCCGTGTTTTGTTGTGTAACCCCATCATGGCAACCATAATAAAGATGTGCAAGCCATTTATAGATAAAGTGTCCGTACACTTTTCCTTTTGCTATGACCCGCCCTGGCCGTTCCCTGACCCTCTCCATCTCCGATCTGGAAAAAGCCCAGCTTGAGCAACTGGCCCTCGACTTTGACCAAACCTGGGGGGATAAACCCAACATCTCCCGCCTGATCCAGGCGATCGCCCGGGGCCACCTACGGGTCGCCCTCAACCACGGCTGGAGTCAGGAACGCATCACCACCCTCAACCTGATTCGCAACTATCTGATTGACACCGGCCATCACTCCGAAGCCCTGGCCCTGGCCAACCTGCTGCTCGAACGTAGCGAACTCAACCACCCCCTACGACAGGAAATCCAACGTTTTGTTGATCAACCCGGTGCCCCCTGGCGAAGGGATATCGAAGCCAGCATACGCCGGCAACGCCCCTTCTCTCTTACTTATCAAGACACCACCGGTGAAATCCGGAACTTTTCTATCCGCTATGCCAAAATCGTTACCTTGGAAGAACGGGAATACCTGACCTGCTGGTGTGACCAAACCACCGCCAACCAGGACCTACCGGAACTCGCCCATAACTGGGTTTTGCGCCTCGATCGCATCCCCGAGGAAACCGTCATCGGCCCCCTGGCTGGCCCCTGGCAGCCCGAACTGGCCTTCATCGACGTGGAAATTCATCTGTTGGGGCGACTAGCCCTGGCCTACCGATCAAAAACAGGGCGCGACCTGGTTAACGAATGGGACCCAGACCGCCAGATTCGCCGGGTGGTGCGCCGCATCAATCACAGCTTTTGGTTACTGCGCGAGGTGCGCCGCTACGGCCCCGACTGCCTGATCCATAGCCCGGCGGCGCTACGAGACCTGATGGTGATGGACCTAAAACATACGCTGCAGGCTTACGAAAGGGCTCAACCCGGTTGATCTCCCCATCTCACCCCTCCCCCAGCAACGCCGCCGCCAACCCCAACCCATCCCCCGGCCAGAAACACTCAGGCCGGGGCCGATGTACCCCTGCCCGCCCCGCCTGGGGGCGACAACTCAACACCCGCTCCAACCATTGGGCCGGAATCGCCTCCACCCCATACACCGCCCCCAGCAAAGCCCCACAGATCGCGGCATTGGTATCGGT
>JAYKIM010000084.1:0-5406 GCA_035286245.1 Cyanobacteriota bacterium | reverse complement strand
GTCAAAAAAGTCTTTCTGCGGGGCCAGTGCATCGTGGACGGCGAACAGTGGCTGGGCCGCCCCGGCCAGGGCCAATACCAACCCCGGGGGGCCTCCGGCCGGGTGCTGTAACTCCTCCTGGATTCCTTAGCGATCAGCCCCGCCGGGCTTGAGTGGATACCCCATTCAAGGGAAATCCGCCATAGTCCGCCGTAGCTTGAAAAATTTTTGCCCCAAAAAAGCAGATGTCCGATTCACTGGGAATGGACATCTCAAAGGTTTATGTATTGCAAAGGTCTTTATTAAGCTTGACCTTTATTTATATAACCTTAGCATTCCCGCATTCCTTCGCAAATCTCGGAATTACAATATTTTCTTTATGTTTCGGTGGGACAATTTTTGATGCGCAACATGATGTTATGTATAGCTTTGGTCCGCGCCCTTAGCCCCCGGCTGATCGATCAACGCTAACCCTGGGTAGGGGTTACATACCCCACCAGGGGACGCTATTGCGGCGCTAGCCAGAAAACCCCATCCTTTAACCAGGGCTGTTCTGGCTCGGATCAAGGGCTGAGCCTAACCTTAGGGGCCTCGCCCAGGTCCTGGAACCCCTATGGATGCACCTCAACGTATTGATCCACCTCAGGGCCGGGGGTGGACCCATTACCGCCCTCCTGACCTACCAGGTTGGTGGAGGGCAGGGGATGGCGAACCTTGATCAAGCTAATCGCCCGGCTCACACTTTCGGGCAAAATCACCACCAGGCTATTCTCAACGGCGGTATCCAGAGCGGTATTAATGGCCTCGGTCTCGTCCAAAATGGTGTGATAGCTGGCGGCGATGGTAACCTCCTCTAGCCCGTGGACGATCCACTTGGCGGCATCCCCGCGGGGCCGACCCCGGGTGTCGTCGTCTTCCTTCACGATAATCTCATCAAACATTTGCCCGGCCAGTTTGCCCAGGGTAATAAAGTCGTCGTCCCGGCGATCTCCGGGCCCGCCGACCACCCCAATTCGCCGGCCCGGCCAGTTTTTCACAAAGCCACTGAGGGCTTCATAGCTGGCGGGGTTATGGGCGTAATCCACCAGGGCATGGAAGTGGCCCAGGTTAAACAGGTTCATCCGACCGGGGGTGAGTTGGGCGGAGGCCTGGAAGCTGTGTAGGGCCTGGCGAATATGCTCGATGCTCACCCCTTGGGCGAAGGCCGCCAGGCTGGCGGCTAGGCAGTTGGCAATCTGGAAGGGGGCGAGCCCCCCCATGGTGAGGGGAACCCTCTCCGCCTGTTCAATGCGTAGCAGCCAATCCCCCTTGAGGATGGACAGGTAACCCTGCTCGTAGATGGCGGCCAACCCCCCCTGCTGGGTGTGGTTGCGCAGCACCTCGTTGTGGGGATTCATGGAAAAATAAGCTATTTGCCCCTTGACCCGGGCCGCCATCGCCGTAACCAGGGGATCGTCAGCGTTCAGCACGGCATAGCCGCTGGGCCGGGTGGTTTCCACCACCACACTCTTGAGGTGGGCCAGATCCTCTACGGTCTCGATGTCCCCCAGGCCAAGGTGGTCGGCGGCAACGTTGAGCACCACCCCAATATCGCAGTCTTTAAAGGCTAGACCGGAACGTAGAATGCCGCCTCGAGCGGTTTCTAGCACCGCCACCTCAACGGTGGGATCCTGGAGAATCACCTGGGCGCTTTGGGGACCGGTGGTGTCGCCAGCTTCCACCAGGCGATCGCCAATATAGATACCGTCGGTGGTGGTGTAGCCCACCACCTGCCCGGTTTGCTTAAAGATGTGGGCGATCAGACGGGTGGTGGTGGTTTTACCGTTAGTACCGGTAATGGCGAGGAGGGGAATCCGGCTGGGGCTACCGGGGGGAAACAGCATGGTCAGGATCGGTTCCGCCACATTGCGGGCAATGCCTTCACTGGGGCAGATGTGCATGCGTAGGCCGGGGGCAGCATTCACCTCCACCACCACCCCATCTGTCTCCCGGAGGGGCTTGGCAATGTCCGTGGTGACAACATCAATACCGGCGATATCCAGGCCAATGGTTTTAGCAATCCGTTGGGCCAACCAGATGTTGTCGGGATGGATGGTATCGGTACGGTCAATGGCTATGCCACCGGTGCTCAGATTCGCCGTAGCCCTCAGGTAGCAGATTTGACCCGCAGGTAAAACCGTCTCCAGGGTGTAGCCCTGCCGATCCAGCAGTTGCCAGCTGGTGCGGTCCACCTCGATGCGAGTTAGCAAATTATCGTGGCCTTCGCCGCGACGCGGATCCTGATTGGTAATCTCAATCAGCTGTTCGATGGTGGCGCGACCGTCCCCCACCACGTGGGCCGGTACCCGCTCCGCCACCGCGATCACCTGGCCATTAATCACCAGCACCCGATGATCTCGACCCCGGTAAAATCGCTCAACAATCACCCCCTTAGAGACATCCCGGGCGGCCTCGTAGGCCTCCTGGGCGGCTTCGTAATCATTAATGTCGATGGTAATCCCCCGACCGTGGTTGCCATCCAGGGGTTTAACCACGATCGGGTAGCCGCCCACATCCTTGATGGCCTCCTCCAGTTCGTCCAGATAGTAAATCACCGTACCCCTGGGCACCGGCACCCCTGCTTCCCGCAGAATTTGCTTGGTACCCTCCTTATCGGAGGCTAATTCCACCGCCAGAATGCTGGTTTTAGTGCTGAGGGTGGCCTGTACCCGTTGTTGATATCGACCATAGCCCAGCTGGATCATGGCTCGGGTGGCCAGGGGAGTCCAGGGAATGTCCCTGGACTCTGCGCCCCGCACAATGGCCTCCGTACTGGGCCCCAGGGAACCCTCCAGGCGAAACCCCTGCAGGTCAGTGAGGTCCTGTTCCAGTTCTGCCGGGGGGTAGTGACCGGTTTCCACCAGGCTATTGCATAAACGGACAGCGGCCCGGGCCGCATAGCGACCGGCCTGTTCGTACTGATACTCAAACACCACCTGATATACGCCAGCTTCAGCGGTTTGGCGAGTGCGACCAAAGCCCACCCCCATGCCGGCTAGGGTTTGGAGCTCTAGGGCCACATGCTCGACGATATGGCCCATGTAGGTGCCCTGACGCACCCGACTCAGGAAGCCCCCCCGATGACCCGGAGAACAGAAGTGCTCAATCAGGCTGGGCAGGGTACTGGCCAGGGCCTCATAAAACCCAGGAACTTGATCCGAAGGGCGATCGGCCAAATCCTCGAGATCGAGCCGCATTAGAATCAGGTTGGGGTGACGGATACTCCAGTAGTTCGGCCCTCGTAAGGTCTGGGTTTTCAGGATTCGCATAGCTTTTAATCACTTACCGGGTTGGCGATCAATCAATGATGGGGAGCATGGCAGGCGGTTCGGGGTCATCCTACTCAGATCAGTAAACCAGAACAACTAATGGCATAAATACCTGTGATCTATAACCCTAGGTCGATGACCTTAGGGTTACTCAAATACTTTCTAAGTATCCACAGTTTAGGAGGCATGCTAATTAGTTTGAATAGCCCAGGGGAAGATTATGATGAAATCCAGACATTTTTGTTCCCCGGTTATAGTCGACGACCCGGTAGCTCCGCTGACTGCGGCCGGCCTGCAATGGCTCTCTCCCTATCTCCCCTGCCCCCATCAACCCTGAGGGTTTACGGCCTCAAGCTCGCCGGTTAGGACTTGGCGTTCATTTGGGCAACGAAGTTAGTGTAAACGTTGCCACTGAGAAACTCTGGATTGTCCAGCACCTTCTGGTGGAAGGGGATGGTGGTGGGCAGACCGGTGATGGCACATTCCCGCAGGGCCCGCCGCATCCGGTTAATGGCGGTAGAACGATCGGGGCCCCAAACAATTAACTTGCCCACCAGGGAATCGTAGTAGGGGGGGATTTCGTAGTCGGTGTAGACGTGGGAGTCCATTCTCACCCCCATGCCGCCGGGGGCCAGGTAACCGTTAATCCGCCCCGGGTTGGGCCGAAAGTTATGGTCTGGGTCTTCGGCATTAATGCGGCACTCGATCGCATGGCCGCGAAACTGGATATCCGCCTGGGTAAAGGGCAGCTTTTCCCCCTGGGCAATGCGCAGTTGGGCGGCGATCAGGTCAATGCCGGTAATCATTTCCGTGACCGGGTGTTCCACCTGAATGCGGGTGTTCATTTCCATAAAGTAGAACTCCCCACTGGGGTCCACCAAAAACTCCACCGTGCCGGCCCCCACGTAGTTAATGGACTGGGCGGCCCGTACCGCCGCCGCCCCCATTTTCTGCCGCATGATCGGGTCCAGCAGGGGGCTGGGGGCCTCCTCCAGTAGTTTTTGGTGGCGCCGCTGGATGGAGCAATCCCGTTCCCCCAGGTGAACCACATTGCCATGGCTATCCGCCAGGATCTGAAATTCAATGTGGCGGGGGCGTTCGACAAACTTTTCCAGATAGACGCCGGGGTTACCAAAGGCGGCCTGGGCCTCCCCCTGGGCGGCCATAAAGGCCTTGCTGAGCTCGCTGGGGTCCTGGACTAGCCGCATGCCCCGGCCGCCACCGCCTGCGGTGGCCTTGATAATCACCGGATAGCCAATCTGCTCGGCGATCGCCGCCGCCGCCTCTTCATCCATCAACAGCCCCTCACTACCGGGCACCGTGGGCACCCCTACCCGTTGCATGGTTTCCTTGGCGGTGGATTTATCCCCCATTTTGCGGATGGCCTCCGGCGAGGGGCCGACAAAGACAATCTGGTGATCGGCGCAGATTTCAGCAAACCGGGCATTTTCCGCCAGAAACCCGTAGCCCGGGTGAATGGCGCTGGCATTGCGGGTGAGGGCGGCGGCAATGATATTGGGGATATTCAGGTAGCTCTTCTGGCTGGGGGCTTCCCCAATGCACACGGCCTCATCCGCTAATTGCACGTGCAGGGCGTGGCGATCAACGGTGGAGTGCACCGCCACGGTAGCGATGCCCATTTCTTCACAGGTACGGAGAATGCGGAGGGCGATTTCTCCACGGTTGGCAATTAGAATCTTGGAAAAGCGCATTGACGGGCCAATAGTCTGTAACCAGCATCATACGACGCTTAAGCATGCTATTGGGGGGTAATAGCTCAGGGCAAGATATTTTATTGGGGTCGGGGAGCAGAGGTTAGACGGAGTATAGGGTCTACTGGCTCCTGACGGCCTTGCCCATGGGTGGATTTCGGCTTGAGTTGATGCCGCCGGTGCAGATAGCCTGGCTATGGGGTCAATTCTGGGGGATAGTAATGGGTGTTCCTGCGGAGCAGTGGCCATGGCTTCCCCTAAAATCATTGTGCTGGATGACGATCCCACCGGTTCTCAGACCGTGCATAGCTGCCTGTTACTCATGGGCTGGGATACGGAAACCCTACGCCAGGGGCTGCAGGACCCGGCGCCGATTTTCTTTGTGCTGACCAACACCCGCGCCCTTA
>JAYKIM010000083.1:0-4092 GCA_035286245.1 Cyanobacteriota bacterium | reverse complement strand
GCCTGGTCATTGGTGAACATAGGGATGAATGGGGAGCGGTAAGTTAGACGGTTAAACGCCAGTGTAGCTGAAGGCCGCCCAGTGGTAGGGATGGGAGAAGGGACGGTGGGCCGGGTTGCGGGTTCGCCTGTCCAAAAGCGGAGCAATTTCGGCTTCGGTGCGATCTCGTAGCCAGCGTTGGGCCTGGCGCAGGGCTACTGACGGTTCCTGGTTGTTGGTCCGCCACAGTTCATAGAATTTCCTCAGCAGCAGCATGGTGCTGAGGTCAGAAACGCCCCAGAGGGAGGCGATCACCGCGGCCACCCCCGCCTGCAGCAACCCGGTGGGTAAACTGATGACCTCGTCAGCGTTTTTAGTGCCAATCATGCCGGTTTCGCAGGCGGAGAGAATGGCCAGGCGCAGGCCCCCCTGCTCCGCCAGGTTGAGGGCGAAGATGTCTCGCAGTTCTTCAGGTGTTAGGCTATGGCGCTCCTCGGAGGTCATGCGATCGCGCTGCTGAGCTTCCAGGTTGCGTAGTTGGTTGGCAATCTCCTGGTAGTTCTGGCAAAGATCGGGGTGGGTTTGTTGTAGTTGGGCGAGATCGGTGCGATCGCGGTTGAGGCTTTCACTCAGACCCCGGGCCCGACCCTGCTCCAGGGTTTCGACAGCTTTTTGGAGATCACCGACCCGAGCCAGAGCATAGGCGGCCCGACGGGGGAGATCGGCGGTTTCTGACAATTCCGCCGCCTGACTATCCAGTAAGTTGGCACTTTGATACAGGGTCTCCGCCGCTTGTAGCGCTGTCTGATAGGCCGAAACCGCCGATTGCCATCGGGTTTGCTCACAATAGAGATTACCTAAACTGCGAGCTGTTCTGCGGCAATCATTGGGTAGTAGGTCGGGTTTAAAGATCTCTAAGACGGCGTTGTAGGCGGTGATCGCCTGCTCCAGGTTGCCGGCCCGATCACCGCGGATGAGGTCAGAATAAGCGTTTGCCAAACTATTCATCGATTGGGCCCACTCGGCGGGCAGATGCTCTCGAGTTCTCCCCTCCAAGCTTGCTTTGCAGGCAGCGATGGCGTTTTCAATATTTTGGGCCCGGTCCCCCTGGATGCGGTTACGGTAAGCATTCGCCAGATTCATCTGGACACCTGCCCAATCGACGGGCATCGCCTCTCGGGTAAACACCTCCAAGCTAGCGTTGTAGGCAGCAATACCCAGTTCCAGGTTGAGCCGACGTATTCCCAAAGGAAACTGATTAATCAGATTGCCAAATACCCCTAAGACCGTCGCGATAAAGGTGCGCCGTTCCGTATCTCCCTGCAGGAGTTGGGCGGCGACGCTGGGCAATACCGCCAGCAACTCTGGATTAAACCGGGCTTGTTGCTGCGCCCACAGGGGATAGATCTGCTGGGGATTGTCTCCCTGATCTGCTATTAACTGCAAGGTCTCTAACAAAAACTGTTGGGCGGATTCGGCCTGAAGTCGTTGCTCATCCATGGGGTTTTCCAAGCGCTATAGCTTAGTTTTACATGCACCAGTTACCTGTTTCCGGAAGTTTTGATTCGATATATAGTTTTTCCCAGAACGCCCAGGTCAGGGGTGCCTGCAACTACGATGGGCGATCAGCCCCTCCTCCATTAAAAGCATCAAACCCTCACCCCCGATGACCCAGGCTAGGCAAAGTTTGCCAAACTCAGCCAGCAGGGGAGACGGGGGGATAGGGGGACGGGGAGAGATTTACTGCTCACTTAAACCTTGCTAGACCACTAAATCCTCTGCGAGATCGGTTTCGCCATAGGGCCGAGGGATGTTTAGATCTGGTGCATCCCAGTTTTGCCGCCCTCACCCTAAAATCCCTCTCTCGCTCTGGGAGAGGGAGGTTGAATCCGGCTCCCCTACCCCCTTTTCCCAAAAAAGGGATTAGGGGATGGGGGCAAACTAACAAAATTGGGATGCTCTCTATGTTTCTAGAATCGGATTCCTATGACAGTGGTGAAATCTTTACTCTACTTTGTGATCACAGGATTATTTGAGCTTGGCGGTGCTTATCTGGTTTGGCAATGGCTACGAGAGTATAAAAGCATTTGGTATGCAGTGGCAGGGGCAGCGGTGTTATTTATGTACGGCACTCTGCCGACCCTTCAGCCAGCTAACTTCGGACGTGTGCAGGCGGCATACAGTGGAATTTTCCTTTTGGTTGCGTTTTTTTGGGGATGGGGTATAGATAAGGTTCGACCCGATCGGTTTGATATTATCGGCGCCGTTGTGGCATTAGTAGGAACGCTGATCATTATGTATGCGCCAAGAGGCTCCTAGGAGGGCGTAGTTTCAGTTACGCCGCCCCTAACATAAACCCCGAGGCCAACCCTTAGGAGATCGGTGGTGAGGCAAGGGTGCCTAGCTGCCTTAAACAGGTTCGCGGCCTATCGCCTACTGGGGAGCATGGACAATGTAGGGAGACTCCAGGGGGGGAACCTGGCCGGTGGTTTGCAGGGCCTGGTATAGCAGGGCGGCCACCTCCGCCCGGGTGGCAGGTTGATCGGGGCGGAGCCGGTCAACATCGGGGTAGTTGACCACCACATCCGCCTGGGCAGCGGCCCCCAGGGCTGGCCGGGCCCACTCGGGGACTTGATCGCGATCGCTAAAGGCTTGCAGTGCCGCCTCTGGGTCCTGGGGTTTGGAGAGTTGTAAGCCGTTAACCAGGGAGAGAATCACCTCCATTTTGGTGATCAGGTCGGCGGGCTGAAAGGTTTGGTCGGGGTAGCCCTCCAGAAAACCAGCCCGGACGGCGGCCTCAATGGGCTGGGCGGCCCAGGAGTTGACCTGCACATCACTAAAGTTAATCTCGCTCTGTCGCGGCCCCTTCAGCACCTCGCTGAGCAGGGTCGCATACTGGGCTCGGGTCACCGGTTGATCGGGCTGAAAGGAACCATCACCCACCCCCCCCAGCATCCCCCGTTGGTTGAGGGCATGGATGAAGGGGTAGGCCCAATGGCTCTCGGGCACATCTGAGAAGGTCACCGCCGCCGCGCCCACCTGGGGTACGGCAATGGTGGGGGCAGGGCTAGTCGACGCGTTAGGGGCTGGAGAGGGCAGGGGCGCAGTCGTCGTGGTCGGGGGAGTGACAACGGCGGGCTTGCTGGCTATGGGGGAGGGCGCGGGTTTGGTGGCGGGTTCCGTCAGGTCTGGGGCCGGTAGGCTGTCGGCCTCAGGCACTACCGCCGTCCTAGACCGCTCTAGCCGCTCCCCTAACCCGCCGAGCTGGCCAGGCCAGGTCTTGGTTTTCTGTCCCAAGGTCCACCAGAGGATGGTACCTACCACCGAAAAGGCCACAACGATGGCAATTAGTTCATCCAGGTCCAAAGACTTACGGTTGGGGGAGGGTTGGGGGCCAGTCATGACAATTGCACCTTATAAACACGTTTCTACCGGTGCATCCCAGTTTTGCCGCCCTCACCCTAAATGCCTCTCCCAGAGCGGGAGAGGGACTTTGAATCCGGTTCCCCTTCTCCCAAAAGGGAGAAGGGGTTAGGGGATGAGGGCAAACTTACGAAAGTGGGATGCTCTCGCAAAATATACCTGGGGTAACCCTTTTCAAGCAACCTCTTAGGGTGATCGATTGGATAAACGCCTTAACGGTATCACCACCGCCTTATCTTAGGCAAATTATCACAGTTGAGCGGGTTTCCGGAATGACTCGAAATTAATTTTAAGGTTTTCCCTCCAGAACCCATCTCACCCACCGCCAAGGCTCTGTCCACATCGGGGTGAGTGGCGCCAACCTGAATCATAGACCAGGTGGTAATCGGTCAAATGTTAGGAACTTGAAACACGGGCATCTGTTGCTTAGATCCCCCCAATCACAGGAAATATCAAGAATAATTCGAAAGATACCCTGAAGAACCTTAATCAGGGATCTGACAAACATAAGGGAAATATAATCCAGTAAATCTAAGGAAAATATAAGGGAAGTGATGGGCGAGGGGCTACCGGTAAGGCAAAGTAAGCCCGGGAATACTAAATAATATTTACCCGCTTGAGAAAAACTATTGATAATGCTATTTTTGGCTTGTTTAAGCAAATCTGGAGATGTTTAAGTATGCTTTTTCG
>JAYKIM010000082.1:0-4208 GCA_035286245.1 Cyanobacteriota bacterium | reverse complement strand
AGGCGGGCCAGATCGTAGGTCACCTCGCGGTTCGCGATCGCTCCGGCAATACCGGTCTTAATCAGGTCCGCTGCCTCCTGCCAGCCCAGGTACTCCAGCAGCATCACCCCCGACAAAATGACCGAACCAGGGTTAATACGATCCAGGCCAGCGTGTTTGGGGGCGGTGCCGTGGGTGGCCTCAAAGATGGCGCAACTGTCCCCAATGTTGGCCCCGGGCCCCATGCCCAGGCCACCCACGATGGCGGCGGCGGCATCGGAAAGATAATCCCCATTCAGGTTCATGGTGGCCAGAATGGAGTACTCGTCAGGGCGGGTCTGAATCTGCTGGAAGATGCTGTCGGCGATGCGATCGTTGACCATGATCTTAGTTTTCCACTGGCCCTGACCATGGGTCGCCCAGATGGCGTCTAAAATAGCCTGCACTTCGCTACAGACCGCCGCCTTTTTCTCCGGGGTGAGGGCATCATAGCCGGGTTCGATCTGGCGGGCGTTATCCTCCACCGATAGGTCGGGGTTGGCCTCCCGATTCCCCAGCACCCAAGACTCCCGCTCCGTAACACACTCCTGACGAAACTCCGTGGTGGCTAGTTCGTAGCCCCAGTCACGGAAGGCCCCTTCGGTGTACTTCATGATGTTGCCTTTGTGCACCAGGGTGACCTGCTGTTTACTCGGGGGCAGCCGCAGGGCGTGCTTGATCGCCCGTCGCACCAGGCGTTGACTGCCCTTTTTACTGATCGGCTTAATGCCAATCCCAGAATCCAGGGGGATTTGCTTTTTACCATGCTCGGGGGTGGCGGGAATTAAATCGGTGTTGAGCAGGTTGATCAAGCGATCGCAGATCGGATCCCCCTGTTTCCACTCGATCCCCAGATAGATATCCTCCGTATTTTCCCGGTAAATAATCACATCCAATTTTTCTGGACTGCGATGGGGCGAGGGGGTGCCGGCATAATACTGACAGGGGCGTACACAGGCATACAGATCATTAATTTGGCGTAGAGCCACATTCAGAGATCGAATACCACCGCCAATGGGCGTAGTCAAAGGGCCCTTAATGGCCACGCCGTACTCCCGAATCGCCTGCAGGGTATCCTCCGGTAGGTATTGAAAGGTGCCGTACTGCTCACAGGCCTCATCGCCGGCATAAACCTTAAACCAGGTGATCCGCCGGTTTCCCCCGTAAGCGGTGGCTACGGCGGCATCAAAAACCCGTTCGGCAGCAGGCCAAATGTCCACCCCCGTTCCATCACCGCGAATGTAGGGAATGATAGGGTTATCTGGCACGACAGGTTCGCCGTCCTTAAAGGTGATACGTTCGCCCACGGAGGGGGGAGTGATCCGTTCGTACATGACAACTTGCCCAGAATGCGACAAAATAACCCACAGTCTAATCTGCTTTAGCCACTAAATCCGCCTGTTTGGCAACGATTTGTCAGGGCTTAAGGGTTCTTTTAGACCTGGGGTCGAGAGCTGGGCTAGGGGTGTATCACAGGCCCAAGGCCACTCTGGTCACCATTTTCTGAAGGTTTTTACCATGACAACAGTGCTGATCGTTGATGATGACAAGACCTTGCAACTCGCTCTAACCCGCCGTTTACAGGCCCAGGGCTTTGAGGTCATTAATGCCGCTTCCGGTCAGGAAGCCCTGCATCTCCTTACTACTCGGCCAGCGGATGTCGTCCTCTCCGATATTCTCATGCCAGGGATGGATGGGTTTGAGTTTTGCCGCCAAGTGCGGGCCTGCCCCATCGGTCAGATGATACCCTTTATCTTTCTGTCTAGCTTGGGAGATGTCAACGATCGGGTCCAGGGTCACCTGATTGGGGCCGATGACTACCTGGTCAAACCCTTCCATGCTCAGGAGTTGATTGCTAAGGTAAAGGGCAACGTGGCTCGACTACAGCGGTTACAAGATAGCCTACAGCCCATTCCTCCCGAGCCAGTCGTCACCAAGGATGCCCTCCCCGAGGCCCTCAGCGGTGCTGAGCTGAAGGTGTTCTGGCAGGTGATTCAGGGCTTTACCAACAAGGAGATTGCTAACCATCTGTTCCTTAGCCCCCGCACCGTGCAGACCCACCTCAGTAATATCCTGGCCAAGCTAGGCTTAAAAAACCGATCCCAACTGGTCAAGTATGCCTTTGAAAATGGCTACACTGCCCCAGAGTACGCCCAGGGTTAACCCACCATTCTCAGTAGTCCCTGTTGCCCCACCAGGAGTTCCCGCAACAGGGTGATCAGCCCCACCCAAATCACCGGAGCAATGTCCACCCCCCCAATGGGTGGTATCCATTTACGTACCGGCACCAGGAGAGGTTCCGTAGGCCAGAACACCAATAGCCAGGGAAAACGTGTCAACTCGACCTGGGGGTACCAGGTCAGCACGATGCGAAATATAAATAGTAGGGTCATGATTGCTAGACCCAGACCAACAGTCCAATTCAGTAGGGTGATGGTTACCACGGTTAGGTTCCCCTAAGCACTGATTTCAGGTTTACTTATCTATCATAAAACACTGCCATCGCAGCCTGGTCTGGCGTCTCTGCCAGTCGCTTCTTCATCTTTAAGGTCCCCTCAAAGATGCTCCCTAGGGCGCTACGCGAAGTGGGGATTGAGTGGACTTGGCACCGTAATACATTCTCGACACCTCTAACCCCCACAGTATATGCCCTCCAGGCCGCTACGCGAGGGGAGAGGCAATGGGGTATTTTGAGCCTCAATAGGAGATATGTATATATAGCAGCCTACTCCCAAGAGGGGTTGGGGTGCAGAGGCGAAGCGGCTTCAGCGTCCCATCCTTCATCAGGACAGAAACCGCCATAATTTCATGAAAAATTTATAAATCTGAGAAATATATGAAGGTTCTATGGGGTGTAGGCGAATTGTCCTGCCCCTAGACCTCAACTATTTTATACTGTCACAAGTGTTTAAGTAATTTTGCTTAGAATAGACTACTGCTTCGGGAGATAGGCTGAATAACTACTTAATAAAAGGCAAGATAAAAATTTAGAATTCAGGAAAATTAGGAAAGTTTACGCTAAAATTCATTAGGGCTATATCTAGCTTATATTCCGTCCTTGACCAAAGGTCACTGATTTGATTTTACTTCTTACTCGGAAGGAAGGTTAATTAGTGAGTTTTTTTAGTACTTTTCATTCTTAAATAGAATATTTAGTAGTTCCTATTTGTTCCATTGTTCTTTCTTTCAAATCCTTTGTTATGGCCATCACAAATAATGCTTTACAGTTTTTAGATAGATATTCACCATCCTCCTCCGAGGCTTTTGAATCTAAGTCTATAGCTGAGCCAATAGTTCTTGTTGCTACCGTCGATGATAACTATGTGATGCCAATGACGGTGACAGTACATTCAGCATTCAAAAATTTAAAGTCGTCGACTTCAAAGATATGCTTATACGTTGTTGACGGAGGTATTAAGCAGTCCAGCAAGGAAAAAGCTGAGGCCACTTTGAAATCTGACCGGTTGGAAATTATTTGGCTTCGCCCAAATCTTGAGCGACTTAGGATAATACCTCGAGATATTATTCTGGCTTACTATTACCGTCTGCTAATGGCAGAGATTTTACCAAAGGAAGTCTCTAGGGCTATCTATTTAGATGCCGACATGATTGTTTTAGGCGATCTTCAAGATCTCTGGGATATGGACATGGAAGATAGCTTTGTTATGGCAGCAATTAATGGGAACCATCTCTCCACTGCCCCAGGCTTGAGTAACTATAGAGAATTAAATTTGGATCCAAAGGCAGAATACTTTAATGCAGGTCTTTTAGTTGCAAACCTTGATAAGTGGAGAGAGACCAATATCGCAGCTGTTTTCTTCGATTTTCTTGAAAAGAACAAGGATACAATTAAGACGCATGATCAGGATATCTTAAATGCTGTCCTCGCAGGAAGGTGGAAGAAAATTAGCTCTCAATGGAACCAGCTACCTTTCTTTGTCTATGGGCCCTATGCTCATGATCCTAAGCATAATCCCTTTAAAGATTCTGAGACTTTACACCAGGTAGTTACTAATCCTTATGTTATTCATTATGGTGGCATGGTGAAACCATGGCAGTTAAATTGTGATCATCCCTCTGTGCATATTTTTGAGAAGTATCTTGATGAAACTGCTTGGGCTGGTACTCGAGACAGCCAGCTTAAAAAAACAAAGAGAAAATGGAATAGCTTTGTTCGGAAATATATTAGA
>JAYKIM010000081.1:0-5523 GCA_035286245.1 Cyanobacteriota bacterium | reverse complement strand
AGGCCGTGGCCACATCCGGCACCGCCAGGGTTTGCCCCGCCAGGTAGCGATCGCGGCAGCCCGGCACCCGATCAAAGCATTGCTGCTCGCTGTAGTGCAGCACCGACTTAATGCTGGGGTCAGCCCGGTCTTCGTAGGTAATGTGCCCCCTCACCCCGGGGCTGGCCAGGGAGGGTTCCTCCGGATCAGGGCTGACCGCCAGTTCCGGGCCTGGCGCCTGGGTAAATTGGTAGATCACCAGGCGATCGGCCGCCAAAAACTGCCGCACCTCCGCCACCGTCGTCTTGAGAATCTCCGACAGATCCAGGCTGGCCTGGATCTTGGTTACCACCTGATTGAGCAGCAGGCTACGGTCCAGCTGTTGATCGAGCTGGGTCTGGACCGGCTGGCAGGAGGTCGCCTGACTGGCCTTAGCGCAAAAATCCAGCCAGGCCAGCATAAAGGCCGCCTGGGCGGTGGGCTGACTGGCCGCCAGGGGCAGGGGGAGGCGTTTGAGGACCTGGGCTGGGGCCCCCTCTAGCAGGTCCTCCACCGCCTGAGGCTGGAGGGACAACTGCACCATCACCTGGTCAGAGCCACTGACCTGCAACGGCACCGCAATCAACACCGCCAGGGCGGGCCCCACCAGGCACCAAAAGCGCTGATAGTGGGGGTGCCCCCCGGGCCAGTCGGCCTCCGTAAATAGGGTCAGGTGGGCCCGCTGACCGTAGTCCGCCAACCAGGGCCCCAGCTGATCCAGGGTGGTGGTGGAGATCAGCTGTTCCGCACCCCTGCCCGTTTCCCTAGCCATGGGGCCCTACCCTGGCCAGGGAGACCGGTCTTCCCCCATGGGGGGAAATCTCCGCCATGCTTACGGTCAAGGATAATATCCCCATGATCTGGCAAAGGGTTATGCAACCACTACAGAACTATCCCCTATAGTAGCTTTGCGGTAGATCCTATCGAAGTAACGCTAGAGTTCCTTCAGATTTTGTCGCTTCGCTGCTTTCCCTACGGACTCCCCTATGCACCGCTTAGCCGCTACCCCAGGGGGTTGGACCCCAGCCACCCCGGGGGTGATTTTACTGGATCAGTCCCCCGGGGCAGTGGTGTTTCTCACCGCCGCCGACAGTGAAATCCAGACCCTGGCCCTGGCCCAATCCCAATTACCCGCCGACTTTCCGCCGGTGCGGGGGGCTAACCTGCTGCAGTTGCAGCAGCAACTCAGCATTGACACCTATGCCGACACCGTTCTGGCCGCCGCCCAGGTGATTATCCTGCGGCTGTTGGGGGGGCGGGCCTACTGGCCCTACGGGCTGGAGGTGGTGGAGGAGACCGTGGCCCGTAGCGGAGCCGCCCTGATTGTCTTGCCCGGGGACGATCGCCCAGCCCCCGACCTGATCAGCCATTCCACCGTCCCCCTGACCGTGGCTAACCAATTTTGGCGCTACCTCAACGCCGGTGGGGGGGAAAACCTGGCCCATGGGCTACTCTGGCTATGGGACCAGCTGTTCCCCAGTAACTACCAACCCCCGCCCCCCCAGCCGGTGCCCCTGGTGGGGATCTACCCGGGGCCCCCTACCTGGCAACTGCCGCAGCCAGCGGTGGACCCCGCCCCCCTGGGGATTTTGTTTTACCGGGCCCACTACCTGGCGGGCAACACCGCCCCCATCGACGCCCTGGGCCAGGCCCTGGCCCAGCGGGGTTACCGGCCCCTGGCCCGGTACCTCTCCTCCCTGCAGGAGCCAGAGGTACAGGGCCATCTGGAGTCGCTGCTACGGCCCGGGGATGGACCGGCGGTGAGGCTGGTGCTCAACACCACCAGCTTTGCCCTGGCCCGCCTGGATGGGGCCACCCCCCACCTGGACCTGTGGCGGGCCCTGGATGTGCCGGTGCTACAGGTCATCCTCAGCGGTGGCAGCGCCGCCGCCTGGGCCGATCAGAGCCTGGGGCTGAGCCCCCGGGACATCGCCATGAATGTGGCCCTGCCGGAGGTGGATGGCCGCATTATTACCCGGGCGGTGTCCTTTAAGGCCGCCGGTCAGCGCCACCCGGGGCTGGATACGGAGGTGGTCACCTACCAGCCGATGGCGGACCGGATTGATTTCGTGGCGGACCTGGCGGTGGCCTGGGCCCGGCTGGGCCCCACCGCCGTTGGCGATCGCCGCCTGGCCCTGATCCTGGCTAACTACCCCAACCGGGATGGCCGCCTGGCCAACGGGGTGGGTCTGGATACCCCCCAGAGTGCGGTGCAGGTGTTGGAGGCCCTGGCCCAGGCGGGCTATAGTCTGGGGCCCCGACCCCAGGATGGGGATCAGTTGATCCGGTGGCTAACCGCCGGGGTGACCCCCGATCCGGAGCCCCTCAGTCCCCGGTTGGTCCGCCAATCCCTACCCTTGAGCACCTACCTGGACTATTTTCAGCAGTTGCCCGCGGCGGTCCAAACCGCTATCTGCGATCGCTGGGGTCCACCCCGGGGCCCCGACCCCCACCCCGAAGCCTTTGCCATCCCTGGCTTCCAGTGCGGCCTGGTGTTTATCGCCATCCAACCCAGCCGGGGCTACGACCTCGACCCCAGCCTCAACTACCACAGCCCTGACCTGGAGCCCCCCCACAGCTACCTGGCGGTCTACCTCTGGTTGCGCCACCAGTTTGGTGCCCAGGCGGTGATCCACCTGGGTAAGCACGGCAACCTGGAATGGCTGCCGGGTAAGGGGGTGGGCCTCTCTGCCCAGTGCTATCCGGAGGTCGCCCTGGGCCCCCTGCCCCACCTCTACCCCTTCATTGTCAACGATCCGGGGGAGGGGGCCCAGGCCAAGCGGCGGGCCCAGGCGGTGATTATCGACCACCTCACCCCTCCCCTCACCCGGGCGGAGCTCTATGGCCCCCTGCAGCAACTGGAGGCCCTGGTGGATGAGTACTATGAAGCCCAAAGCCTGGACCCCAGCCGGTTGCCGGCGATTAGCGATCGGCTCTGGGCCCTGCTGACCACCAGCCAGGTGTTAGGGGAACTGCCCCAATCCGCCTCAGGGGAAGACCTCAGCCCCCTCTTGCCCAGCCTGGACACCTACCTGTGCGAACTCAAGGAGGCCCAGATCCGCGATGGGCTGCACATCTTGGGTTGCTGTCCGGAGGGGCGCCAGCGGCGGGATTTAATCATGGCCATTGCTCGCCACCCCGGCCCCGGCCGCCTGGGGTTGACCCGGGCGATCGCCGCCACCTGGGGCCTGGACTTTGACCCCCTGACCGCCGAGCCCGCCACCCCCCTACCCCCCGGGTCCCCTGCTCAGTTCACCGGCTGTCGCCACCTGGGGGACGCGGTGGAACGGCTAGAGCAGGAGGCGGCCCGCCTGGTGGAGGCCATTCTGGCCCAGGCGCCCCTGCCCCCCGACCCCGTGCTGCAGCCGGAGTTGACCTGGATTCAGCAAACCCTGGTGCCGGCCCTGGCCCAAACCCGGGATGAAATCACCCACCTGCTGGGGGGGCTGGGGGGGGGCTACGTACCCAGCGGCCCCGCCGGCGCCCCCACCCGCAACCGACCGGAGGTGTTACCCACGGGGCGCAATTTCTTTTCCGTGGATATTCGCGCCATTCCCACGGAGACCGCCTGGGATGTGGGGCGGCGGGCTGCCGCCGCCCTGATTGATCGCTACACCCAGGACCATGGCGAGTACCCCCAAACCCTGGGGCTGTCGGTGTGGGGCACCGCCACCATGCGCACCGGTGGCGATGACCTGGCCCAGGCCCTGGCTCTGATCGGTGTGCAACCCCGCTGGGATGGCCCCTCCCGTCGGGTGGTGGACTTTGAGGTCCTCTCCCCGGCGGCCCTGGGCCGGCCCCGGGTGGATGTCACCCTGCGGGTTTCCGGCTTCTTCCGCGATGCCTTCCCCAACCTGATCGACCTGTTTGACCAGGCGGTGCAGGCGGTAGCGGCGCTGCCGGAGCCCCCGGAACAAAACCCCCTGGCCGCCCGGGTGCGTCAGGAAACCGCCGCCTGGCAGGCCCAGGGTCTGACCGCCGATCAGGCCCAGCGGCGATCCAGCTACCGGGTGTTTGGCTCCAAGCCCGGTGCCTACGGGGCCGGGTTGCAGGGCCTGATTGAATCCCAAAACTGGACCAGCGAGGCGGATCTGGCCCGGGCCTACCTGAATTGGAGCGGTTACGCCTACGCCGGCAATGGTCAGGGTCAGGCGGCACCGGAGGCCTTTGAGCAGCGGCTGCAGCAGTTACAGGTGGTACTCCACAACCAGGACAATCGGGAACACGACCTGCTGGATTCCGACGACTACTACCAGTTCCAAGGGGGCATGACCGTGGCGGTGCGGACCCTGCAGGGCCGTCAGCCCGCCACCTACTTTGGTGACCATGCCCTTACCGCCCAGCCCCGGGTGCGATCGCTGCAGCAGGAAATCAACCGGGTGTACCGATCGCGGGTGGTCAACCCCAAGTGGATTGCGGGGGTGATGCGCCACGGCTACAAGGGGGCCTTTGAGCTGGCCGCCACCGTAGATTACCTGTTTGCCTACGATGCCACCAGCGCCTGTGTAGCCGACCATATGTACGCCGGCATCGCTGAGGCCTACCTGCTGGACCCCCCGGTGCAGGCCTTTGTTCAACGGGTCAACCCCTGGGCCCTGCGGGATATGGCGGAACGGCTGCTAGAGGCCCACCAACGGGGTCTGTGGGCCACCGCCCCGGCGGAGCAACTGGAGGCCCTGCGGCAGCTAGCCCACGCCGCCGAGGCCCAACTGGAGCAGGGGGAAGGTTCGCCCTGAGCTGGCTGAGCGCCTCGACCTACCTCCTGTGTTGGTAAATCATATCAGGAGGCTTATGATGTATCCCGTTGTCTAGGCAGTTGGAGGTTAGGCCTGGCGCAGGGGCGTCGCTACCCCCCAGGGGATCCTCCTTTGGGCCGGCGATGGGAAACCTGCCGCCATCGTTGCCTGTCGCGCGACTGCCGGGAATGCCGAAGTTGTGCGTGTAGAGGTCGATCAGTTAGCCATCCGCGCCGTAAACCGTGATGGACCAGAACGCGTTGTTCTCGGGCACCTGGTAGGTGGCGGTGTGGCACTTGTCAGCGGGCAGATGGCCGTTGTAATTGATGTAAACCGCGTCCTCGTTCGGGAAAAGTCCCCACGCCCCGGCCCAGCCGATGTGACGGGTGGTGTCATCGGCTGCGCCGCGCTTGCCCATCCAGCCGTCTGGATACAGATCGAACTTCGCGAACTCCTTGTTGTATTCTGCGGTCAGTGCGGCCAAAGACGTCTTGTCCCAATTTGGCTCCAGGAACGGGTCGGCGCTGTTGGCCTTGATGACAAACTGATCCTGCAATTGGTTGACCAGCAGGATGTCCGCCGGATCGTCCGGACGCAACCGTTGGATACGAACATTAGTGGCGAGATACTTGGTGTCCTGGGGCAGTTTGTGCGTGCCGGAGCTATAGATTACGCCCGGGAGTGTTCAGGACACCAGGTTAGACCAGGCTGAAACCATTGATTTCTCGTTGCCAGAATCAGGATTTACACAAAATTCTGATCACTCTCG
>JAYKIM010000080.1:0-4503 GCA_035286245.1 Cyanobacteriota bacterium | reverse complement strand
ACCCTGCAGACGGAGTACCCCCAGGACGACCTAGAGGGGGCCTGGAAGCGGGTGTTGTTTAACCAATTTCATGATATTTTGCCCGGATCCTCGATTCCCGAGGTGTTTGAGCAGGCCAACCAGGACTGGCGAGCCGCCCTGGGGACCGCCCAGCAGGTCTTGAACACCGCCCTGGACCAGCTGGCGGATGGCTGTGCCCTGCCGCCGCCCCCCCGCCCCGGGGCCCAGGCGGTGCTGCTGTTTAACCCCCTAAATTGGGCCCGGCGGGAGCTGGTGGATCTGCCCCTACCCCCCGGCCCTGACCGCCCCTGGCAGGGGTTGGACGGCCAGGGCCAGCCCTTGCCCACCCAGGTCAGTCAACCACCGGGGCAGACGGTCCCCCGGCTGCTGGTCCACGGCCCCGAGGTGCCCGCCCTGGGCTACCGGCTGATCTGGCTGGTGCCGACTGAGCCCACCGCTCCCGCCCCCACCCCCCCGGACTGGTGCCTGGAGAATGCCCACCTGCGGGTGACCATCGATGGCCACACCGGCCACATCGCCCAGCTGGTGGATCGGCCCCGGGGGCAGGCGGTGCTCAGGGCACCGGGGAACCAGCTCCAGGCCTTTGCCGATCAGGGGCAGTATTGGGATGCCTGGAACATTGACCCCGCCTACCAGGCCCATCCCCTGGAGGAGTTTTCCCTGGAGCAGATCCAGTGGCGGGAGTACGGCCCCTGCCGCCAAACCCTGCGGGTGGTGCGCCGCTTCCGCCAGTCCACCATCCTGCAGGACTATAGCCTGGCGCTGGACTCCCCCCTGCTGGTGATTCACACCCAGGTGGATTGGCAGGAGAGTCAGGTGTTGGTCAAGGCCGCCTTTCCCTGGGTGGGGGAGGCCCCCCGGGCCACCTACGAAATTCCTTTTGGGGCGATTGATCGGCCCACCACGGCGGCCACCCCCCAGGCGGCGGCCCGCTGGGAGGTGCCGGCCCTGCGCTGGGCGGACCTCAGCCAGGGGGAGGAGGGGCTGAGCCTACTAACCGACTGTAAGCATGGCTTTGACAGCACCCCCCACCAACTCCGCCTCACCCTGCTGAAGTCTCCCCTCTGGCCCGATCCCCAGGCCGATCTCGGGTTTCAGCAGTTTACCTACGCCCTCTATCCCCACCGGGGGTCGTGGCAGCAGGCCGCCACGGTGCAGTGGGCCAGGAATTTGAGTATGCCCCTGGGGTGGCGATCCCCCCAGGTCACCCCCACCGCCGGGGCGCCCGATCGCCATCGTTTTCTGGATCTGGGGGAAAACAGTTTGGTGCTGGCGGCCCTGAAGCGATCGCAGGACCACCCCCAGCGATTTATTCTGCGGCTCTACGAAAGTGCCGGAGATCGGGCCTCCTGCCGTCCCTCCCTGCCCTCCGGCTGGCGCTGTACCGGCCCCGTCGACCTGCTGGAGACCCCTGCGGAGGAGACAGCAACTGGCACTCCCCAGGACAGGGTGGAGGTTCATCCCTGGCAAGTGCTCAGCCTGGCCCTGAAACCGGTTAGCCCATTTCCCTGAGGACTCAACCGTTGCGAATCTGGCTAGCCGGTTGTTTGGCTGGAACCGTTTAGCTCAGGACACCGAACACAGCCCTGGGGCTTATACCATCAAAGTTTTGCCCTAACCAGACCGGTGACGGCTATGGCCCAATGGGAAAATATCCCGCCTGTCGCTGTTACCCGAGGCTGGCTATTCACTGCCACGGGATCGCCCCCAGGGGAGGCATGGCAGCTAGGGGACAGCAAAGGATATAAGATGGGATATATAGCTAGGGCCGACTACAGGTCTGGCTATGGGGAAGAGCCCTAGATAACCTTTGCTAAACAATCCTATGAAATCCCTAATCACTCGTCTTCTTGCCCTGGTCCTGGTGGCCGTTGTCGGGCTCACCGGCTGTAGCACAGGCACCAGTGGAACCCTGACGGGAGACTACCGTCAGGATACCCTGATGCTGGTGGATAGCCTGCGAACCGCCATTAGTCTGGCGGATGATGATCCTGCCAAGCCTGCGGCCCAGGCGGAGGCCAAGGTGATGATCAGTGATTTTGCGTCTCGCTATCGTCGGGATGGTGCCGTCGCCAGCCTCAGTTCCTTCACCACCATGCGCACGGCCCTGAACGCCATTGCTGGCCACTATAGCGCCTACCCCAACCGGCCCCTGCCCGAGAAGCTTAAGACCCGGGTGGAACAGGAGCTCAAGCAGGTGGAAGCAGCCCTAAACCGCGGCGCCTAGAGCATCGCTTCTCCCCTGTTCCCTCCCTGAGTCCCCGATGCAACCAAAGCCTCCGGTCAGTTTGAGACAGCTCGTCCTGATGGGGGCCTTGCGACTCAGTACGGTGTGGGATCTGGTCACCACCCTGTTGGGGATCCTGCTCATCCTCGACAACCTCAACCCAGTGACGGTGAGCCTGGCAGTGATCGGCACTCTGATTGTGGTGGCCTTTAGCTTTAGTACCCGGCTGCTCTGGCAACGCCGTCGGCCCTACGGTCTGGGAATCCTACCCCTAACCTTGCTGCGCCTGGTGTGGTTAATGGCAATCCTGATGGACCTGTGGACCTCCCTCACCTGCAACGCCTGGTTCGTGGGGGGGCGAACCGCCGGGGATAGCCTGGCCCTGGGTCGCCTATTGGGCCAACTCAACCCCGGCCAGTGGATCATTGTGGTTTTTGTTACCCTGGTCACCGGCATCAGCCCAATTTTAGTGGGCTATCTGCGCGATCGCGACCTGGAAAGCTGGCTCAGCTAGCGCTCCCCCGCTTACCCAGCAACCGTTCCATCCCCACCAACCCCAACAGTACCAGGGCCGCTCCGCCGGCGCTCAGGGTCAAGGCCGGGAGGCTACCGCTATGGCGCAGGGCGATCGCCCCCAGGGCCCAAACAAACACCAAAACAAAGGCCAGATCCCTTCGTTGCCAGAGCACCCAGCCCCCCAGCAGGGTGACCACGGCGGTCATGAGCATAGTCCAGCCGAGGGGGGAGAGGCCCCAGCCCCCCCAACCGGCGGCATAGAGGGCGGAGGCCACATTCACCACGGTGGCCACCGCAATCCAGGCCAGGTAAATGCTGAAGGGGATCTGACAATACCACCGGTCTGCCCGGGAGCGGGGAGGCTGCCCCCCTCTCAGGGTCAGGTAAATCCCCACCAGGGGAACCAAAATGGCCACCATGGCCACCACGGAGCCGCCAAACTGGCGGAGGGTAAATAGCAGGATCCACAATACCTGGGCCAGGCAGGCCACGATCAGCAGGCGGTTAACCCGCTGCAGGCGGGGTTGGGAGCGGCGGCCCGGGGCGAACTGGTAGAGGGCGTAGGCGATTAACCCCAGGTAGATCACCCCCCAGATGGCAAAGGCATAGTTGGCGGGGGTGATCAGCACCCCCGCCAGTAGGGTATTGGCAATCTCCCCCACATTTTGCCCCCCCGGGGGGTAGAGATTAGAGAGGGTGTTGACCACCAGGGTCGAGACGATCGCCACCATGGTGGCGATCGCCAGGGCCAGGCCTGACCGTTCTACATTGCTATCCATCGCAACTCCTCCAGGGGATACACCCATCCCTTGATCATACCTGCCTGGGGGATCGAGCCAAGGGGTAACCAGACCCTGACACTGCTTAATCCTTCCTTAAAACCCTTGGGGTAAGGTTTGAAGGTAGCCTATGCTGATGGGATTCACGGCATCCATCCTGGATCCAATGGCTTGATTTCCTGACCTTTACCTGGGATATCCTATGGTAGTAGCCACCTCTTCCCCCACCCAACCCCTGGCCGCCGACGAACTAGGCAAGCTCCATGCCTACTGGCGAGCCTGCAATTACCTGGCGGTGGGCATGATTTACCTGCGGGACAACCCCCTGCTGCGGGAACCGCTGCGGCCTGAGCATGTCAAGTATCGCCTGCTGGGGCATTGGGGCGCCTCCCCGGCCCTCAGTTTTACCTACATTCACTGCAACCGGCTGATCAAGAAGTACGACCTGGATATGATCTTTGTGGCCGGGCCCGGCCATGGCGCCCCCGGGGTGCTGGGGCCGGTGTACCTGGAGGGTACCTACTCGGAGATTTACCCCGACAAAAGCCAGGATGGGGAAGGGCTGCAGCGCTTCTTCAAGCAGTTCTCCTTCCCGGGTCACATTGGTAGCCACGTCACCCCAGAAACCCCCGGCTCGATCCATGAGGGGGGGGAGCTGGGCTACAGTATCTCCCATGCCTACGGTGCCGTGCTGGATAACCCCGACCTGATCGTCACTTGCGTGGCCGGCGATGGGGAGGCGGAAACCGGCCCCCTGGCCACCTCCTGGCATTCCAATAAGTTTATCAACCCGGCCCGGGATGGGGCGGTGTTGCCCATTCTTAACCTGAATGGTTATAAGATTGCCAACCCCACCATCCTCTCCCGCATTTCCCACGAGGAGCTGGAGGCCCTCTTCCGGGGGTATGGCTATACCCCCTACTTTGTGGAGGGCAGCGACCCCATGGCCATGCACCAGGC
>JAYKIM010000079.1:0-7842 GCA_035286245.1 Cyanobacteriota bacterium | reverse complement strand
TCGTTGACCTGGTGTATAACTCCTTTACCCTGGGCATGGAGGACCACCTGCTGGAAATCTTTGGCGGCCACGACACCAAGGAGGCCATTACCGCAACCCTCAGCGCCACCGCGGACCTGGGCTGGAGTTCCGACGGCCTGGCGGAATTGCAAAAAATCCCAGGCTTTGTGCGGGGCAAGGTGAAGCGTAACACCGAAAAGTTTGCCCGAGACCAGGGCATTGGTCAGATTACCGCCGAGGTGCTCTACGCCGCCAAGGAGGCGGTGGGAGCTTAGGAGCCCAGGGTTAGAGGGTGCCGGGAAAGTGATCGATCTGGGCGTAGCCGCTAAACACCAGTTGTTTACCCTGGGTTTCCAGGCGATTCACCCGCAGTAGCACCCCATCCAGGTTAAACCGCTCCAGGTCTACCATGCGGTTTAGGACGGCGGCGAAGGCCTCGGTCATCACCGCCGCCAGGCCCTGCACCGACTCGGGAATCCCATCGGCTAGGAATTCAGGGTTAGCAAAAATGATGCGGCGGCGTTTTTCCACGGTGACCTGGGCAGTGAGCTGCACCGGCAGATCCTGGCGGTTGGGCAGGTCGGTTTTGGCGGCAATGGTGACCCGCTGCTCGGGGTGCAGGGTGAGCTGGATGTCTCGGAAGCTGACTGGCTCGCCGCCGGAGAGGTTTGTTAGGGCCTCATCGGTGAGGTTCTCCAGGTGTTGACGCACCAGGTCAGCATGAAAGGCCTGGTTGATCGCGGGTTCCGTTAGCACCACTTGGGCGATCGCCTGGGTGGGTTGGCGCAGCCGCACCTTACCGCCAAGCAGGGCGCCGATGTCAATCGCCACCGCATCGGTTTCAAACATCATCTCGGCGGCCTCAAATTGCTTGCGGATGACCAGGCCACGACCCTCCATCCGAAAGCTGTCAATCACCCCCTGCAGCAGCTTACTAGGGGGGGAGCACCGCACCGCCACATCGATAAACTCACTGCGGGTAAACAGATGGCGCAGGGACTGGGTGACCACCGAGTTAATGGTCCGCCCCCCAAAGTCACTTGCCGTGTTGGCCTGGAATCCAGTCAAGCTACCTAACATAGAACCCTGCCCCAATCCAACGTTGATCAGCGTCAAAATAATCTATAACTGTTGTAACAAAATATAAAGCATTGTAACAGGGCTTGTGTAACAGTTTTCTCCGTTGGGGAGGATAAAAAGCTCCAATGGTTAAATCTTCCCGGCTGTTTTCCAGGGATTTCAGGTGAGGGGGTTAGACTTGTCAACTGTGGCCCGGTTAGATGGCAATACCGTCATCACCCCATCCGGACTTGCTAGTATAGCCCCAGCCACCGGCAGGAGGGGTGGAGGCCGGCTGAAGCGCCCTTGCACTATTAGCTGTGACCGATGAGCCGGGTCCTAAGCGTTTTGGCCACGCTATAAGAGGGTTTCCTGATGGGGCGGGTGGAGATGGCAAAGGGCTGGCCTTAGTTGGTTAGCTGAGCTACCCCCAGGGCTAGCGCTGATGTAGTTGGATCCCTAGATGCCTTTCCCTATGATGTTTGACCCTGGCGATCGCTCCCCCTTTGCCCTCACCACCCCACTGTACTACGTCAACGACTTACCCCACATTGGCAGCGCCTACACCACCATTGCCGCCGATGTGGTGGCCCGCTTCCACCGCCTCACCGGTCGACCGGTGCTGCTGATCACCGGCACCGACGAGCATGGCCAGAAAATCCTACGCACCGCCCAGGAACGGGGGGTGGATCCGCAAACCCACTGCGACCAGATCGCCGCCGGCTTTATGGCGCTTTGGCAAACGTTAAACATCGCCTACGATCGCTTTAGCCGCACCACCGACCCCCGCCACGAAGTCATTGTGCAGGAATTTTTCCAGCGGGTTTGGGAACGGGGGGATATTTATAAGGGTCAACAGCAGGGGTGGTACTGCGTTGCCTGCGAAGAATTTAAAGAGGAGCGGGATTTGCTGCCACAGCATCGTTGTCCCATCCACACCAATAAGGCGGTGGAATGGCGCGATGAAGAGAACTATTTTTTCCGCCTATCCAACTACCAGGATCGGCTGGAGCAGTTCTACGCTGATCAGCCCCAGTTCATTCAACCGGAAACCCGCCGCAATGAGGTGCTCAACTTTGTCAAGCAGGGCCTGCAGGACTTCTCCATCTCCCGGGTCAACCTGGAGTGGGGCTTCCCCGTGCCCAACGACCCCGATCACACCCTCTATGTCTGGTTTGATGCCCTGCTGGGCTACGTCACCGCCCTGCAGGATCCAACGGAGCCCCCCAGCCTGGCGGGGGCGATCGCCCAATGGTGGCCGATTAACCTTCACCTGATTGGCAAAGACATCCTCCGCTTCCACGCCGTTTACTGGCCCGCCATGCTAATGTCCGCCGGTCTGCCCCTGCCCGGTCAGGTGTTTGGCCATGGCTTTTTGACCAAGGACGGTCACAAAATGGGCAAAAGCCTGGGTAACACCCTCGACCCCGTCGCCCTGGTGGATCGCTACGGAGCCGACGCCGTGCGCTACTACTTTCTCAAGGAAATCGAGTTTGGTAAGGATGGGGACTTTAACGAAACCCGTTTTATCCATGTCCTCAATGCTGACCTGGCCAACGACCTGGGTAACCTGCTCAATCGCACCCTGAACATGGCGGGGCGCTACTGCGGCGGCAAGGTGCCGACCATCGACCAGGCCGCCATCCCCGCGGATCACCCCCTAAAGACCATGGGCCAGCAACTGGGCTCGATCGTGGAGACCGCCTACGGCCAGCTAGCCTTTAGCCGAGCCTGTACCGCCATCCTGGCCCTGGCCCAGGCCAGCAACAAGTTTCTAGACGAGGCCGCCCCCTGGACCCTCTACAAACAGGGCCGGCAGGCGGAAACGGAAACAGTGCTCTACACCGTGCTCGAGTCGGTGCGACTGGCCGCCTACCTGCTCTCACCGGTTATTCCCCAGATCAGTACGGCCATTTACCAACAGTTGGGGTTTAACGTAGATCTCAACCAGAGAACCATTGGGGATCTCCTCCCCTACAAAGACCATGCCGCCTGGGGTGGTCTCCCCCCTGGTCAAGCCCTCGGCAAAGCTCAGCCGGTATTTCAACGGTTAGAGCTGGGGTCTGAAGCAATTTAGGCCAGGCAGGGCCGGCCCCCTCTAGGCCAGCCTAGGTTTCTCAGTTACTCATTCATAACAACCCAACTTTAAATACGTCTACTACCCAACTACGACCCCATGATAGATTCCCACTCCCTGCTTAGCGAAGATACGATTTTCACCCCCGAACAGGTGCTCGACAACCGCGGTCGGGTAGCAATTTTTATTGATGGATCCAACCTCTTCTATGCGGCCCTCCAACTGGGTATCGAAATTGACTACACCAAGTTGCTCTGTAAACTCACCTCCGGTTCTCGCCTGTTTCGATCCTTTTTCTACACCGGTGTCGATCGCAGCAATGAAAAGCAACAGGGCTTTTTGCTGTGGATGCGCCGCAATGGCTACCGGGTGATCGCCAAGGATCTGGTGCAATTACCCGATGGCTCCAAGAAAGCCAACCTGGATGTGGAAATCGCCGTTGATCTGGTGGCCCTGGTGGATTATTACGACACCGCCGTGGTGGTGAGTGGAGATGGGGATCTGGCCTACGCCGCCGATGCCGCCAGTTACCGCGGTGCCCGAATTGAGGTGGTGAGCCTGCGGTCCATGACCAGTGATAGCCTGATCAACGTGGCTGATCGCTACATCGACCTGGAAATGGTCAAGGATGACATCCGTAAAATTCCCCGGCCCTCCCAACCCGGCTATGGTTACCGGTCCGTTACCGAGCTCAGTCCCACCGCCTCCCTGTCCACCGAGGGCTAGGGTCAGACTAGATGGCTAAGGCCTGGCGACTAGGGGCAGTGATAGCAATTGGTCTGGCGATCGGCCTGGGGGTATACCGCGGGTTGACGCCCCCCCCCATCCAACCGGGGGCCGATCAGGAGGAAACGGTGGAGGCGGGCCTCACCCTGCGGGATGTTACCCTGCAGCAGCCGGACGAAAATGGCGTGTTGTTATGGCGGCTCCAGGCTGAGACCGTCACCTACAGCCCCGATCGGAAAATGGCGATGGTGACGCGCCCGGTCAGTCAGCTTTTCCAGGATGGGGAGGTGATCTACAACGTCACCGCCGATCAGGGGGAAATCCTGGCCAACGGAGATCGGGTATTTCTGCGCGGCAACATTGTAGCCACCGGGGTGAAGAACGGCTCGGTACTGCGGGGGCAAGAGTTAGAGTGGCTCCCCCAGGAGGATGTGCTGATTATGCGCCGGCAAATTACCGGCACCCACCCCCAGATGCGGGCCACGGCGGCAGAAGCCCGGGTCTACAATCGCCAGAGGCGCATGGAACTGAAGGGCCAGGTGGTGGCCAGCACCGTCGTCAAAGACCCCAAGACCGAGCCCTGGCTAAAACTCCAGGCCGATCAACTGGTCTGGCTGTGGGAACAGCAGCAAATCCAGAGTGACTCGCCCCTGCGGGTGGAGCAGCTCAAGGACAAAACCATCACCGCTGTGGTGACGGGGCGGCGGGGCCGGGTCGATCTGGCTAAGTCGGTGGTTACCCTGCAGGAGGCGGTCACCATGGATATGCTGGAGCTACCCCTGCAACTGATCAGCACCGCCATGGAGTGGCGGGTAGGGGAGCAGCGGGTTGTGGTCAACCAACCCCTGACCGTGGTCCACCCCAAGGAAAAGGTACGGGTCACCGCTCGCCAGGGTCAGATGGATTTAAAAACCCAGGTCGTCATCCTGCAGGGGCAGGTGGTAGCCCTGGGGGAACGCAACCAGTCTCGCCTGACCACCGATCACCTCACCTGGAGGGTTAAGGAGCAAAGCCTCACGGCCCTGGGGCAGGTGCGTTACCAACAGGCTAACCCCAGGCTCAACCTCACCGGTCAGCGGGGGACGGGTCAGTTACAGGATCAAACCTTTAGGGTAGATGGTGGGCCGGTGGTGACGGAAATCCAACCCAACTAAGTATTTGATTACGGCTTAGGACAACCTTCCCCTTGCCGTGGCACCTGGACCAGGCCTACCCCTCTCCCCACAGCCGACCGCCATGGCCATGAGGGAGTCAGTTGCTGAACTGGTCCCCAACTACAGAAATCCTTCCCTGAAGGGTGAAGTTTTCCCCATAACCATCCTACAGATTGGTTTTTGCCCCCAACCTCTGTACCTGTTATGCGGAGAGCCCCCATGACTGCTGACCCTGTATCTACCCTGATTCCCCCCCTCTGCTAGTGTTCAAGACCGCCAGATTAGCCCCCAATTCTTTTTCCTGAGGGCGGTGTTGGAAGGCTCCCCGGCTGGCATTCGGATTACCTGCTCGTTCTATGCGACGACTTTCAAACCGCCTAAGCGGACTCGCCCCAGCCCCGTTACCCGGGGCTGGGGCAATAAAACCAGATCAGAGTGATTAACCGACAAAGGCGAGACGGGGCTCGGAGACGCCAGCGGACTCTGTACCCTTCAGGTAGGCCAGCATGGTGTCGGCATCGGAGACCTCAAAGGGGTCGGTGGGGCAGTTGTCAGCGAAGTCAGGCTCCACGAAGATCTTTTCAATCTTGCCGTCATTCACCAGCATGGAATAGCGCCAGGAACGCAGACCGAAGCCCAGGTTAGACTTGTCCACCAGCATGCCCATTTTACGGGTGAACTCACCGTTGCCGTCCGGCAGCAGGAAGACGTTTTTAGCGCCAATTTTCTGGCCCCATTGGAACATGACAAAGGCGTCGTTAACGGAGATACAGATAATCTGATCGACACCTTGGGCTTTGAACTCTTCGTAGAGTTCTTCGTAACGGGGCAGGTGATTGGAAGAGCAGGTGGGGGTGAAGGCACCGGGCAGGGAAAACACCACTACCTTTTTGCCCGCAAAGATGTCCTGGGTGGTCAGGTCTTGCCAACGATAGGGGTTAGACCCTCCTACGGACTCATCCCGTACACGGGTCTTAAAAACAACGTCAGGAACGCGTTCGATAGCAGCCATATTTACCTCTTCAAATCACAATTGTTGAAACTGCGCGTCTAGCCATCATGGCCTATCTCAGAATAGTTCTAAGGTAGGACAGAATCAATAAGTAAAATCACTTACTGTTGCTAATTTATCTTAAGTCATTTTCTGCCCTTGAATAAAAGTGCTAGCGTATAGAAAAGTTCCGGGTGGTTAGCGTGGTTCTAGCCCTCGGCTAAAATACTTCGATTTCCGGTTAATCTGCCCCGTTAACAGCCATGGATCAAGAGAGTGAGCAAATTGTTCAAGCCCTGAGGGCTAAAGGGTTACGGGTGACACCCCAGCGCTTTGCTGTCTATGCGAACCTGCTGAATCGATTTGATCACCCGACGGCGGAGGATATTCTTAAGGACCTCAACCAGGCGGCCCCCACCTCTTCCCAGGCCACGGTCTATAGTTCCCTCCAGGCGCTGCGGCAGGTCAACCTGGTGCGAGAGGTGTTACTGGAGGAGGGGGTGCGCCGTTACGACGCCAATGTTGACCCCCACCACCATTTTCAATGCCAGAACTGCGGCCAGATTGCCGACATTGCCTGGGATGCCCTGGCTCACCTAGACCTCGGTAGCTTGAGCTCCGGTTGGCAGATTAAGGGCTACGAGGTGACGGTTCACGGTGTTTGCGATCGCTGTCAGGCCCAGTACTCACATAGTTCAGCTTAATTGGGAGAGCGGGAGGCAGGGGTCAGGCAGCGGGGGTCTGTCTGCTAAAAACTAGCCCTGGGGTCAACGGTCCTGGTCCTCTCCACAACTCAGCAACAACCAAGTTGCGCTTAATTCTTAAAGTCGATGTAGTATCCCCGGCTGGCGGAGGTCGGGCAAGCGCCGCTGACCTGTGCAAAACAACACCGTCATGATTTCCGCCCTGAGGCTGTCCACCAGTTGGGCGATCGCCGCCTCTGACTGGTGGGCCGCCTGCAGAAAGGGCCAGGCCAGGCCAGCTAGATCCGCCCCCAGGGCAATGGCCTTGGCCGCCTCCAGGCCATTGCGCAGACCCCCCGAGGCAATCAGGGGTAGCTGGGGGGCCGCCTGGTGGGCCGCCACAATGCACTCCGCGGTGGGAATCCCCCAATCGGCGAAGGTTGCCCCCAGCCGCCGCTGGATGGGCTCCTGGGCTCGCTGGCTCTCCACCCGGGCCCAGGAGGTGCCGCCGGCTCCGGCCACATCCACCGCCGCCACCCCCGCCTCTAATAGCCAGCGCACCAGGGGAGCGGCAATGCCGTTACCGACCTCCTTGACCACCACCGGCACCGGCAGGGCCCCACAGACCTGTTCAATTTTATGGAGCAGCCCCCTGAAGTTGGTGTCTCCCCCGGTTTGCACCGCCTCCTGCAGGGGGTTGAGGTGCAAAATCAAGGCATTGGCCTGCAACTGGTCTACCACCTGGCGGCACTGGTCCAGGCCGTAGCGGTAGTTGAGTTGCACCGCCCCCAGGTTGGCCAGCAAAAACACGTCTGGGGCCTGCGATCGCACCTGGAAGGTGACCATCAGCTCCGGTGTTTCCACCCCCACCCGTTGGGACCCAACCCCCATGGCCAAACCGTAGGTTTGGGCCACCCGGGCCAGGCGTTGGTTAATCTCCTGGGCCAGGGGGGTGCCGCCGGTCATGGAGGAGATTAAGAGGGGTGCCCCCAGGCGGTGCCCCAAAAAGTCAGTGGTGATGTCTAGATCGGCCCAGTCTAGCTCCGGCAGGCAGCAGTGCTGGAAGCGATAATGCTCTAGACCGGTGGTGACCTGGTCACACTGCACCGCCTCCTCAAGACAAATCCTCAGGTGGTCGGCTTTGCGAGACTG
>JAYKIM010000078.1:0-13008 GCA_035286245.1 Cyanobacteriota bacterium | reverse complement strand
TGCCCTTCATGGGGCCCTCCGCCGCGGCCTTGAGGGCTGCGTTGACCTGCTCGGCGATCGCCGGCTTTTCCACCTGGGCCACCAGGTCCACCACGGAGACGTTGGGGGTGGGCACCCGCAGGGCAATGCCATTGAGCTTACCAGCCATCTCTGGAATCACCAGGGCCACAGCCTGGGCTGCCCCAGTGGTGGTGGGAACAATATTCAAAGCAGCGGCCCGAGCCCGCCGCAGGTCACGGTGGCTAGCATCCAGGAGGCGCTGATCACCGGTGTAGCTGTGGGTGGTGGTCATCGTACCCTTGATAATGCCAAAGTTTTCGTGCAGCACCTTCACCACCGGGGCCAGACAGTTGGTGGTGCAGCTGGCGTTACTCACCACGTCGTATTGATCGTGGCTATAATCGCCGTCGTTAACGCCGATCACGTAGGTGCCAATGTTGCTGCCCTTACCGGGGGCCGTAATCAGAACTTTCTTAGCGCCAGCTTCGATGTGACGGGAAGCCCCTTCAGCACTAACAAAAACACCGGTAGACTCAATAATTAAATCAATATCCCAGGCGGCCCAGGGCAGGTTGTTGGGATTGCGATCGGAGTAGCACTTGATGGTTTTGCCGTTGACCACCAGGGTGTCGTCGGTATAACTAATATCTGCGTCTAGCCGACCCAGCATAGAGTCGTACTTGAGCAAATGGGAGTTGGTTTTAGGATCGGAGGTGTCATTGATGGCCACCACCTCCAGTTGACTATTGCTACGGGTTAACCAACACCGTAGGAAATTCCGCCCAATCCGACCAAAACCATTAATGGCTACTCTAATCACTGCGTTTAACCCTCTGCTTTCAGTCTAGGTATGTATTCTTAGACATTCACCATCATATCCCAAAGGATGATCAACTTTAATAGCCACCCATAGCCGCCTTGTGCGGAAAGACATCTATGCTACGGCCTGATTCCCTGGGTTTAGTCTATGGTAAGCATGAAGAGGATGGGCGGGACTCTCGCCCCCATTCCCCGGACTAGCCATAAGTATTTATGCTGATTTCCCCTGGGTTCTATAGAATCTTGTCATAAATGGAGGTGCCCAGGTTGGGATGAATGACGGCGATTACAGGGGTAGTGCTGGTTTTTGGGTGGTTGTAGCCGGCGATCGCCGGTTCCATGCTGATGGTTGCGGTCTTTGCCATGATAATTTTGAAAGTTCAAAATTCATCCTTAGGAGATTGGTCTAGCCTATGGGTGAAGCCTCTGCCCGGTTTGCCTGGTTTTCCTTTAGATGAATTGCTAGCAGATCAATTACCTATAGCTAGGCTAGGCAAGAATTCAGGAATTCTGGTCAGGGATCCGAGAGATAGGCTTTGGGGGCTGGCGGTGCTGGCCCGCTCCGCCTTAGGCTAAATTGGCAATTCTTGCTATGATTAGCCCTGTTATCCGGAGCGATCGGGTGGTGTGGTGTTTTAAGGAGTAGACCAATGGCAAATTTAGTGGATTTCGATGGTAGGCCATTTCATTTCATTGGAATTGGCGGCATTGGTATGTCAGCCTTAGCCTATATCCTAACCAAGAAGAAGCTGCCGGTATCCGGCTCTGACCTGCGGCTCAGCCACATTACCCAGCGATTACAGGAGGCTGGAGCCCATATTTTTTGGCAACAGGAGGCGGCCAACCTCAGCTACTTTTCCCATCAAGCTAACCGGGTGACCCCCCCTGCCCTGGGAGCCAACGGTGCCACTCCCCAGGTAATCTGCTCCACGGCGATCGCCGACGGCAACCTCGAATACCAGGCTGCCCTGGCCACGGGGTGTCCTATTTTCCATCGATCTGACCTACTGGCGGCCCTAATCACCCGTTACCAGAGTATTGCGGTGGCCGGTACCCACGGCAAAACCACCACCAGTAGCATGATTGGCCATCTGCTGCTGCAGGCTGGTCTTGACCCCACCATTGTGGTAGGGGGCGAGGTCACCAGTTGGGATGGCAATGCTCGCCTGGGTCAGGGGCCCTACCTGGTGGCGGAGGCGGATGAGTCCGACGGTACCCTGGCTAAATTGTCAGCGGAGATCGGCATTGTTACCAACATTGAGCTAGACCACACCGATCATTACCAGGATCTCCAGGATGTGGTCAAAATTTTCCAAACCTTCCAGGGCCAGTGCCAGACCCTGGTGGCCAGTCTTGACTGTGAGGTGATCCGCACCAACCTCAAGCCCACCATCACCTACAGCCTCGATCCCCAGTCCGACGCTACCTACTATCCGACGGACATTCGCTTTAGCCCCAGCGGCACCAGCGCCATGGTGTGGGAGCGGGGAGAGTGCCTGGGGCAACTCAACCTGCGCCTGTTGGGTCACCATAATCTTAGTAATGCCCTGGCGGCGGTGGCGGTGGGGCGCCACCTGGGTCTTGACTTCGCCACTATCGCCGCCGGCTTGAGCCAGTTTATTGGGGCCCGGCGGCGGTTTGAGTGTCGTGGTAACTACGCCGGCATTCAGTTTGTCGATGACTATGCCCACCACCCCAGTGAGATCCGCGCCACCTTAGCGGCGGCCCAGCTCCGCCAGGGCCAGGCCGATGACCTTAGACATAATGGGGTGGAGCAGGGGCGATCCGGGGGTCAGGGCCGGGTGGTAGCGGTGTTTCAACCCCACCGCTTTAGCCGTACCGCCGCCTTCCTGGAGGACTTTGGTGCTGCCTTTGGGGATGCAGACCAGGTGATTTTGGCGGATATCTACAGTGCCGGGGAAGCCAACACCTACGGAATTTCCGGCGAGCAGGTGGCGGCGGCGGTGGCGGGCCACCACGGCCGGGTGCTCTACCGCCCCAGCCTGGAGGACGTGCAGTCTACCCTTACCAGCCATCTGCAGCCGGGGGATCTGGTGTTATTCATGGGGGCGGGTAATCTCAACCAGATCATTCCCCAGGTGATGGAGCATTACGCCCAGGCGGAGGTCTCCTCCCTGCAGGAAGCCTGCTAAGGCGAAGGCCGTCCTCCTGTAGAGTGGTGTTATGACCCTAACCTCCGTAGCGTCCGCTTTGATGCCCTGCCTGAGCTCCCAAGTCCCTCTCCAAAAGCTCACCACCTGGCGAGTTGGGGGGGCTGCCGATTGGCTCGCCACACCGCGGCGACGGGAGGATTTTGACCGGGTGCTGGCCTGGGCCAGGGCTGAGGGGCTGGATATTACTATTTTGGGGGCGGGGTCGAATGTGCTGATTAGCGATCGCGGCATCCCCGGCCTGGTAATCTGTACCCGCCACTGGCGGCAAAGCCAGTTTGACCTGGCGGCGGGGCGGGTGCGGGTAGCGGCAGGGGAACCCCTACCCACCCTGGCCTGGAAAGTCGCTAAGCGAGGTTGGCGAGGGCTGGAATGGGCGGTCGGGATTCCCGGCACCGTGGGCGGAGCGGTGGTGATGAATGCCGGGGCGCACGGGGGTTGCACCGCTGATCGCCTGGTTTCCACCACCGTCCTTGATCATCACCAGCAGGTGAGGGAACTTGGCCCCACCGACCTGGCCTTTGCCTACCGCACCTCCTGTCTCCAGGGCAGCGGTAAGCTCGTCCTGGAGGCCACCTTTCAACTTGAGCCTGGCCACGACCCAGCAGTGGTGATGGCGGATACCCTGGCGGGACTTAACCAACGACGCGCCACCCAGCCCTACGACTACCCCAGTTGTGGCAGTGTATTTCGTAACCCCCTGCCCCACAGTGCCGGTTGGCTGATTGAGCAAGCTGGCCTGAAGGGTTATCGGCTCGGCAATGCCCAGGTGGCGGAGCGCCACGCCAACTTTATTCTTAATCTGGGGGGGGCCACAGCGACGGATATTCATCGCCTGATTCACCAAGTCCAGGCCGAGGTACAGCAGCGGTGGTCCCTACACCTCCAGCCCGAGGTGCAATTTGTGGGGGACTTTCCCCAGCTAGAGTTAGGACAGGAGGGCGATCGGTTGGGGCCGACTTCCACTACCATTGATCTAAGCTGATTAGCGTAGGGTATTCCCCGGGAGGGTACGACATTGGCTCCATCCTCAGGGCAACCCCGGGTATTGGTGGTTCTGAATGGCAAAGGCGGGGTGGGTAAAACCACAACCGCCGTCAATCTGGCAGCTGTCTTTAGTGAAACCCAATCCGTCCTACTGGTGGACGCCGATCCCCAGGGTTCCGCCCTGTGGTGGACGGGTCGTAGTGCTGAGAATTTAAAGTTTGTTGTGACCCGGGCGAATAACCCCGCCGATCTCGGCCGACTACATCAGCTCCATCAATATAGCCTGGTAATTGTCGACACCCCCCCCGCCCTCGATTCCCAGGCCCTGGCCATGGTGGTGCCAGTGGCGGACTATGTCCTCCTGCCCACCCCCCCCGCTCCCATGGACTTGGCCGCCCTGATTACCACGGTCCATACCGCCGTATCGCCCCAGGGGGTACGCCATCGGGTATTGTTAACCAAGGTGGACTCGCGCAGCCTGGGGGAAGCCATGGAAGCCCAAAAAACCCTGCTGGAGTTAAATATTCCAGCCTGTAGTGCCTTTATTCGCACCTACAAGGCCCATGAACGAGCGGCCCTAGAGGGGGTTCCGGTCTTGCAGTGGCGTGGTCAAAATGCCCAGGAAGCTTGTTCTGATTACTACCGAGTTGCTGAAGAAATACAGCAAGACTGGAGAAACCTATGACCAAGAAACGCCTCTCCGACCTGCTGAAGGAAGAAGTCAGTAAGACCGATCCCTCCCAGCCCCCTGCCTCTCCGCCCGATCCCAGCCCTGAGCCGGTCCCGGTCAGTCGTCGTTCTGTATCTCGTCGTCGCGGTTCCGCCGCCGCCCTCCAGAGTGCTACGGAGGAAACGCCGCCGGTTGAGGCCGCTCCATCGCCGAAAGCGGCGACCACCGCCGCCATTGTCCAGCCTGCAGCGGAGCCCCCCGTGGTCAAGGCCCCCGATCCGCGCATCCTAGAATTAGAAGCCGCCTTAGCGGCCTCTGAGGCGGCTAAGGCGACCCTCGAGAAAACCGTTAAAGGCCTGCAATCCGATCTGGAGGTCCAGCAAGCCCGTCTGTTTGAACTGAAGGACAGCCTGGACAAGACCCAGGTGGAGCTGCGGGAGGCGAAGCAAACCATTCTGAACCTGAGTCAGGGGAATGCGCCCGCTGCTGCCCCCACCGCCCCATCCCGGGCCATCCGTTCAGGGGTGGATATTGTGCCCCGCCAGCCGGCCACCCCGCCCCGCCAGCCGGGCTACGTGCGGGGGGTGCCGACCCAGGTACCCCTGGGCGGCCAGTCCAATGCCATGCTCTCCGATGCCGATATTGGCTGGGTTGACTAAGGCTGTTAGGGTCGTTGTCAAGACGGCTTGAGGGCAAAGCCTAGTTGACCAGGCCATGTTCTAGGGCGAAGCGCACCAGCTCAGTGCGGCTATTGGTGCCGGTTTTACTGAACAGGCGACTGACATACTTCTCTACGTTGCGGACACTGGTGTCCAGCCGGCTGGCAATTTCCTTATTCATCAGCCCCTCCGCCACCAGATCGAGCACACTTTGCTCCCGGGGAGTCAGATCGATGCGCAGGTCGGAGGCCATCTTGGTAATGCCTCCCTTCTGGCTGAGCATGGCCTTAATTTCCTCAATTTGGCGGGCCATCACCGCAATGTCGGGCACCTCACCGGCCTCTGGAACCTGGGCCGCCCGCCGCTCAATTAAGTTGCCCACCACCGCCACGAGCTCCTCCGGGTCAAAGGGTTTGGGCAGGTAGGCATCGCAACCGGACTGATAGCCTTGAATTCGGTCCTTGGTCATACCCCGGGCGGTTAGGAACACCACCGGTAGGCCCTTAAAGCGGACATCCTCGCGCACCTGGGCCAGGAAGGCGTGGCCATCTACCTGGGGCATCATAATGTCAGAGATCAGCACATCAGGGGTTTCCTGCTGCAGTAGGGTCCAACCCTCCTGGGCATTACTGGCGGTTCTGACGATAAAACCGCTATCCTCCAGATAGGCCTGCACCGCTTCCCGTAGGCCGGGTTCATCGTCAACCAGTAAAATGTGCCCCGTGTGTTCAGCCATGGCATTGAGTGGAATTGAGGTGGACCATTGATTGCTGTTGCCAGCTATTGCCCACTGTAACTCGGAAACCTCGGCAACGGTCCGATGGCGAGGTAGGAATATCTCGCCATGGCGGGGGGGATAGTGCTCTAACCCGAGCCCCGATTCCTCTAAGGTTCTTGTTAAAGTGAAGGCCTGGGGTCTAGCCTGGGTCGTTAAAATATCGTTACAATCCTCAGCATGGATCAGGTTGATTGTCGAAGGGCTTGATCCCCTGAGGACAGGGTGAGGGGCCTGAACCTGGCCCCCAAGGTGAATAGTCGTTGCTTATCGTAGAGATTGCTAACTTATGAAGGTGCTGCAGAAACAATTGGGATGGCTAGTGGCAGCTCTACTGGTGGGCGGCGGCGGCGGTTGGTGGGCCCATCAGTACTGGCATCGCTCCCGATTGTTGGAGGAGCGACAGCCGCTAGGGGTAGAAGCCGCAGCCCAGGTGCTGGAGCTCCCCCCCACCATTGCACCGACACCAGCGACCCCCAGCCTGAATTTCATTGCGGTGGCGGTACAACAGGTCGGGCCATCGGTGGTCCGGATTGATGCGGAGCGATCGGTGTCCCGGATCAGTCCCGATGCCTTCAGTAACCCTTTTTTCCGGCGCTTCTTTGGGGATCAAATTCCGCCTGATTTGGGTCCAGATCGGGTTCAGCAGGGTACCGGCTCCGGCTTTATTCTCAATGCCGACGGTCAAATTCTCACCAATGCCCACGTGGTGGAGGGGGTTAGGACGGTTCAGGTAACCCTGCGGGATGGTCGGAGCTTCCCTGGCAAGGTGGTGGGGGTGGATTCTGTCACAGACGTGGCGGTGGTGAAGATTGAGGCGGCCAATCTACCGATGGTGCGGTTGGGCAGTACGGATAACCTGGCTCCGGGGCAGTGGGCGATCGCCATCGGCAATCCCCTCGGTCTCGATAACACCGTCACCGCTGGCATCATCAGTGCCCTGGGGCGGACCAGCAACGAAGTGGGGATTCCGGATAAGCGGGTGCAGTTTATCCAAACCGACGCGGCCATCAATCCGGGAAATTCCGGCGGTCCCCTGCTTAACGATCGGGGGGAGGTGATCGGCATGAATACCGCCATCCGGGCCAATGCCCAGGGTTTGGGCTTTGCCATCCCCATTGAAACCGCCAAGCGAATTGCGGACCAACTGTTTGCCACCGGTCAGGTGCAGCATCCCTACCTGGGGATTCAAATGTTGGAGTTAACCCCAGACACCCTGGCCGAGCTCAACCAGACCCAGGGACTGAACCTGCCCAAGGACACTAGCGGTGTCCTGATTGTCCAGGTGTTGCCGGGCAGTCCGGCGGAATCGGCGGGGTTAAAGGTGGGTGATGTGATGCAGGCGATTCGGGGTGAGCCCGTCACCACCCCTACCCAGGTGCAGACCCTGATGGAATCAACCCGGATCGGCATGGCTTTGGATATTCAGATACAGCGGCAGGGCCAGGTGAAAACCATCACGGTGCGGCCTAGCCCCCTACCGGCAGAACTCCGTTAGGGGCTTTGTCTGGGGTGGAGCTTGACCTACATCACCACCACCCCGCCATCCACTGGCTGGGTATGGCTAGCTACAAAGGCCTGGGGCTTGGTGTCTGACTCGAGGCGACCATCCACCAGGTTAATTAAACGATGGGCCACATCCAGAATCCGGTTGTCGTGGGTAACCATCAAGATGGTGCAGTGTTCCTGCTGGGCTAGCTGCTGCATCAGGGTGACCACATCTCGCCCCGAAACCTTATCCAGGGCGGCGGTGGGCTCATCCGCCAGGATGAGGCGGGGGTGATTGACCAGGGCCCGGGCAATGGCCACCCGCTGTTTCTGCCCCCCGGAGAGGGCCGCCGGTCTATAGTCAGCCCGATCGCCTAACCCCACCTGGGCCAGCATGGCCGTCGCTCGCTGTCGTTTAGCCTTGAGGTTACCGCTGAGCTCCACCGCCATTTCCACATTTTGAACCGCCGTGAGGGATTCAAACAGGTTGTGGGCTTGAAAAATAAACCCAATTTGCCGTCGCACCTGCACCAGCTGTCGCGGGGTTAAGCCGGTAAGCTCCTGCCCCAGCACATGGAGACTACCCTGGTGTACCGATCGCAGCGCCCCAATCAAGGTGAGCAGGGTGGTTTTGCCGGAGCCCGAGGGGCCCGTCATGATCGCAATTTCCCCCTGGTGCAGGTCCAGGTTGATGTCGTAGAGCACCTGCTTGCGCAGATCCCCCGGGCCAAAAAAGTGATTCAGAGGGCGGATCTGCACCGAACAGCCTGGCAGGGGCTCGGGGGGCGGGGAACCAGCAGGGGAAGGGGGAGCCATAGGACGGAGAAGCGGTGGGGGATGACTGGAACCGAGGACTAGTGTAAAAGCTCACCTTTGAGGACGGTGACCGCTTGACCGCTCAGGCGAATCCGATCGCCCTCATCCTCCAGCTTGATCACCCCACCCCGGGGGGAGGCCTGATAGGCCAGGAAGGTGGTCTTGTCAAGGCGATCGCGCCAATAGGGACTGAGGCAACAATGGGAGGAGCCGGTGGCCGGGTCTTCGTTAATCCCCAGGTTGGGGGCAAAAAAGCGAGAAATAAAGTCGTAGGGTTGGTTGGCCTGGCTGGTGACGGTCACTCCGGCCACGGGCAAGGCCTTGAGGGCCCTAAAGTTGGGGCTCAGCTGCTGCACCAGATCGGCGGACTCCAACTCCACCAGGTAACCCAGGGAATTTTCCATCACCGCGATCGGCGTCACCCCCAAGGCCTCCTCCAGCCCCGTTGGCATGGCAATGGGGTGGGAGGGGTTGGTGGGAAAGTTCAGCTCTATCCAATGCTCTTGTCGGCGGGCGGTTAGCACCCCACTGTGGGTATAGAAGCGAGCCTGGAGGTGTTCCGCCAGGTAGCCCTCACTCCAGAGCACGTGGGCCGTGGCCAGGGTGGCATGGCCGCAGAGATCGACCTCGGTGGTGGGGGTAAACCAGCGCAGCCGATAGCCATCGGCTTCGGGATAGAAGAAGGCGGTTTCCGAGAGATTCATTTCCCTGGCCACCCGCTGCATCCAATCCGCGGCACAGGGGCCAGACAGGGGGCAGACCGCCGCTGGGTTGCCGCCGTAGGCCTGGTCGGTAAAGGCATCGACTTGAATCAGGGGAACCGCCATAGTTGATTTGATCTCCGTAACCACAACCACCACATCTTGCTAGCCTAGCTTTCCCCCACCTGGGGTAGGGGGCGGATACTACGGTAGCAGTCCTGACGAATCCATTCCAGTGCAGATTGAACTTCCAGGGTTTTTTCCCCCAGGGTATGGAGCAGGTGGGATCCCAGCTCCAGGGCGGCCTCAAACTCCGGTTGCACCACCTCCCTAGCCCCCAACTGGGTCAGCACATCAATTTCCTCATTACTCTGGGATCGGGCGATAATATCCAAGTGGGGCGCCTTACCCAGGGCCCGCTGCAGCAACAGGCGGGTACTGGTGGGATCGGGCAGGGTAATGGCCAGGGCCTTAGCGTTTTCCAGGTGGGTCTTTTCCAGCACTAACTCGCTGTCCGCATCACCGTAGATAAATGGAATCTGTACCAGGGGCGCGTGGCGATTGCGCAGGCGCTGCACCGCCGTTTCACTATTTTCCACCACCAGCACCGGGTAGCCCCGGCTGAGCAAAATATTCACCAGCACCTCTCCCACCCGACCGTAGCCCGCCACGATGACGTGATCGGTAATATTTTCCGGTACCGACAGCAGCTGGGGTTCCTGGGTTGACTTGATATAGTTCTTCAACAGGGGCAGGTGGTGTAGCCCATCTAGCACCCGGGGGGCCAGGTTGATCCAGAGGGGGGTGAGCATTAGAGAAATGGCGATGGTGCCCAGCAGCAGAGAATAGCGCTGGGGGGTAATTAAGTCCATCTCCAGCCCCACCAGGGCCAGAACGAAGGAAAACTCACCGATCTGGTTGAGACCAAAGCTGGTCTTGAGGGCGGTTTTGAGGGAATAGCCGAAGCCCAGAACGATCGGTAAAATCACCAGGGCCTTACCCACCATGATCAGGGTCACCAGTTCCAGAATGTGGTCCAGGTTGCTCCACAGCAGACTGGGATCGATCAACATGCCAATGGAGGCAAAGAAGAGACAGGCAAAGGTATCCCGCAGGGGCAGGATCTTACCCAGGGCCTGGTCAGCATAGTCAATTTCGGAGATCATCAGCCCCGCCACAAAGGCCCCCATGGCGATGGAGAGGCCCAACTGGGAGGTAACCCAGGCCACCCCCAGACAAAAAGCCACCACCGTCAGCAAAAACAGTTCGTTACTTTCGGTGGCGGCAATTTGCTGCATTAAGCGGGGCACCACCCAGCGCCCCAGCACTAGGGCCCCGCCCAGAAATAGTAGGATTTTTAGAGTGGCCAGAGCCAGGGCCGGCCCCAGGGCATCGGGCTGGTTGAGCACCGGCAAAATGGCCATCATCAGCCCCAGGGCCAGGTCTTGGGCGATCAGCAGGGCTAGCATCACCTGACCGTGGATGGTGCTGGTTTCCCCGCGATCGGTGAGGGTTTTGAGCACCACCGCCGTGGAGGATAGGGAGAGCACTAGCCCTAGAAAAACCCCCTGGAGTAGGGAGGTGGCGGATCCGGAAAGCAGGGACACACCACACACCAGCAGGGTGGTGAGGCCGATTTGCAGAAAACTACCCAGCAGGGCGATCGCCCGCACCCGCTGCAACTCCCCCAGGGAAAACTCCACCCCCAGGGTAAACAGCAGAAAGGCAATGCCCACCTCCGCCAGGGCCTGAATCTGCTCCACATCGGTTTGCAGACCAAGCCCGTAGGGACCGATCACCAGCCCGGTCACCAGGTAGCCCAGCAGGGCCGGTTGTTTTAGGCGATGGGCAACATATCCCCCCAAGGCGGACGCCCCCAGGGCCAGGGTCAAGTCAAGAACGAAATTGGGTTCAGCGGTCATAGGGGGCCATATCTGAAGAGGGTGGGCTGGCAAAACCCCAGAAGTCAGCCTTGTTTAAGGGGTTAACTAGCGCTAGGGAAGTCCTGTAGTGGTCTCCCCTAGCGCTGGCAATACTAAGTTTTATTATCACCCCCTTTTCCCCAGGATAGGGAAAATCCCATGGGAGCAATTGAAAGATCGCCTGGTTAAATGCCTAGGGCTAGGAACTGGCTAGGGCCCTTTGCCCATCCTCAGTAGATCGCAAAGTCCTCTGGCCCTCATCTCCCAGCCCCAAAACTGGGAGAACGGGAGGCGGATCGGATCAAAGCCCCTCTGATAAGCCTGGGGAGAGGGCAAAGTCAGGGCTCACAGTAGGGTTTGTGGTCCACTGATCCTGGGCAGTGGATAGGGAAAGAGTCCGTGATCAAAAGCTGGCCAGGCCAGTCGCTCCTGAGTTCTGACTCCTGGCTCCCGTAAACTAGTGGCTCTGCCATAAGGTAAAGAATGTTGTCCTGATCAGGACAAGACCGATGGGTTTCGGCCACAATGACGCCAATATAGTTTTGGTTTTTCTTTGGTCTGGCCAGTTCAGGGTGTTTCGGCAAACTCACGCTGACCACTGCCACCAAGGAGACTAACGGTATGAAACTGGCCTATTGGATGTATGCGGGCCCTGCCCACATTGGCACCCTGCGCATCGCCAGTTCCTTTAAAAACGTGCATGCCATCATGCACGCTCCCCTGGGAGATGATTACTTTAATGTGATGCGATCGATGCTGGAGCGCGAGCGGGACTTTACCCCTGTCACCGCCAGTATTGTCGATCGCACCGTACTGGCCCGGGGCTCCCAGGAAAAGGTAGTAGACAATATTGTTCGTAAGGACCAGGAGGAGCACCCGGACCTAATCGTGCTCACCCCCACCTGCACCTCCAGCATTCTCCAGGAGGACCTGCAAAACTTTGTCCAGCGAGCCAGCCTCAGCGCCCAGGGAGATGTGCTGTTGGCGGACGTCAACCACTATCGGGTCAACGAACTGCAGGCCGCCGATCGCACCCTGCAGCAAATCGTCCAGTTCTACACCGAAAAGGCCCGCAAACAGGGTACCCTGCCCCAGGGGAAAACCCCCCAGCCCTCGGTGAATATCCTGGGCCTCACCACCCTGGGCTTCCACAACAACCACGATGCCCGGGAACTGCGGACCCTGATGGCCCAGTTGGGGATTACCGTTAACCTGGTCATGCCGGAGGGGGCCAGGGTGGGTCAGATTCAGGAGATGGGGCGGGCTTGGTTTAACCTGGTCCCCTACCGGGAGGTGGGGTTAATGACCGCCCAGTACCTGGAGGCGGAGCTGGGCATGCCCTACGTAGACATTACCCCCATGGGGATTGTGGAAACCGCCCGCTGTATCCGCGCCATCCAGGCCCTGTTGCAGCAGCAGGGGGCAACGGTGGACTACGAACCCCTGATCGATGAGCAAACCCGGTTTGTCTCCCAGGCGGCCTGGTTTTCCCGATCGATTGACTGCCAAAATTTAACCGGTAAACGGGCGGTGGTGTTCGGCGACAATACCCATGCCGTCGCCATGACTAAAATTCTGGCCCGGGAGATGGGGATCCGGGTGGTGCTGGCGGGCACCTACTGTAAATACGATGCCGACTGGTTCAGGGCCCAGGTGGAGGGGTACTGCGACGAGGTGTTGATCAGCGATGACAACGGGGCGATCGCCGATCGCATTGCCCAACTAGAACCCGCCGCCATCTTTGGCACCCAGATGGAGCGACACGTAGGTAAACGCTTGAACATCCCCTGCGGCGTGATTGCCGCCCCCATCCATATTCAAAACTTCCCCGTGGGTTACCGCCCCTTCATGGGCTACGAAGGGGCCAACCAGATCGTTGACCTGGTGTATAACTCCTTTACCCTGGGCATGGAGGACCACCTGCTGGAAATCTTTGGCGGCCACGACACCAAGGAGGCCATTACCGCAACCCTCAGCGCCACCGCGGACCTGGGCTGGAG
>JAYKIM010000077.1:0-2870 GCA_035286245.1 Cyanobacteriota bacterium | reverse complement strand
TCGTTGTGGAATTGCTGGGCGAAGTCAATGATGGTGGTGGTGCCACCAAAGGCGGCGGAGCGGGTGCCGGTTTCAAAGCTGTCGCAGGTGTAGACATCGTTACCCATGGGGGTTTCCATGTGGACGTGGGCATCGATACCACCGGGGAACACCATCAAGCCCCCCGCCTCATGGACCTCGGCATTATCTGGGGCCAGACTGCGGCCGATCGCCTCAATCCGGCCATCGCTAATTAAAATGTCCGCCTGGTAGTCGTCCACAGCGGTGATGATCCGACCACCTTTAATTAAAACCTGGGCCATGGGGGCAATCTCCTGATCGGGGCTAGGGGGATAGGGGCGAGGCAGCGGTCTCTGATCCAACCGCCTCTAAAATACTCCATTGATGTACTGCTTTTGCGGTGGATCGATCACCTCCAGGCGATCGGGTCTCACCACCAGCTGCGATCGAGTTCCCTGTTGTACACCCTCAAAGCGCCCCCGCACCCGCAGCCAACTCTGGTCGGCGTAGGTGGCCAAGTCCTCCCCCTGCAGGGTCAGCCCCAGGGGCACCGTATCCGCCAGGCAACAACGAATAATCTGGCGGGCCACCACCAGCTGGTTGGGCGGTGTACCCAGGGGGCGGTGCACAAACCCCACCACATCCACCGACTGGCCCGCAAAGCTAAAGATTGGGTCCGGCACGGCGGTGATCAAACGCCGCCACTGCAACACATTGCGTCGTAAAGGATTGGCCTCCTCGCCAGCCGGTTCAGCATAGACCCAGATATCAATGGCGGGACTCTCGGTTTGACCTTGCCGCCCACCAATCCACTGACTGAGGCTTTGTAAGCCAGGAAATTTATTCAGCATCACCCCAATTCCCCAGTAAACCCTAACCCCTATCTCCTGACTTCTTCCTACATCCGAGTATCCAGCATTTCCGCCAGTTCCTGCTCCTCAAAGGCCCGCAGCACCTCCGATCGCAGATGGTGAATAAACAGATTGCGATGGTCATCAAAGTCCTTACCCATCAGATCCCGGGGCCGGGCCATCTGCACGGGCAATATCTCCAGCACCCGACCGGGGTTGGCGGTTAAAATCAGCACCCGATCGGCCAGATAAACCGCTTCGTCAATGTGGTGGGTCACAAACACCACGGTGGTGCCACTGCCCTGCCAGAGCTCCAGCAAGAAGGTCTGCATCTGCTGGCGGGTCTGCACATCCAGGGCGGCGAAGGGTTCGTCCATCAGTAACACTTCGGTGCCCAGGCAGAGGGCCCGGGCGATGCAGGCCCGTTGCTGCATCCCCCCCGACAACTGGTGCGGATAGCGGTGGGCCGACTTGAGGAGCCCCACCTGCTGCAGATAATGGCGGGCGCGCTCCTGGCGCTCCCCCTTGCCCAGCCCCTGTAGGCTGAGGCCAAAGGCCACATTGTCTAACACCGACAGCCAGGGAAATAGGGAGGGCTGTTGGAAAATCATGCCCCGCTCCGGGGCGGGCCCTTGAATGGGGCGATCGCGATGGAACAGGGCCCCGGCGGTGGGCACCTCCAGGCCAGCAATCATACTCAGCAGGGTACTCTTGCCACAGCCACTGGGGCCAATGATCACCAGGAATTCCCCCCTCTTAACGGTGAAGCTGACCTGATCGATGGCCAGGTTGGCGTCACTGCGACCCTGGTTCCACACCTTACTGACCTGCTGACAGATGATCTCATCCATAGGTTTAAATTTCCCTTCTACTCCCCTGAACGGTTGCCAACGCCGTTGTCCCTAAAGCTGGGCAGACCCCTTCCACCACAGCACCCGCTGCTGCACCTGGCGGAGCCCTAAATCCAGTAGGTAACCTACTATGCCAATCACCCCCATCCCCAGGAACATCAACTTGGGGTTAAACATCTGGCGCCCCACCATGACGATCGACCCCAAGCCGGTGTTGACCCCCACCATTTCCGCCGCCAGCACCGCCATCCAGGCGGCGAAGAAGTTAATCCGCATGATAAAAAACAGGTCCGGCAGAATGGCCGGTAGAATTACCCGAAACATCACCTGGCGACGGCTGGCCCCCAGCACCCTAGCGGTATTGATATACAACTGATTGACATTGTCAATGGCGTTCACCGTGGCCAGGGTGAGCAGGAAAAAGATGCCGATAAACACCACAAACACCGCCGCCCCATCGCCAATACCAAAGGCCATAATGGCAAAGGGGATCCAGGCAATGGGGGCGATGGGGGCGAGTAGGGTGATCACCGGTAGGGTCAACTTGCCCACCAAACGAAAATAGCAGGCCAGCCCGCCCACCAGCAGGGCCGCCAAAAACCCTAGAATTAGGCCCAGGGAGACCCGTTTCAGGGTGGCCACCACCGCCGTCAGTAAAACAAAATTCCCCCCCACCCGTTGCACACCAATACGGGGAGCGAGAAATTGCTCCTGATTGGTGATCTCGCCAATAAACTGGTGAGGGGCCGGCAAAATAATCGGGTTAACCCACCCCAGGGCCACGATCAGTTCCCACAGGCCGATAAATAACCCCAGGGAAAGACACCACCACCCCACTGCAATGGCTGACCGTTGCCACCAGGGCTGGGAGCGGGCTACGGCGGGGTGGGATGTCGCTTCGGCGAGGGCAGGGGAGGAAATAGCCATGGCAGTAGGGTGGTGAAACAGCGGGGACATAACCGTTACCAGACAATCAATCTCCCACGGGGGGAAAATGCCTGAGGCCCCAGGAGCAACACTGATAGTGCCCCAGGCAAGCAGTCAAGACCTAGGCGGTCACCTTCACCTTCAGCCGTTGCCAGAGTTCAGGGCTTTCCTTAATCACCGCCTCCAGCAGGTCAAAGTTTACAAACTTGTCATCGGGAAGGGCCTTGATGTAGTTCAGCTC
>JAYKIM010000076.1:0-7545 GCA_035286245.1 Cyanobacteriota bacterium | reverse complement strand
CACGCTGAAAGCACTCTGCCACCCGATCCATCAGCCCATCCTCAGGATAGTCAGCTTCAAGCAACCAGTTCACCACCGCTTGCTGATTGGCCAAGCGGGTAGCGGTAGCCATCAGCCCTTCTGGGTCTAGCCTAGGCCCACCCACACCTAAGCTGGAGCGGAGGGCTTGAACCCGATGAGGGGTTAATTCCGCATCCTGCAATCTCAGCAAATCGACACACAGATCTATCCGCAAACAGCCCAACTGCCATAAAAAAGCATGGGAATCAGCCAGAGTGCCATCCTTATCAAACACGATGGCTTTAGCTGACAGCGGATGTTCCCGGAGTCGCAGTTTAGTCAACGGCTAGGGCAACTTCCTCGGAGGCAACCTCCTCATAGAGGTCACTGTCTTCTTCAGTAGCTTCTACCACCAGACCTTCCTTCTCCGCCATCTGCTTACGGAGCTGTTCGCGGTACTTAGCCGCCATTTCCTCTGCTTTTTCAAACACCAGGTCAGGGTTCTTCACCATATCCCCAGGTTCGGGCTCCAGTTGCTTAGTGGACAGGGAAATCCGACCCCGCTCCGCATCAAGGTCAATAATCATCACCTTGATTTCATCATTAACGTTCAGCACACTATGGGGGGTATCAATGTGATCGTGGGAAATTTCGGAAATGTGCAGTAGGCCACTGACACCACCAATATCAATAAAGGCACCGTAGGGCTTGAGACCCCGTACAGTTCCCAGGACCACTTCACCCACCTGTAAGCCATTCATCTTACGTTCTACCAGCGCGCGCCGATGACTCAACACGAGACGGTTGCGCTCTTCGTCTACCTCAAGGAATTTTAGGGGTAAATCCTCTCCCACCAAATCTTCCTTAGCTTTTCGGGTACTAATGTGGGATCCGGGAATAAAACCACGTAGACCCTCAATCCGCACCAGAGCGCCACCTCGGTTGGTGGCAAAGACACCAGAACGCACTGTAGCATCCTCCTGTTGGAGCTGCCGAACCCGTTCCCAGGCCCGCATATACTCAATTCGACGAATAGATAGGGTCAGTTGGCCATCCTCATTTTCGTCGGTCAAGATAAAAAATTCGCGGGTTTCGTTAGACCGCAATACCTCTTCTGGATGATCTACCCGATTGATGGACATTTCTTGAACCGGTAGATAGGCAGCAGTTTTAGCACCGATGTCGATCAGAGCACCCCTGGGTTCGAGGCTAAACACAGTGCCCGTAACCGTATCCCCCGGATTGAAGTGATAGTCATACTTATCCAGAAGGGCGGCAAAGTCTTCGTGTGTAAAGCCGATTCCAGCGTCCTTTACGTCCTGATTGAGCATGCTAGTGTTTCCCTATGATTTTCTCCGTAATACTGCGGTTGGTTTGTGCAAACAGAACAATTCCAGCAGGGACCTCAAAAACTCCACAGCAGACTGTGAACAGACCCACCGACTAAACCCACAGAGTTCAATTATAGCGGAATAGGGAAAGTTTATCGTGACTGAATTGGGCGGGGAATGGAAAAACGCAGCGGAGGGTCGCCTCTAGGTCTCTCCATGGCCCTGGAGATGTAGGATGCTATGGCCATTGGTGTCGATCATTTCCAGGTCATGACTATGCTGGACAGGGTGCCCCTCACTGTGCTGGAGTTTTGCCAAGGTATCGACAAAATCTCGTACACCCTGAAACTGACGATAAACAGAAGCAAAACGGACAAAGGCAACCTCATTGATGGGCTCTAGCTTAGCCAGAACCATCTCACCAATTTCTACACTACTGACTTCACGGCTATGGCGCTGTTGTAGCTCAGCTTCAATATCGTCCACCACCGCCTCCATGATCGTGGAGGGTACGTTGGTTTTTTCACAGGCTATGGCGATCCCCCGCAGGAGCTTAGAACGGTTAAATAGTTCCTGTTCGTTATTACGCTTAATCACCGTCACGGGTACGTACTCAATGCGTTCGTAGGTGGTAAATCGCCGTTCACAGTTCAAACATTCTCGCCGCCGTCGAATACTGCGTCCCGACTCTGCAGCGCGGGACTCTAGCACTCGATTATTGGGATGTTGGCAAAATGGACAATGCATCAATAGCCCCCGGGGGAAAAGCACTATCCCCGCCCTCCACGCCGAATGGTGTGAGACCTCTGGGATCTACAGCTGAGCTGGATGGAGCCGATGGTTTAGAAGGTTGACAGCCCTAGGGGACTTTTGATGACAGAACCAGTCCGGCTCCCGAGCCGCTCTAGGCTTCACATTATGATGGGCTGGGAAATTATCTCCTATATTAATGATATTCAGCCGATTAGATAAAACAGAATTAAATTTATATAGTATTGGTCAAAACCCTTAGGGCTAGGTGAATCTTGTCTCTCATAACAGGTGACAGACTGGTTAGATCGGAAGTATAAAGAACTAAATCCTAGGCAAGGGATTTAACTCTGCTTCCTGGCTTGGGGTTCGGACCATAAGAGTTTCGGTAAGCTGAGTTCAAGCTCTCGGCGGACCTGGCGTATGGCTGAGCTTGCCCTCGTTAACCTAGCTACATTGATAATCTGTGGTCCCATTTGGCCATAGGCTTTACAGTAATTTCTAGGGAACGGGGTAGAATCGCATCATTTGGATTTGTGGTGCTGCGCTACAAGCACCGAATTTGGTTATCCTGTAGCCATCGGAGAGAGCCCCTGTGAACAGTTTTAATGCAAAGACCTATCTGACCCTGGCGGATCAAACCTACGTCATTTATAGCTTGCCGGAGGCGGCTAAAACCCTAGGGAATCTGAGCCGATTACCCTTCAGCTTGAAGGTATTGCTGGAAAATTTGCTGCGCCATGAAGATGGCCGGTCAGTCACGGCCACTGACGTGCAGGCGGTAGCCAATTGGCTCAAAACCCAGACCTCTAACCGGGAAATTGCCTATCGGCCCGCTCGGGTACTGATGCAGGACTTTACCGGAGTACCCGCGGTGGTGGATTTGGCGGCCATGCGGGATGCCATGGTAACCCTGGGCGGTAATCCCGATCGGATTAACCCCCTATCGCCGGTGGACTTGGTGATCGACCACTCGGTCATGGTCGATGCCTTCGGTAATTCTGAGGCTTTCCAGGAAAACGTAGAAAAGGAATTTGAGCGCAACCACGAGCGCTACGCCTTTCTACGCTGGGGTCAGTCTGCCTTTGATAACTTTCGAGTGGTGCCCCCAGGTACTGGTATTTGCCACCAGGTTAACCTAGAGTACCTCGCCCAGGTGGTCTGGACTAAAACTGTAGATGGTGAAACCCTGGCCTATCCGGATACCCTGGTGGGTACCGATAGCCATACCACCATGATTAATGGCCTCTCGGTGTTGGGTTGGGGGGTCGGGGGGATTGAGGCGGAAGCCGCCATGCTGGGGCAGCCCATCTCCATGCTAATTCCTGAGGTGGTGGGTTTTAAACTGACCGGCCAGTTGCCGGAGGGGGCCACCGCCACCGACCTGGTACTCACCATCGTTGAGATGTTACGGCAAAAGGGAGTAGTGGGTAAATTTGTGGAGTTCTATGGGGAGGGCTTGGATCACCTTAGCCTGGCTGATCGCGCTACCATCGCCAATATGGCTCCTGAGTACGGTGCCACCTGTGGCTTCTTTCCCATCGATGGCGAGACCCTGGCCTACCTGCGCTTTTCTGGCCGTGATCCAGAACGTATTGCCCTAGTGGAGGCCTATGCCAAGGCCCAGGGGCTATGGCGGGATAGCGATGCCCCTGAGCCCGTCTTTACCGACAGTCTGACTTTGGATCTGGGTACCGTTGAGCCCTCCCTGGCGGGCCCCAAGCGCCCCCAAGACCGGGTCCGCCTCAATGACCTGGCCAGTCAGTTCCGGAATAGTGACTTTCCCACCTTTAGTGGTCGTGATTATGGTCAGAAGCGATCGGTACAGGTCACCGGCCATGACTATCAACTCACCGATGGAGACGTGGTGATTGCCGCTATCACCAGCTGCACCAACACCTCTAATCCAGCGGTTATGATCGCCGCCGGTCTACTAGCCCGCAAAGCTCGACAGCTGGGTTTAACCTGTAAACCCTGGGTGAAAACCTCCCTGGCCCCCGGCAGTCAGGTGGTTTCTGATTACCTCGCCAGGGCGGGGTTGCAGGCAGACCTGGATGCCCTGGGCTTTAACCTGGTGGGCTATGGCTGTACCACCTGCATTGGTAACTCTGGGCCCTTACCGGAGGCGATCTCCGCCGCCATAGAGGCTGAGGATCTGGTGGTAGGGGCAGTTCTGTCGGGTAATCGAAACTTTGAGGGTCGAGTCAGCCCCTACACTAAGGCTAACTATCTAGCCTCCCCGCCCCTGGTGGTGGCCTATGCCCTGGCCGGTAGTTTAGCCATCGATTTAAAGAACGACCCCATTGGCCAGGATGGCTCCGGTCGTCCTATTTACCTCCGGGATATCTGGCCCAGCACCCAGGAAATTCAGGCGGTGATGGCGGAAGCCCTCACCCCAGAGATGTTCCGAACTCGCTATGGCAACGTGTTCACCGGCACCGATCGCTGGCAACAGATTATGCCCATGGCCAGTCAAACCTATGCATGGCAGGCGGAGAGTACCTACGTTCAAAACCCCCCTTACTTTGTTGGCATGGCGGCCGAGGTAAACGGTCAGGCCTTTAGCAACATTCTTGGGGCCCGCCCCCTGGCAATTCTGGGGGATAGCATCACCACCGATCATATTTCTCCAGCCGGATCCATTAAGTCTGAGGGTCCTGCGGGCCATTACCTAATCGACCATCGGGTTGAGGTGGCGGATTTTAACTCCTATGGTGCCCGGCGAGGTAACCACGAAGTAATGATGCGGGGTACCTTTGCCAATATCCGACTGAAAAACGAAATGGTGCCTGGGTCCTCCGGTGGTGTCACCAGGCACATGCCCTCCGGTGACACCCTCTCGATCTACGATGCCGCCATGCGCTACCAGGAGGAAGCCACTCCCCTGGTGGTGATTGCCGGCAAAGAATACGGGACGGGTTCTTCCCGTGACTGGGCTGCTAAGGGCACCCGGCTTCTGGGGGTAAGGGCGGTAGTGGCGGAAAGCTTTGAGCGCATTCACCGGTCTAATCTGGTGGGGATGGGAGTCCTACCTTTGCAATTCCTCCCTGGTCACCATCGTCACTTGTTAGGGCTGGATGGCTCAGAATACTTCGATCTGTTGGGTTTAAGCGATGGCATTCAGCCAGGTATGACCCTGACCCTGCGGATTCACCGCCCCAGTGGAGACTTTAACTTCACTGATGTTCCTTTGATCTGCCGTATCGACACTCTAGACGAAGTAGAATACTTTCGCCATGGAGGAATTTTGCCCTACGTCCTGAGGCAATTACTAGTAGCCTAGGCTAGAACAACTGAGTGCTCGAGGGTTATGGCGCTAGCCCCGGTCAACGGGGTCAAAGCTATCACCCTCGTTCTCCAGAAATTCTGGATTGACTGGCGGGGGCATGGCAGATTCGCTGGACTCTTCACTGATTTGAATCTGGATGTTAGGCCCGGAGCGGGCCAGGCGAATCACCACGCCACTATCAACCGCCATATCCTGGATGCGACGACCGTCCAGGTAGGTTCCGTTAGTACCTAGGCTTTTGATTATCCAGCCCGCTGTTGTACGGTGGAGTTCTGCATGATGTCGGGAAACCACAGCGCTATAGAGAATGACATGGCTGTCGGTGGCACGGCCAATGCGGATCACAGGTTCCTGATCAAAGGACCAACTCTGTACCGGAGTTTTATGGAGTGGATGGAGTAGGGATAAGGTAATCACATTAGTCTTTATAGAAGCTCATCTTCCTATTAAAAAATAATCATAGGGGAGTCTGTGGTAGTTGGCCTTAACCGACCGAAAGATTAGTGAATCTGACTAGTTTCTGTCTTCCAGTGCTGACAATCACATCGCCTTAGGTAAAACCTGCTAAATACCTACGGCCACGGATGGGGTTGGCGATAGCTATCTAGGAATATAGGGCGATAGGACTCTGTCTCTACCGAAAAACTCTCTCGATTTGGATCCAAGCTTCAGTCCTGGGACTGCAGCCATAGGTTTTGCCCCAGATAGCCCTATAGTCTAAAATTAAGTGGTATTCCTTTAGGTAAGACGGCAGCGCCTGCATGGGATTTTGGAAAAACCTATTTATTGGCTCCGAAACTGCTCCACCAGCTGACCTAGCCCCAACCGGAGTGGTGCTTGAGGCCATCCCAGATTCCCAGTCTGGCTCCTCTATCATTCTTAGTACGGATCGAGACCTTGACCTTTACGAGCTAGAAGAACTGTGCAATGCGGTGGGCTGGGCCCGGCGACCGATTCGTAAGGTGCGTAAGGCTATTCAACATAGCTATCTGGTAGTTACCATGTGGGAACAGCGCGGTAACCGACGGCGGTTGATTGGCTTTTCCCGGGCTACCTCTGACCATGCCTTTAATGCCACCATCTGGGATGTAGTAGTGCATCCCAGCTTTCAAGGCCGTGGCCTGGGCAAAGAACTGATGCAACAAATGATTAAGACGCTGCGTAATGAAGATATTAGTAACGTTACCTTGTTTGCCGATCCCCAGGTGGTGGATTTTTATAAGGGGCTAGGGTTTATGCCTGACCCAGAAGGAATTAAAGGGATGTTTTGGTATCCCGACTAGTCAGCCCTAAGCCTTTTCCCATGACTCGTTCATCTAGACGCCATCGCGATCGCCAACAGTTAAATCGCCTAAAATCTCAGTCCACTGGCGGACTCACCCTAATCTGTGGCATTTGCTATGGTTTAGTCGGTCTGCTGTTGACCCGTCTTCCCAACCTCGCCTGGCTTGGTCTTTGGCCCTTAGGGTTGCTGGCCGCCTGGTTACAGATTTGGAGCCTGACTCGACCTTCCCCCTCCAAATTCCAGGGGGTTTTCCTAGATCAATTGGGCACAGTTCTGCTGACGGTAGCCTTAGCCGCAGGCCTGAACTACCTGGGCAGTGCTCAGATTGATGATGTCAGTTTTTTAGGCTTAATTCTCCAGATCTTGGCCTGCAGTGGGCTGGGGCTATTACTAGCGATACTCTGCAGTCGACTGACGGTGCTCCTAGCGGAGCGTTTGCAGGTTCGCTTCAGCGATCACCAAACCCGCGCCCTACTAACCACCGTCTTAGGGTTAGGGCTGATTTTGGGGGGGCTGGCTGGATTGCTGCTGAAATTGCTCTGACCGGATTACAGAAACTAAGGAAGTCATTAGGCTAAGAGAGCAAGGCGAAACATTTTATGGCTATAGAAGTAGTGAAAAGTCAGAATACTGCCAAACTCCTGACGGCTGGTTCCTGAGTTCCTGGCCGATCAGCATGTCCCGGCTTACGTGGATAGCCCATCACTAAATTGATTTCAGTGATTTAGGGGGGTGCCTGGAGGCAAGGGACCGGGCGATCTCCTTACGCCCCTCTTCCAGCCCCAGCAAGATGGGTGGACAAAGCAACAGGATAGCCCACTGCCCCGGCTTAAGAGGTGCCGTAAAAAAGATACTTTGTAAGGGCGGCAGGCTAACAATGGCTGCGATTA
>JAYKIM010000075.1:0-14353 GCA_035286245.1 Cyanobacteriota bacterium | reverse complement strand
TAGCGCAGCAGGTGGCGGTAGCAACCTGAAGGTTAGCCTATGGATCCTGCTACTACCAGCACTTTTTGAGTAGTTACGGCAAAACTTAATCCTTATCATTAAGGTCCAGGACGGAGTCTGTGGTTTTCAGGAAGACTTCACCCGTTCAGGATCCTGCCGACTTCCCTTGAAAAGTCGATCTACTCCTAGGGTGACCCATGCATAAGACCTGGAATCGGCTTACCATAGTTTACGGCTGTTTTTCTTGGCTCAGCAGCGATGGGCAATCACTCCCCTAGGATCTGGCAAAAACCGAGGCTGTGGCTAATCCTGGGGGCGTCGCTCCTGATCGGTGGGGGGGTGTTTGCATTCTGGCGCCATGGTCAAGAGCAGCGCCAGATAGGGGCAGAACAGGCGGCCCTACCTCCCCCCCGCCAGGTGCAGGTGGTGGCCCTGGGGCGGATCGAACCAGCCGGCCGGGTAGTTCAGGTGGCCGCCGCTGAAGCGGGTCGCCTCGATCGCCTGTTGGTTCGCCAGGGAGACCAGGTGGATAAGGGGCAGATTCTGGCCTATCTGGATCGCTATTCGGTACGCCAGGCCGAGCGCAATTATGCCGCCAGCCAACTGGCGGAGGCCAGGGCCCAACGGCAAGCGGAAATCGCCCTGGGAGAGGCCCAGGTGGCGGAGGCGGATAGCCGTCTCGACCAGGTGGATGCCCCTCAACAGGCGGCGATCGCGGCCCAGGCCGCCGCCATCCAAAGCTTGCAGGCCCAGCTAGCGGTGGCGGAAATTGATCTGGTTCGGTTCCAGCAATTAAGCCAATCTGGGGCCGTGGCCCGCCAGGAACTGGACCGACAGCAGGCCACCGTGGACCGACTACGGGCCGATTTAGATAGTGCTACCGCCACCAGGCAACGTCTGGAGACCGGTCGCACCACCGATCTGCGCCAAGCCCAGGCCCAGCGTAGGGCAGCCCAGGTGAATGCTGAGCGCAATCAGTTGAACAGTCGAATCGACTCCGCGGCCCAAAGCTTAGCCCTAGCGGAGGCCCAGCTAGCCCTCACCTTGATTCGGTCGCCCCAAGCTGGACAGGTGCTAGACATCTATGCCTACCCGGGGGAAGCCGTATCCCCCAATGACGGTCCGGTGCTAGCCCTGGGGGATACCCGTCAGATGGTGGTGGTGGCGGAGGTGTATGAGAGCGACATCGGTCTGGTGAAACTGGGCCAACCCGCCACCATCACCAGTCGTAACGGCGCCTTTAGCCAGACCTTAACTGGCAAGGTGGCGGAAATTGGTTTACAAATTGCTAAAAATGACATCCTGGATGACGATCCGGCGGCTAATGCCGATGCTCGGGTGGTGGAGGTGCGAGTAGAGTTGGATCAGAGCCAAGTGGTAGCTGGCCTCACCAATTTGCAGGTGGATGTAGCCATTGATATTCAGGCAGGAGGTTAGGGCGTGGCCCCGATTCCCCTAGCCTGGTATAACCTGCGCCACCAGCGATCGCGCCTGCTGGTAGCGGTGGCGGGGGTGAGCTTTGCCGTGCTGTTGATCTTTATGAACCTGGGCTTTTTAGGTGCCCTGGTGAACACCACCACTAATTTCTACGATCGCTTCAATGCTGATATTTTTCTGCTTTCCCCCCAGTCCCTGGAAATCAGCACCACTAAAACCTTTCCCCGGGAGCGCCTATACCAGGCCGCCGGGATTGCCGGCGTGAAACAGGCCATGCCCCTCTACGCCGACTACGCCCTCTGGAAAAACCCTGAAACTAAAAACAGCCGGGCCATGTTTGTCTACGGCTTTAACCCCAGGGATCCGGTATTTCTGATGCCAGAGTTGACCACGGTCGAGGCCATCAGCGCCCTGCAGCAGCCCGATACCACCTTTATCGATCGCCGCTCTCGCCCCGAATTTGGCCCCCAAACCCTGGGGCTGGAAACCGAGGTGGATCGTCGCCACATTACCATTGTCGGCCAGTACGACCTGGGGGGTGGCTTTGCCGCCGACGGCACCCTCATCATGAGCGATCAAAACTTCCGCCGCTACCTGGCCCCCCGCACCCTAGACCAGGTGAACCTGGGCCTGGTGTTGTTGCAGCCAGGGGCTAACCTGGAACAGGTCCAGGCCGCCATCGGCGATCGCCTACCCGAGGATGTGGCGGTTTACACCAAGGCGGAGATCATCCGCAAAGAAGCTCAATACTGGATTCAAACCACCTCCATCGGTTTTATCTTCGGCCTGGGGGTGCTGGTATCCTTTGTGGTCGGCACCGTGATTGTTTATCAAATTCTTTACACCGACATTCGCGACCACCTGCGGGAGTACGCTACCCTGAAGGCCATGGGATATGGTAGTGGCTATCTATTCAAAACAGTATTACAGGAAGCATTGATTTTAGCGGTAATGGGCTATATTCCAGGGTTTCTGCTGGCAGTAGGGCTCTATCGCTTTACCGACCAGGCCACCGCCGGTGCCCTGCCCATGGAAATGGGGCTGCCTCGCACCCTGTTTGTACTATCCTTAACGGTTTTAATGTGTGGTCTATCAGGGCTAATTTCTGTACGTAGGGCGGTCACCGCCGATCCGGCAGAGGTATTTGCCTAGGGGTTAAACCCCAGGACGGGCCACCCTTAACCTGGTGAGATTCGATCCAGGGTGTTAGGACCTTAGTAGAGTATTGGGTCTATGAACCAGGGTGATTACCAGCGTCAGATTGTCTACCGCCTCCTGCTCACTAGCCTTTGGGCTAATCTCCTACTGTTGGCAGTGGAGGCCCTAGGGGGCTGGGCAAGCCAATCCCTAACCCTGCTAGCGGAGGCCCTCCATACCCTGGTGGATGGATTTAGTACGGTCCTTAGCGTGGTGGCGGTAACCTCTCCCCAACGGCAGATGGGCCGCGAGGTTTGGGGTCACGGTCGGGCTGAGGTAGCTGGCACCCTACTGTTATGTGCCTTTTTAGGGTTTACCGGCGTCAGCCTGGGGCTAATTGCCCTAGGTCAGTTGATGGCGGCCCTCAAAGGGAATAGTCAAGCCATACCGGTGTCTATCCCGCCCCAGGTGCTTTGGTTTACTGCCACCATGGTGATTCTGAATGTGACCTTTGGCCTTTATAGCAGCTATCAGGCCCGTAGCCTCAACAGCCTGGCGCTAAAACTAAATACCCAGCATTTCTTGACCGATGCCTGGTTGAGTCTGGTGATGGTGGCCATTCTGTTAGCCATTTGGCAAAATCAGCGCTGGCTCGACCCAGTTTATGCCTTGTTACTGATACCTCTGGTGGCTCGCAGTCTATGGCGGGTGCTGAACGAGCAACTGCCCCTATTGCTGCGCCCCACCGCCATCGCCCCGGAGGCGATCGCCCACCTGGTCAGCCAGGTAGAGGGGGTAATCCACTGCAAACGGATTCGATCCCGGGGAATGGTGGGCCGTCAGGTGTGGATTGAGCTACACCTGGCCCTCCACCCGGAATGGATAGCGGCGGCTGACCAGATTGGCGAACAAATTGAAGCCCGCCTGCGTCACCAGTATGGCCCCCTACGCACCCAGGTTTGGGTGGAGCCAGCGGCCACCCAGACCGATCACTACCAGGGCACCGATCTGCCCTACCCTGTGCCCCCCCTCGATCCAGGCTAGGGATGTTGATCAGAGCAGTCTTGTGACAACCCACATAGAGGCACAGGGTAGACTTCCTTCTAGCTAATTTCAGGTCAAAATCATTTTCACAATCTGTCTAAGAGGTTGTTTGAAAAGGGTTACCCCAGGTATAGTTCGTCGCCAAGAGAGACACAAAATACTGAATTCTGCGGAGATTATCCGACTCCACAGGTATAGTTTGAGGTTCTCTTTGGCTTTTCAAACATCCTCTAAAGCAATCGAGATGGCCCCTTAGGGTTGATAGGGCCTTGCCTTAGCCTGTTTCCGTTCGGTTACCCCTGGCCATACCCATAACAGGGTCGGGATGGTCCTGACAGCATGATTAGAGATTAGCCCCATGAAACATACTCTGGTTTCCTCCTCCCCTTCTCGTTTTTCCAGGCTCACGTCTCCAACCGTTGCCCACCGGCTGGATAGCTTCGATTTGATTCTTCTCTGCCAGCAGCAATTGCCGCCGGAACGAACCCTATTCACGGAGTTACTCCGACGCTATGGCGGCCACGTGGATAGGTTACTGTATCGGTTAGCCCCAGACTGGGGCGATCGCGCCGATCTGGCCCAGGAGGTTTGGCTACGGGTCTATCGCAATATTCGCCGTTTGAAGGAGCCCAGCCGGTTCAAGGGCTGGCTGGGCCGGATCACGGCTAACCTGTTCTACGATGAACTGCGTCGGCGTAAACGGTCCTCCCCTGCCCTATCTCTGGATGCCCCCCTCGGTGTAGAAGATGACACCCTACACTGGGAGATCTCCGACAATGTGCCTGGGCCAGTGGATAGTTTGATGACCCAGGAGTTTTATCACCAATTACGGCGGTCTATTGATAAATTACCGGAGGTTTATCGGACGGCTATTGTACTGCGGGAGGTCCGGGATCTAAGCTACGAAGAGATTGCGGCCATCACAGGGGTTTCCCTGGGAACGGTAAAGTCCCGCATTGCGAGAGCCCGTCAACGCCTCCAACAGGACCTGATGGCCTACCTGGAGGATCTTTAAGGGTAAGACCGAGCCTCTAGCCAGGGAACCTGGGGATAGGACAATCTCTTAGGGAACACCTTCACACCGTTCCCAGAGTATTGAATGATAGAAGAATGCAGATCCCCATAGCCGTAACCCGGCGGTGAGATGGTAGCCGCGGCGGCTGGCTGTCTTCCCCCTAACCCCTAAGCCTAGAGGATACAAATCATGACTCGCTTTCCCATTGACCTGGGCGCTTACCAGCGAATTTCCCTGGATGCTGCCAACCCGACCCTAACCCCAGACCAGCGTCACGCCCTACAAGCTAACATTCAGCTTTGTCGCGATGCCATTGTTTTCTTCACCGCCACCGGTGCGGCACGGGGAGTAGGAGGCCACACCGGCGGTCCCTACGATACCGTTCCTGAGGTGATGATCCTGGATGCCCTGTTTCGTGGCCATGGGGAAAAATACGTGCCCATTTTCTTTGATGAAGCGGGTCACCGGGTGGCCACCCAGTACCTGATGGCGGTTCTGAACGGTGACCTACCCGCCGATCAACTCATGCGCTATCGAGAAGCCCACCAGAAACTGCCGGGTCACCCCGAGCTAGGGCTGACCCCGGGGGTAAAATTCAGTTCCGGTCGCCTGGGTCACATGTGGCCCTACGTGAATGGGGTGGCCCTGGCTAACCCTGGCAAAACCCTATTTTGCTTAGGTTCTGATGGTTCCCAGCAGGAAGGAGACGATGCGGAAGCCGCTCGCTTCGCCGTCGCCCACCATATCAATGTCAAACTCCTGATCGACGATAACGATGTCACCATTGCCGGTCACCCCTCCCAGTATATGGGGGGCTACAGCGTTAGAAAAACCCTGGAGGGCCACGGCCTCAAGGTTCTGGAGGGGGATGGGGAGGACTTGGATAGTCTCTATGCCAATATCTGCCAGGCGATTAATACCCCCGGCCCCATAGCGGTGATCAACAAGCGGGCCATGGCGGTAGGTATTGAAGGCGTGGAGGGCAGCACCCATGGCCACGATGTGATTTCCGTTGATGCCGCCCTCAAGTACCTGGAATCCCGGGGTCACACTGAAGCCGTAGCAGCCCTGAAGGCGGTGCCCAAGCCTAAGGATACCTACACCTACCTGGGTATTTCAGACAAGTCGGGGTCTAACCGTAACGTCTTCGGCGACGCCGTAGTTGAGGTACTTAGCAGTATGAGCGAGGCCGATCGCAAGGCTAAGGTGCTGGTGGTAGACAGCGATCTGGAGGGGTCCTGCGGTCTGGCTCAAATCCGTAAAGCCTACCCCGAAATCTTCATCAGTGGTGGGATTATGGAACGGGGCAACCTCTCCGCCGCTGCTGGGTTTGGCATGGAGGCTGGTAAGCAGGGTATCTTTGCCACCTTCAGTGCCTTTCTGGAAATGTGTATTTCCGAAATCACCATGGCCCGGCTGAATTACTCCAACCTGCTGTGCCACTTCTCCCACGCTGGCATCGATGACATGGCAGATAACACCTGCCACTTCGGCATCAACAATATGTTCGCCGACAATGGTTTAGACGATGGCTACGAAACCCGGCTTTACTTCCCGGCGGATGCCAACCAGATGAAGGCCTGTGTCAAAGCGGTGTTCCATAACCCTGGTCTGCGATTCATTTTCTCCACCCGGTCTAAGACCCCGATTCTGCTAGATAGCAGCGGCAACGAATTGTTTGGGGGTAACTACCAGTTCACTCCCGGGAAAGACGAGGTGGTGAGGGAAGGTAGTGCCGGTTATATTGTCACCTTCGGTGACTCGGTTTACCGGGCCCTGGACGCGGTGGAACGCCTCAAACAGGAGGGTATCGAGGTGGGTTTAATCAACAAAGCCACCCTGAACGTCGTGGATGAAGACGTGCTAGCTAAGGTGGGTAAAGCGCCCTTCGTGCTGGTTACCGAAGCCTTCAACCGCCGCACCGGCCTGGGTAGCCGTTTTGGTTCCTGGCTGTTAGAACGGGGCTATACCCCCAAGTTTGCCTACCTGGGTACCCACGAAGAGGGCTGCGGTGGCCTCTGGGAACAGTACCCTTACCAGGGTATTGACCCTACGGGCATTATGGCTAAGGTGAAACAACTCATTGGCTAGGTTTGTCCTGGAGATGACCAGGTTGCCCTCAAATCAACGGGGGACTTAAATCAGAAAACAGTGCATGGGCCCTAGCAGTAGGGCCCATTTTCCTTTAAACCTACGGGAGATTGAGATTGCTCAGGGGAGCGATCAAGCCCAGAGGCTTGAGGGGGGGTGGGGATTTTTCTGGGCCGGTCATCGGCGTAGGTCTCTCCTGATCTAGCTGACTCACCACCAAATCCGCCGCAGGTGCCACCTGGGCGGCAGGGGTGGGGAAGTGGATGACCGACTCCGGCAGAGCACCAACGGTCTGACTGAGGCTGGTGGTAAGAGAATGGGGCTTTTCAGCCAGGGGAGAGGGTTCTGGCCCTGGGCTGGGCTGGGCGGCCTCCGACTCCATGGGGGGCACAGCCTGATAGGCCAGGGGAACCTGATGGGCTTCCCTAACTAGGCTCCACACCGGTGGACCAGAGAGTGGGAGTGGCTTTGCCGGGGCCTGGCCAGGGCTAACCGTTGGGTTACTCTCCTCCATTTTTCTAGGAATGCCGGGCTGGCCCGGTGTCAGGGCGGCGGTGAGATGGGCCTGGGGAGCAGAGGCCGCCTCCAGGTCAAAGCTGAGAACGTTGATGGCGATCGCAGGATCAACCCTAGGGACGGGTGAGGACGACGGAGGGGCGATCGCTACTGCTCTGGGGCCCAACACCGCCACCTTAGGGTCAAGGCCAGGATGCTCTCTTTGGTAAGCGGCTAGGGACTGGGCCACCGCCCGGGTACGGCGTTCCTGGTCTCGCCGGATACTAGCCTCCGTGTTGCCCAACCCCGGGGCATTCCATCGCTGGGTCTCAGGATTGATATAGGACCGGGTCCGGGCTACCACGATCGCCTCAGCGCCAGTATTCCCCTTAGCCTTGGCCTCCACCAACCGCTCGACGTAGCCGACCCGACCAATCGCCGCCAGCGGCGATTGATTAGCCAAGTCCAGACCATTCAAGGTTTCCTCGAGGGAAAGGGTGAGCCCGTGCTTAAGGGCCCGTTTCTGCAACACCTGGACCTGGGATTGAAGACGCTTAAGCTGCCTTTGGTCAGCCTCCCCAGGGGAGGCGGCGCCATGCTGATAGGAAAAGGTGCCCAAATTCCAGACTTGGTTGCCCGGATCACGGTGACCATAGTAGGCCCTGGTCAACCCTCCCGTGGCGGAGCGAGTCCCCTCCGCGTTGCCAATTGCCCTGGCCACCAGGGAATCACTATCGCCAACAAACAAGTTAGACCAGGGATTAAGGGCGAGTTCAACGGACTGAAGCTCGGGCACCAGGGGAGGAGATCCAAGGGGTGCCAGGTCAAAGGTAAGGGCAATAGTTTTGGGCTCAAGGGTCAACGGATGATTAGCGGGTGGAAGATTTGGAGAGGTGCCCAGGGCGATTAAAGGCTGTGGGGTTAAGGGCGTTGGCGCTGGAGGCAGTAGGATATCGGCGGTAATCTCCTCCGTCAGAGCCACCGCCACCGCCCGACGATAGACCCCTTTGGGTAATTGCTGGGGGGAATGGTATCGCATCGGTGGATTAGCCGCTAGGGGAGGTACCGGCAGAGGCCTGATCTGATCTAAGGAAGTAATGTCTTGACTATTGTGGGGTAACAGACTGGGCTGGCTAATGGACTCCTGGATAGGGTCCGACCTAACTGGTAGGTCAAAGTTGAGGGCGAACTCCTCCGCCTGGGCCGCTAGGGGAGAAAGCATTGCGACTAGAGAGCTGGTCGCCAAGAGAAAGGGAGAGAATTTCATCATCATTGCTGAAATCTGAATCGATAGCCAGCGTACTCATCATTTTCGTAAAGAATAATCAGGTGAGTGGCAGGATCAAAGGCCAGGGGATAGGATTCCCTCTCCGCCACCACATTGGCTCTTAGTTGCAGGGGCGGGAGACGACAGTAGGGTTCCGCCAGGACTTTTTTCACCGATGCCTTTGCCTGACGCTCCGGGATAGCTAGTAAGCGAGCCAGTTGCTCGCGACTCACCTGAGCATTGCTCTGAAGAATAGCTTGGCAACTCTGGTTGGCCTCGGTCTTTGTCTGACCCAACCATGATTTAGCTGCGGTCCCGTCCTTGACTAAAACAATTAGACCCAGACCCAGTCCAGCGGCCAGGAAAGTTCTGAACCAAACCCCCAATCTACTGGGGGAGGGTTCCTGGGGTAAATAAATGGGTACCATAGGCTTGCTCCCGGAATTAATAAATGGCATTGCAGCACTTTAATCAGCTCCAAGGCTCATTAAAGTCGTGATGTAGCCTTGGCCAGAACCCCTAGGATGGGCTCATCCTTCAAAGCTAATACTGGGTAGATGCCCTAGCTCGCCCCCGTTGCTTGACCGGTGGCTACGACTATAGCTAGTGAAAGCTAGTGAATAAATTTCCTTAGAGGTAGCCCCCTAGACCTAAACCGGCCACCAGCAGTAACACCCTAATTGCCACACCAAAGTTAGGCCGAGTCGCCAGGGTTGTGTTGTAGAGGGCGTAGGTCAAGATTCCTGTAATCACCAGCACGGCCAGGGGCCAAAACGTAGGAAAGGCCGATAGAAGTAGATTAAGAACTAACCGGCCAATTACTCCGCTACCAACCCACAGGCAACTGTCAACCCAAGAAGGAAGGACGGGCTTAATGTTCGAGGTGGATTTTCTGCGTTGAGGGGATGGGGTGAAACCCAGAAATAGCCACTTTCTCCAGACATACTGGAAGCAAGACCAGGGCTCTCCTAGTAGGGTGCGCAGTTCCCTGCCAACTTTAACCAGGTTAGCGGCTAAGGGGTTAGGGGGCTGATGGTCTGGTCCGTACCTTTCCCGTAACTGGGCGGCTAACTGGTGGGCACCTAGGTCTAGGGACTTTAACTGGATGGGTTTATAGCCCAGGTAAACGTTGCCCTGTCCATCCAGGGTGGCGGTAGTGGTAACCGCCTGGTTGAGATCGATGGTAGGAAGTGGGAATCGATCGCCAGGCCTCAACTGTTTCCGAGCGGAATCGAGCAACTGGGTTCCCGTCGTGGCTAGAGTGGCAATGACTAGCTCCTGCTCGTGGGAGAGTCGATTAATCGTATCCACCATCGTCCTTAGTTGCTGCTGCCAGATCATCGAATCCGGGTCGATTTGAGGGTCTGTCGAAGGGTTAGACATAGCCAGGGAAGGAGCAGAGGAAGGGATAGTTCCCAGGGAGCGCAGCGATCTCCGTCGCAGCGTCTGAACCGTATTAGCGAGCTGGGGGGTAGGCGGTGCAGCTTTATCCTTCGGACTGATCATGAGGGAAGGAGTAGGTGGCCAATCTTGCGGTAGCCCTGAGGAGCCTGGCTGAGAAAACTGAGCTTGCCGGCGTAGCTTTTCTTGAATAGCAGTTAGATCCATGGCAGTAATCAGAGGGGGAGAAGGGGGCGTCTCCTCTGCAATAATACAAGTGTACTATAAAAACTCAAAAACACAAGTTTTTTCCCAAGGCTCTACGGTCTTTACCCGCTGTTTCCCTCCGCTGGATATGGAGTTGTGAAACAGCATCTAGGGAAAAATGAAGATTGCGGGTATGCTAATCAAAACCCTAGGGTCCTAGTAGGGATATCGACTTAAGCCGAAACGCAGCGATGGGTAAGGAGTGCAGAAGCCAGCGGTTGGGGGGTGAGCAGCTTGCTGACTGCTGAGTTCAGGATTTTAACTCCTGCTTCCATCCAATGTCGTCCTGGCACTGCTACCCCATAGTAGTGGTTCGGAAAGGTAAAGTACCATGGTGACCTAAGTTTTGGGATTTCTGGTTAGGTTGGTAGGGTCTAGACCACATCCGCATTAGGGGACTTATTAATGGTTAAGGCGCATTACGGTCAGTCCTCGTCCTCCTCAGGGTCATCCTTATTTTCACCCCAATCTGCTGTTGGCCTGGGAACGGGACCGGAGAGTGACACAGCGGGCCAAAAATCCTGGTTTTATCATGTAGTGATGGCTTGCTTTTTGGGCGGACAGGTCCTGGTACGACTTTTACAAGGCCGAGTCAGTCGTCAGCGGGTCCTTGAACAAATGGTTGCGGCCGGGCCTGGGGCACTGGCGCCCGTTCTCCTCACCAACCTCTTTGCCGGCATGATTTTTACCATTCAAACCGCCCGGGAGTTAGAACGCTTTGGAGCTACCTACGCGATTGGGGGTGCCTTTGCCCTGGCCTTTTGCAGAGAGTTGGCGCCAATTTTGACGGCGGCAATTCTGACCGGTCAGGTTGGTAGTGCCTTTGCGGCTGAAATTGGTTGTATGAAGGTGACCGATCAGATTGACGCTCTCAAGGTGCTCCGTACCGATCCGGTGGAGTATCTGGTGGTGCCCCGGGTACTGGCCTGTTGTGTGATGTTGCCGGTTTTGACCGTGCTCGGATTGGTCCTGGGCATTAGCTCAGGAGCGATGGTGGCCCACCTTCTCTACCAGGTACCCCTGGGGCAGTTCCTCGACTCGGTGCGATCGCTGATGGTACTGAATGACTTAATCGCTGTGCTGTTGAAGTCCATGCTGTTTGGCGCCATGGTGGGGCTGGCCGGCTGCACCTGGGGCCTGACTACCACCTGTAGTCGTTCCGTGGGTCGCTCCGCCACCGCCGCCGTAGTCACCACCTGGGTGGGGCTATTTGTGGTCGATTTCTTTATTTCTCTGTTGCTATTTCACTCCACCGGGGTAGATCCACTCTAGGCTCAGTCCATCCCGACAATACCTTCAGAACTAGGCTCTGTGATGCACCAGCCCATCTGGACCCTCCCCATTGAGCAGGTTTATCAATCCCTGGCCACCTCTGTGCAGGGACTGACCGCCTCAGAGGCGGATTTACGCCTGCATCAGTTTGGCCCTAACCAACTGCCAGAGCCAGCCCACCGGGCTCTATGGCTGCGCTTTACCGATCAACTGACCCACTTCATGGCCCTGCTGCTCTGGGTAGCGGGCATCCTGGCCTTCATTTCCCATACCCCGGCCCTGGGTTGGGCGATCTGGTCTGTGATCTGGATTAACGCCATCTTTAGTTTTTGGCAGGAGTTTCGGGCGGAGCAGGCGCTGGCGGCCCTAAAAAATGTCCTACCTAACCAGGTGCGGGTCTATCGCCAAGGGGACCTGGTCCAGATTTCATCGGTGGAACTGGTGCGGGGGGATGTGATGCAACTGGAGGAGGGTGATCGCATCTCCGCCGATGCCCGTCTGGTCAGCGCCGAGAGTCTTTACCTGGATCTATCGGTGTTAACCGGCGAGTCCCTACCGGTGTCCCGTAACCCCCACCCCGTCAGACCGCGGGAAACCTTGGCGGTGCGCAGTGGTAAACCCCTGGACTACCAGGGCGAACAACCCCTGCAGGAAACCCTCCATCCGGCGGAGGTGAGTAATCTGGTGCTGGCGGGGGCCACCGTTTCTTCGGGGCGCGGTATGGCGGTGGTCTATGCCACCGGCACCCAGACGGAATTTGGTCAGGTGGCCCGCCTGACCACCGGGGTGAAGCGAGAACCCAGCACCCTGGAGGTGGAGGTCAGCCATATCGTCCGGGTGATTACGGCGATCGCCGTGACCATGGGGGTGGTGGTGTTTATCCTCACCTCCCTGCTGGTGGGCATGGAGTTAAGGGAAAGCTTTATTTTTGCCATTGGTATCATTGTGGCCCTGGTGCCGGAGGGCCTATTGCCAACGGTCACCCTATCCCTGGCCATTGGGGTGCAGCGCATGGCCAAGCGCAATGCCCTGGTTAGACGTCTCTCAGCGGTGGAGACCCTCAGTGCGGTGACAGTGATCTGCACTGATAAAACCGGTACCCTGACCAACAATGAAATGACGGTCCGCCATCTCTGGTTACCACCGATGGCGGGGGAAGCCCCTGGGGATAGACCGGACAGCACTGACCTGTTGCCGGGGCAGATTCGAGTCACCGGTTCGGGCTATGACCCCACCGCTGGTCAGATCCACCTGCCCCCTAACTCTCCCCTGGCTTGGAAAGCTAACTTACTGCTCACCGGAGCGGCCCTTTGTTCCAATGCCCGGCTGATTCACCTGACTACCCCCAGTCGCTGGCAGGAGATGGGGGACCCGACCGAAGCGGCCCTGATGGTCGTCGCCGCTAAAGCTGGCCTCAACCTGGAGCACCTGCAACAGCGCTACCCCCGCCAGCGGGAAATCCCCTTTGATTCCCGCCGTCGCATGATGACGGTGGTGCTCAACTGGCCGGGCTATGACTGCCCCTCGCCCCAATTTCAGGGTGGTTCCCTGATGGCTTTTACCAAGGGGGCACCCCTGGAGGTGGTGCGCCACTGTCAAACTATTCTCAGGGACGGCATGGTGGAGGATCTCAGTCCCCAGGCCTGGCAGGAGGTGGTGAATGCCAATGATGTCCTATCCCGGCAAGGGTTCCGGGTGTTAGGTCTGGCCGCTCGATCCGGCGGTGAAGAACTGCGGGATAGGAAGGCTCAGGATCTAGAACAGGGCCTCACCTTTATCGGCCTGGTGGCCATGTTCGATCCGCCCCGTCCGGAGGTGCCCGGGGCCATTGCCCAATGCCATCAGGCAGGCATTCGGGTGACCATGGTGACCGGCGATTACGGCCTGACGGCGGAGGCGATCTCCACCCAAATTGGCCTGCTGACCAGTCAACCGGATAGCCACGAGCCCGTACGGGTCATAACTGGCGAAACCATGGGCCACCTCTCGGACGCCCAATTACAACAAATGGTCAAGTATCGCTCGCGGCTGGTGTTCGCCCGCATGGCTCCAGAGCACAAGCTGCGACTGGTAGAGGCCTACAAGGCGACTGGGGCGGTGGTGGCGGTCACCGGCGATGGGGTTAATGATGCCCCCGCCCTGCGATCGGCCCACATTGGCATTGCCATGGGGTTGAACGGCACCGATGTGGCCCGGGAAGCCAGCGATATTGTGCTTACCGACGATAATTTTGCCACCATTGTCGCCGCGATCGAGCAGGGCCGGACGGTTTACCGCAACATTCGCAAGTTTATTACCTATATCCTGGCCTCCAACGTGGCGGAGATGGTGCCCTTCCTGGCCATGGTGGCCCTAAAGATTCCCCCAGCCCTGGTGATTATGCAGGTGCTGGCGATTGACCTGGGAACGGACATGGTACCGGCCCTGGCCCTGGGGGCCGAAGCCGCTGAAATGGGGATGATGGAGCAGCCCCCCCGCAGAAAGCATCAACCGCTGATGGATACCGGCCTACTCTGCCGGGCGTTTCTCTGGTTGGGGGTAATCGAGGCAGTCCTGGGGATGGTGGCCTTCTTCTGGGTTTGGTATAGCCAGGGTTACGATCTGGTCGCCCTGCAGGCGGTCACCGCCAGCCTGCTCTCCCACTCCGCCCCTGCTTCCCTGGTGGCTATTTATGCTCAGTCCACCACCCTTACTCTGGCGGCGATTGTCGCCGGTCAAAGCGCTAATGTACTAGCCTGCCGTTCAGAAACAGGTTCGATCGGGCGATTGGGCCTTTTTTCTAACCCTCTGATTTGGGGAGGCATTCTGTTCGAGTGGATTTTAATCGCAGCCATTGTTAGCCTGCCGCCCTTACAAAGTATCTTTTTTACGGCACCTCTTAAGCCGGGGCAGTGGGCTATCCTGTTGCTTTGTCCACCCATCTTGCTGGGGCTGGAAGAGGGGCGTAA
>JAYKIM010000074.1:0-5343 GCA_035286245.1 Cyanobacteriota bacterium | reverse complement strand
CGATCCACCGGCCCCAGTAACCAGTACAACCCTGTTGTGGGTTTGTTTACGCAGCAGGGTTAAATCGGGAGCCACCTGCTCTCGGCCGAGCAGGTCCGCAATGTCAACATCACGAATTTGATTAATCTTCACCTGGCCCGACAACATATCTCCCAGACTGGGCACAGTCTTAACCGGAATGGCCAGATGCTGGAGTCTTTTAACAATATCGCCTCGAACCTTGGGGTCAACGGACGGGAGAGCCAGTACCACCAAGTCGAAGGCTTGATTAGCCCATAGGGTTTCTATCCTGGAGTAGGGATAAACCGGGTAACCATTTAGATTGGTACGGTGATGCAGGTCAGGGTTATCATCGATAAACCCGATAATCTGATAATTTGGATTATTACCAAGCATCTGAAGTAACTCCGATCCGGCCTGACCGGCCCCATAAATCAAAAGTCTTTGGGACTTAACCGGGCTTCTTTGGCGCTGATAAAACCGTATATACTTAATTAGAAAAAGGCGTAGGCTTAGGGTTAACACTAAGATCAGAATGCTAGCGATTATCAAGCTAGATATGCCTAGGTTCCAGCCAACTAGCCCGAACCTAAGGAACATGACCATGGCTAAATTGAGGGCGATCGCCTTGCCAATACTACGCAGAAAAGTAGTATTGGAATATCTCAAGATAGGCCGATAAACACCGCAAAGATGGAAAGTGGCGGACTGGCTAACCACAAATATGATCGCTGGCCACAGGTTACCGAAAAGCACAGCGATCGCGGCATTCCATTGATTAAGCTGCAAAACCTTTGCCAACACGATGGTAACCATGAACACCACCAGGTCCATAGTTCTCAAAATGATCTGACGGTTTCTACGTCGAGCGTTGAGAAGATAGGTATTAAGGCTATCTAGTAAAGATCTGAGGTAGTGCATAATTCTTCCCCTAACGTTCCGGTAAATCGAAATCAATATATATGGTTACTGGTTTAGCAAGGTAAAGATTTTCTCTTTCCTCAGCTCCCCACCCGGCGGCAAGCAAGCTAAGAGGTTGGTTGAAAAGGGTTACCCCAGGTATAGTTTGCCGCTAAGAGAGCACAAAAGTGTTGGAGTTTAAGGGTACTATCCCACTTGATAGGTATAGATTTTTTCGCCAATATAGGAACAATATCTAGACAGGCATGATATTGAAAACTCAAGATACTCCTTTTGTATAATCTAAAATTAGTGTTTAGAGATCTACAGAACTGTAAAATTGTTCCTAGCTTCACAATGATTCTGAGTAGATAGGTCTACATGGGTGGCAGGGGTAGGGCGTAGGACGCAAGGTGACTGGAGAGGCCTATCGACGGGGCGAAAAGCTTGAAACAGCAACAATATAGTTGCGGCTAGGATTTGCTATCGGAAAACCCTATTCCCCATTGCCTATTCCCCACTCCCTGCCTATTCCCGACTCCCCACTCCCTCCCTCTGCCGTTGCAAGTAGGTCTCGGTGACTGCGACTAATCCCAGGGTGAGGGCTACTCCGATCCAGGGCCCGACCGCCCCAAGCTGGAGGAGCAGGGCGATCACCAGGGTGTAGGTGAGGTAGGTGAGGGTAATGGTGGGGGCGGTCCAGCCCTGTTGGTGGAGGCGTTGGTAGAGGTGGGTGCGGTGGGGGGCAAAGATATTTTCCCCGTGGATCAGGCGGCGGCTGAGGGTGTAGATGGCGTCGGCGGTGATCGGCAGGGTGAGGGTCAGTAGGGCCCAGGGGTGGCTGGGGGCTTGCATCAGGGCCAGGGCAACGGCGCCCCCCAGGGTGGTGCTGCCCACATCGCCCATGAAGATTTTGGCGGGGGCCCAGTTCCAGCGCAGGAAGCCGAGCAGGGCAGCGGCCAGCAGTAGCCAGAGGGGTTGGTTGAGCAGCAGGCCCAGCAGGGTGAGTTGCAGGGCGCTGATGCTGCCCACGAAGCCGTCCAGGCCATCCATAAAGTTGGTGAGGTTAACCAGGGCGGTAAAGCCGATCACCGTCAACAGAACGGCGATCACCTGGCCCACCAGACCCAGGGGGGCCAGCCAGGGTTGGGGGAAGGGCCCAAACCAGGCCACCGCCAGGCCAGCGCTGAGTAGTTGAACCCCGTAGCGGCTGGGGGCAGGTAGGGACTGGCGATCGTCCAAAAAGCCCACCAGGGCCAGGGGGGTGAGCACCGAGAGCACCTGCAGCACCAGCCAGGGACTGAGGTCAGGGCGGAGCCACAGCAACAGTGGCAGCCCCAGCAAAAAGGCCAGCAAAAACCCCAACCCCCCCCCCCGAGGCGTGGGAATGGTGTGGGCGCTGCGGTGGTTGGGAACATCCAGCAACTGGGCCCGCAGTCGATGACGGATCAGGTTGACCAGCAGGGCACTGGTGAGGGCGGTGAGGGGGAGGAGCAGGGGCATAGGTTTCTCGAGATACTGCTCAGGCTTACACAGAAACAGTGGGTGATACCTTGCTAACCGGTGAGTCATTACCCCGCTGGGCCACACACATCACCAGCATGGCCCCCTCGGGGCTATCGGGGTCTACCCCGGTCAGTCGCTGGACCAGGCGAATCTTCCATCCAGCCCGGCCTCGCACTCCCCGCAGAACTTCGGCCCCCGCTGAGCCGTTATGGCAGTAGGTGTGCACGCTCAACCCCAGGGGCGCTAAGGTTTGTTGAAATAGGGTAGGGGTCACCCCAGCGCCAGGCCGGTGGTGAATTTCGGAGAGCACCACCCAATGTTGTTGCTCGGAGTTGGCATGCCAGCTGTGCCCCATGGCCCGGTAGATAAACAGCCGGCTCTGCCAGATCAAATGGGCCAGCCCATTATCCTTCCACGCGGTTTTTTGGGGGTCATGATCGATCACCAGTTTTCCCCCCGGTCGGAGGATGCGAGCCGCTTCTTGCAAAACCACGGCCATATTTTCACAGTGGTGCAGGGTGGCATTGAGGAGCACCAGGTCAGCAAACCCATCCACAAAGGGTAGTTGGTGGGCGTCCGCCAGCACTGGCAGGTAGCCTGCCTGCTTGGCAATCAGCAGGCCGCCGCGGGAAATATCCACCCCGATCACCACCTGAGGAATACCGCAGTGTTCCCGCAGGGCAGCATAGACATTGCCCGGGCCACAACCAATATCCACCACCACTTTGTTGTGCCAACTACCGCTGGCGGCCAACCATCGACGCTGAAAGGTGGAGCTACGGTGGGCCTGCTCGAGATACTGGCGGGCCCACTGGGGGTGACCAAAGGAAACGATGTTAGCCTCCATGGCCGGGGTGAGGGCTGGCAGGGGAAAGGCCAGCAGGTCACCGTCCCAGGTGGGAGGGGCGGCGGTGGGGGCGATCCAGGGGGCGAGTACCGACGGGGAAGGATAGGGTGCCAAATGAATCATCTACTAATAATATATATTCAAACCCATGTGTTATATAGCACCCATCCTAATTTCTAGGTCGGTAATAAATCACTGCTTATCAGAATCTTGGTCATAGTGTTGAGGTTGACGAAGAATATTCTTTAAACTTCCAGGGGCCAGGCGGCGCACCCAGGTGTCGGCCCTCAGGATCACATCTCGCCAGGGTTCTTCGGGGCGGCCCCGAAAGGAGGTGATATGGGTGTAGGGTTTAGCCCTGGGGGGTTGGGCTGAAAAATAATAATTACTCACACAGCAGCGTCGGCCCGGGTGGCAAACTCGGCTCACCGAATGCCAGGAGGACTGGTGGGTCATCATCATCACCAGCCGATTAAATCGGCTTTCGATGGTGCGACAGGGGTAACGCAAGCCCTGGTCCCACAGTTCCAGGTTGCCGCCGTAGCCGGTCTGCCAGTCGGGGGTGACGTAATAGAGCAGGTTTAGGCAGCGATAGAGTTGGCGCCTTCTATCGTGGGAGTTATCCAGGTGGGGATGTAAAAAACCCCCCTCTTCCATCAGGCTGATGCCGCCAGCATAGAGTTCGGGGTCGGGCCTGAGCTGCGCCAAACCCGTAATTTCCCCCACCAGGGCCACCACCCGGGGGTCTTGAAAGGCATAGATAATCTCTGCCAAAATTGGGTCGACCTGATCCATCTGCATGAGCACATACTTGTGCTGCCGCTGCAGGGTCTTGAGGGGAAACATCTGTTCCTTGGGGGGAAAGGCCCTATAGATCGACCGGGCCGCCCTTTCATCCAGCAAGTCGTCTAGGTAGCAGTGGGGTATGGAGGGATGCTGCCCAAAGGCGCGCTGCAGTTGGGGTTTGGCCTCCGACAAGCGGGCCACGATGCGATCGGCATGGGGCTGGGGGGTAGCCATAAAAGAGGGAGTGGGGTGGACGGAGAAATCTATGGACGGGGCGAAGAGCTTGACAAGGCAGAGATATAGTCGCGACCAGGATCTGCTACTGGGAAACCCTGCTCCCCATTCCCCACTTCCCCTACCAGGCTTTTGGCTGAAAGTGCTCGTCGTTAAGCAGGGTGACGCTGTCGCCGGATTGGGTCATGACAAATAGCCCCTGCCGGTAAGCGTAGCGATCGGCTCCGGATTCGATACCGATAGCGGCGACGGCGCCGTAGAGTTGCATGCCGGCGTATTCGGGGAAGAAGGTGGTGAAGCGTTCCAGGTCGGCGATGAAGTCCTTGACGTCGTCGACGCTGAGGCTGCTTTTGACTTCGACGGCTAGGACGTGGCCCCGGTTGACCACCAGCACATCGATTTCCAGGGTGTCGCCGGCGTGGTGGCGTTTCGTGCGCTGGCTGACCTGATCGACGGGAATGCCCCGTTCTAAAAAGAGGCGTTCGCAGGCCGGGGCGACCAGGTCTTCGACAAATCGCCCCCAGGCGCCACCGAGTTCGCTGATTTGCTTGCTCACTTGTCGGTTGATACGACGATTTTCCTCGATAACCTCCTGGATTTTGCGATCGGTTTCCTGCATCCGTCGGTCAGTTTCCTGCATCCGCCGGTCAGTTTCTTTGAACTGAAGGGTGGTTTCTTGGAAGAGGCGGAGGATGTCGTCGTAGGTGACTTGGGGGGTGGCCATGGGAGGGAGCATGGGAAGTAGTCTAGGCGTATTATAGCAAGGGAATGAAGAGAGCTTAGGGGGGATGGGGGTAGGCTGTACTGGGGCTCTTCGTTTTTCCTTTTTCTTTTTTCATTCTTCTTTTTTGCGCCCTGCGCCCTAAACTCCGTAGTAGGCCCGACCAATCAGCTCTCGCCAGGCCATTTCGGTTTGTTGGAAGGCACCAGCGCTGGGGAGGAGGGTGAGGGGGTTGAAGGGTTGGGATGGACCGGTTTGGAAGTCGACGGGATAGGGGATGACGGTGGCACCGGTTTGCTGAAACAGGTGTTGGGCGCGGGGCATGTGGAAGGCGGAGGTGACCAGCACA
>JAYKIM010000073.1:0-5787 GCA_035286245.1 Cyanobacteriota bacterium | reverse complement strand
CCTAAAAAGCTGTAGGTTTGGCCAGAAAGCTTAGGGCGGGACGGATCAGTGAATTTATGTCTCGTAACTGACAAGATTGTCCCGTGTTACGAGGCACGAAAAGTTAAAACTGGCTCATGTTCTAGCTTACCTCTGCCCGCCTGTAGATGGCTACGGCTTTGTTAAACGACTAACTTCCTACGGGATGTCCATGGCGTATTTATGGACCTAACTTCAGTCCTACCCACCGCTTTAATTACCTGGCGCGAGGGGGTAGAAGCCGCCCTGGTGGTCGGTATTGTCATGGCTTGTTTAAAGCAGGCTCGTCGTCAAACTCTCTATCCCTGGGTTTATCTGGGGGTGTTTGCCGGTTTGATCGGTAGTATCACGGTGGGTCTGGCCCTAGCCCTGGGCTTACAGCAGGTCCATCGGGCATTGCCCCATCTACAGGCAGTGGTTACTCCCCTATTGAATATGCTGTTTGGTACCCTTGCCATTGTCATGTTGAGTTGGATGCTGGTCTGGATGACTCGTCAGGCTCGCAGTTTGAAGGGGGATCTGGAGGGTAGGGTAGGGTCTGTGCTCGAGGACCAAGAGATCGCTGGTTGGAGTCTCTTCAGTCTGGTATGTGTGGCTATTCTGAGAGAGGGGTTTGAGACGGTTCTGTTTGTGTTTACTAACCTAGAGACTACCCTGGGTGCCTTTGTGGGTGCCCTGACTGGGCTGCTTGGGGCTGTTCTGGTGGGTTTGGCTCTGTTTCGCTGGGGTATAGCTATCAATCTGAAACAATTTTTCCAGGTTATGGGGATACTGCTGCTGCTGATCGTGGCGGGGTTGGTGTTATCGGTGTTTAAGCATCTAGACGCTGGCCTGGCCGCCCTGAGTCAGATTGATGGCCGCTACAGTGATCTGTGTATGTTCCGAAGTTCCTGTGTGTTGGGTCCCTTGATTTGGGATACCAGTGGGTTTTTACCGGAGCGCCAGTTTCCCGGTATCTTGCTGAAGACTTTGCTGGGATACCGTGATCATCTGTATTTATTGCAGGCAATTGCATACCTGGGATTTTGGCTAATCGTGGGGGGGAATTACTTCCGCAGTCTCAACCCCCTACCTCCAGGCAAATCGCTGTCAGCCCAGGAATGAGCCCCCGCAATGACTCTGGCTCCTATGGGTCAACGCCTTCACAGTTACCAATACTGACCCACTGACCGCTGAGTTGCCCATCTGGCCCCTGGTACCATTCCTTCTTCCAGATTGGTGCCCGGTGCTTAAGGTTATCAATCGCGAATTGGCAGGCACTAAAGGCCTCAGACCGATGGGGGGAGCCCACCGCCACCAGAACACTGATCTCCCCTACCTGTAACTTACCGATACGATGGTGAATCACCACCCGCCCTACCCCAGGCCAGCGCTGCTCAATCTCTCTGGTAATCTGCCCAAAGACCTGCAGTGCCATGGGCTCATAGGCTTGATATTCCAGGGCTACGACAGTTTGACCAGCGGTCTGGTTGCGGACCATGCCACTCATGATTATCATGGCCCCGTTGGCAGGCTCATCCGCTAACGGGTAAATCGTTTCCAAACTTAAGGGGGCAAAGGCAATGCGGAAATAGTGCTGAATTGTCTCCGCTCTGTTAACAACAGTAACCACAGTAGGTAGGTTTCAAATCTGTGATTTTTTACCTTAGCATATTGAAAGACTCCTGGCCGCCTTCTGTGATTTCCCTCCAGCAATTCTCATTTTCAAGCACAGGCCCTCTCAAGCCCTGGCGCAAAGAGGCTTTGACAATTGCTAGATTTTTTGCAGCAATTCTGACTTTAAGCCCCCCGTACTATGGCTGAGATCCACAGCTTAGCTCAGGACACCGAGCTAAGCTGTGGATCTCAGCCCCTAGCCAATGGTGTAATAACCTTGTCCTAACCTAGCCATTCAACGGATTTCCTGCTTAACCTCGGTCTTGGGACCTAACTGTAGGGTGGTGTCGCCGTTAGGGTGATACCTAGGGCGTCACCGGTTCTTTATGCTCAAACTTGAGCTTGGACCGTTTGAAGGGTTCAGGGATATTTACCGGGTAGTTACCAGTAAAGCAGGCGGAACAAAAGCTATTGGGTTCCTGCTCAGTGGCTTTGAGCATCCCCTCCCAGCTCAGATATCCGAGGGAATCTACATTAATTTGCCGGGCGATTTCTGCGTTAGACAGGGTGGCGGCGATCAGTTGATCCTGGCTATCGGTGTCAATTCCATAAAAGCAGGGATGGGTGACCGGTGGTGAGGAAATGCGCATATGAACCTCCGTGGCACCGGCATCCCGTAGGGTCTGCACAATTTTGCGACTGGTGGTGCCCCGCACGATGGAGTCATCCACGATCAGGATCCGCTTACCCGCCAGTACATCCTTAAGGGGATTTAGTTTAATGCGAATCCCCACTTCTCGCATAGATTGGGTGGGTTGGATAAAGGTACGCCCGACGTAGCGGTTTTTAATCAGACCTTCGGCGTAGGGGATGCCCGATTCCTGGGAAAAGCCAATCGCTGCGGGCACCCCTGAATCGGGTACCGCCATAATCAGATCCACGGTGGCCGGAGCCTCGCGGGCTAATTGGTGACCCAGACGACGGCGATAGCTGTAGAGACTTTCCTGGTTAACGATGCTGTCGGGGCGAGAGAAATAAATCATCTCAAAGATACACAACTTGCGCGGGGTGGGAGCGGCCCACTGGTGGCTGCTGAGCCCCTGGTCCGTAATCCAGAGCAACTCCCCTGGTTGAATATCCCGCAGATAGATAGCGCCAATGATATCCAGGGCACAGGTTTCTGAGGCCAGGACGTAGGCGGCCGCCCCCCCCGGCTGCTCTGGCAGCGGCCCCAAGACCCCCAGCACCAGGGGACGAATACCCTGGTGATCCCGCGTAGCCATCAGCCCCTCTGGGGTGCCAATGACTAAACTAAAGGCCCCCTGACATCGGTTAAAGGCATGGTGGGCCGCCGCTATCCAGTCATTACCGTCGTTCACCGCCTCCGCCAGGGCGAAGGCGATCATCTCGGAATCGGTGCTGGTGTTTAGATCATGGTGACGCTGCAGCAACTCTTCTCGTAAATCGGAGGCGTTCACCAGGTTGCCATTGTGGGCTAGGGCCAGGTTACCCAGGCGGGTAGGCACGATCGCCGGTTGGGCATTGCAGACATGACTGGATCCAGTGGTGGAGTAGCGGTTATGACCCACCGCCATCTGCCCTGGTAGGGATTGCAAAATTTGATCATCAAACACTTGGGAAACCAGCCCCATATGCTTGTAGCAGTGGCTCTGTCCCTGATCAAAAGTAGCGATACCGGCGGATTCCTGGCCCCGGTGCTGCAGGGCAAATAGGCCAAAGTAGGCCAGACGGGCCACCTCTTCGCCGGGGGCATAGACGCCAAAAATACCGCAGGCTTCCTCTGGCTTGTCAGGATCGGTTGACCTACCCATCGGCAGGAGGGATAGGACGGAGGCGGGGGGAGCGGGGAAGGTCATCGGCGTTGCCAGTAGGGTCAGGAGCAGACAGGGGAGGAGGGCGATCAGGCTGCTACGATTGGAGCCACGGCAATGGTTACCGGCTTTCCCCCCTATCCACCTACCATCATAGGATGGTAGTCCTCAAAAACCTACGGCAACCCCTTACCCAGGGCTGGAGTCATCAGTCTCTAAATCGTCATTACGGGGCTGGTGAGGTTGACGGCGCAGATCCTGGGCCCGTAGGTAGAGATCGACCCACTGGGACTTAACCTGTTTCGACTTCAGGGCTAGCCCCTGGGCAATCTCCTCCAGGGACTGGCCCCGACGAGCGGCCTCTACAATTCGCCGCTGATCTCCACTCAGCCCCTGCCAGAACTGCTGCCACTGGCTCGGGGTGAGGCCAAAGTTATGATCCCGTAGGGAGGTTTTCAGCCAATCCATCACCAGGCTCGGTTGTTCCTTCAGGGCGAAGATCTTCAGGGCGTGGTAGGTGACCTGTTCCCTGAGGCGGTAAACCTTTTTAACCGGCAGGTCTAACCGCTGGGCAATGTCCTCCGGGGTTAGTCCCTGCAGGTGCAGCTCTAGCCACCGTACCGCCCCCTCCCCCAGGTGGCGGTGCAGGTGAGCCACCAGGGCGCTCTTCACCTGGGCCCGTTGACTGCGCTGGTCTAACTGGCTTTGCTCCTGGTGGTAGCGATGCCAGGCCTCCCCATCCAGCCTGCTGAGGGACTCCTCTCCGTTTGTCGCGGTGACGTCCTCCGAGAGGATCTGCACCAACTCCCCGGTGGGTACCTGGGTCATGCCGCCCCGTTGACTGCGCCGTAGGTGGTTTAGAAGCCGGTAAAGAATCAAGGGCTGGTTCCGTACCGATCGCAGGCAGTACTCCTCCAGGCTAGCTAGCAGCAGCAGATTACGCAGGCGGGGATTGTCGGTGCAGGTGGCAATAGAGGTTATCTCCTGGGCCAGGTGGCGATCGCTCTGGATCATCTCCTGCACCACCTCCTGCACCACCTCCACCACCGTGCGGCTGCGATCTCGGCTTAGGGCCACCCAGGTATCGACTTTTTGGCGAATCAGGAACACCCCGCTCAACCGCTTCACCAGCCGTTGATAGCCCTGCTCTGGGCTAACCTGCCAGTAGCGTTCTAAAAACAATCGGTAGCGGTACTCCATACCTTGGCGAGCCAGGGCCCACTGCTCCGGAGCTAAGTCCTCAAAGCGATCCGGGGGCACCCCCAGCAGCCAGCCCACCAAACTCCGGTATAGCCCCTCCGGTTGGTCAGGTCGATCCTGGCGTAATCGCCCTAACCACTCCTGCATCAGTTGATCGGCCCTGGTCATGGTGGTTTAGATCCTCACCCCTGCTGCTACTTCCCTGACCCTAGCCCATGAGAGCCTATCAACTCCATTCTTCAATTTCACCCCCACGGGTAATATATCTTTCCTCATAGAAGGCACTCTATAGGAGTCAACGGAAACCACATTCTACCGCCTGACAACCCAGCTGTTGCCATTCGGAGAGGTGACTCGGTTGACCTAAACCCCATGAGGAAAAACCATGTCTATGGTATTAGCTGCCCAACCCCCGCTGTTTACTGACACTGAAACCCGCTCAACCCACGTTTTGGGGCCAGTTTTCTTTGATCTTTGCAATCTGCGGATTGAAGCCTCTACGGCACCAGCGGTGCCCCCCAGCGTGATTGCCCCGAGCAATTCCCCCTATATTGTGGCCAGCGACGAAACCTTTAGTGTTAGCGTTGATGTCCATTTCAATAACAGCCCCTTGACCCGGTTACTGCTGTGCCTGGGGATAAAGGTGGAGATTAAATTTGCCTTCGAAGGGGTAGGTGGTCGGGCCATCGAAACCGACGTTACTGTGTCTGTGGTGACCGTGAAGGATAACTTTGACTACACCCTCACTTGGACCGGTACGGCTGAGGATCTGAAACTAACCCCCGGCCTCTACGCGATCGCGAGTGTCAGCGCCCACCAACACCCCTGCTCCCAGGAAGTGTTAGGTTACGGCTACATGGCTGCTCGCCTACTGTAGGTTTACCCAGCCTAGGTCGGCCCTGTCTCTACGCTGACGGGGAACGCGCTAAGATGAAATCCACAGTATCCCTTGCCCGGGTACCTGCATCAATACTGACCTGCTTTGCTTGCCCCCTATGACCAGTACCCCCCGCAAGTACCACATCACCACCTTCGGCTGCCAGATGAATAAGGCCGACTCGGAGCGCATGGCCGGGGTTTTAGACACCATGGGCCTGACCTGGACCGATGACCCCTACCAGGCGGATGTGGTGCTTTACAA
>JAYKIM010000072.1:0-10404 GCA_035286245.1 Cyanobacteriota bacterium | reverse complement strand
GAAGGCCAAACTGGAAACCTTAGTGTCCACCATTGCCGATGGCGCTATTTTGCTAGATACCGACATGCATGTCGTCCTGGTTAATCCTACGGCCAGGCGAATTTTTGGCTGGGAAACTCAACTCCTGGATGGGGAGCTGGTCCTTGACCATTTGCCAACTCCCGTACGGCTACAGTTAACCCGACCGCTGTTTCAGGCGGTGCAGGGGGAAGCCGAGGCCATGGAATTTACTATCCCCCTGACGGAGCCCAGCTATCGCACCCTACGAATTTTGCTTAACACCGTTCTGGACCAGGCCAGGGAAAATGTTAGAGGTCTAGCCATTACGGTCCAAGATATTACCCGTGAAGCTGCTCTGAACGAGGCCAAGGCTCAGTTCATTAGCAATGTCTCCCACGAGCTACGCACCCCCCTATTTAATATCAAGTCTTTTATCGAAACCCTCCACGACTACGGTGAGAATCTCAGCGATACCGAACGTCTTGAGTTTTTGGAGACCGCTAACCATGAAACCGATCGCTTGACTCGGTTGGTCAATGATGTATTGGATCTATCCCGCCTGGAGTCTAACCGCCAGTACGTCATTGATGCCGTCGATATTGCCCAACCAATTGAGCAAACCCTGCGCACCCATCGCCTCAATGCTAAGGATAAGCAAATTCAACTCGTCCAATCAGTAGAGCCCGCTCTGCCCCCAGTGATGGGTAATTATGATCTGCTTTTACAGGTCTTCAGCAACCTGGTGGGCAATGCCCTTAAATTTACTGAGCCCGGTGGTCAGGTGGTCTTGCGGGCCTATAAATTAACGAACTGTGGACAGAAGGGGGAAGCTGACTGCATTCGCATAGAGGTTTCCGACACGGGTATTGGCATCGCCCCAGAGGACCAGCAAGCCATTTTCGACCGGTTCTTCCGGGTGGAAAATCGAGTTCATACCCTGGAGGGTACTGGTCTAGGGCTTTCTATTGTCAAAAATATTATTGAGAAACACAACAGCCAGGTGCATCTGATCAGCGAAGTAGGGGGGGGCACAACCTTTTGGTTTGACCTACCCACCTACGCTGTTGAGTCTCCCTCTAATTTACAGACTGCAGATATCCCGGTGGAAGTCTAACCCTTCTGCACCCTTGGGAGGATGTTGGCTGTGTCAGTAGCGCTACCGCTATTGCCTCGCCCATCTGACTTAACTCCTGCCCCATCTGATCGCCTACCCCATCTATTACTTTGCTACTTTGCTAAGAGCATGATCCAAAGAGACTTTAGGTATGGCCATAACCACCTGAAACCGGTCGAGGACCAGCCAGAATACCAACCTGGAGTCTGCTCTTACCCATTCCCCTTGCCCTCGGTCTTCTGCCCAAAGCTATATCAGGCTCTCCTAGCTGGCCTATCAAGGTTAGACTGATCACTACGAGTTAATCAATCGAGGTTGCCAACTGGCGGCCACGCTGGAATAGAGCTATAAACCATGGTTACTACTGGGTTGATTTTATTGGTGGCGATCGCCATCCTGGTCTGGGGCTATCGTCGGGCCTTACCCTACGGCACCGTGGGTATTCTGGCCTGGCTACAATCCGTTGTGTTAATGACCCCCTGGTTGTTATTTTTTGGCCTGGTGACCCTGGGGGTGTACCTCAACCTGGCCGGGGTATTGGGGCTGCTGCTGCTCTCCACCGGCCTCTATATTTACCTGGGCCGGCGTCTGCGTACCCTGGCCCAAAGCAATCCCGAGGTCAGTTCCCCAGCTCTCAGCCCGGAGACTATGGCGGTGGCCGAGGCTAAGGATGGTGGAGACAAAGGTTCTCCTTCCCCAACCCCTGAACCCCAGAAGGTGGCTATCCCCGCTGCAGACCTAGCCCAGATCGAAGGTATTTTCGGTATTGACACTTACTTTCGCACCGAAACCATTCCCTACGATCAGGGGGCGATCTTTCGCGGTAACCTGCGGGGCCAACCGGCACCAACCCAGGCTCGCCTAGCCCAGACCCTGGCGGAACGGTTGGGCGATCGCTATCGCCTGTTCTTGGTGGAAAGTCAGGAACAACGGCCTACGGTGGTGGTTTTGCCCGCCACTATGGATCCAGCTAAGACCACCCCTACCCAGTGGGCCCTGGCCGCCCTGCTGGCCCTGGCTACGGTGTTTACAGGGCTGGAGGCCGGTGCTATTCTCCAGGGGTTCGATCTGGTTCAGGAGCCCTCCCGCTGGCCGGCCACTATCCCCTTTTTGGTGGGTCTGCTGGTGGTGCTGGTCACCCATGAGTTGGGGCATTGGCTGCTGGCTCGTCGCTATGGCATTCGCCTTAGTCCTCCCTTTCTGATTCCCACCTGGCAGATTGGCAGCTTTGGCAGTTTGACCCGATTCGAGTCCCTCCTACCGAACCGATCAACCCTGTTTGACATTGCCTTCGCCGGCCCGGCCCTGGGGGGGCTGGTCTCCCTGGTGATGCTGGTGGTGGGGCTGGTTCTGTCTCACCCCGGCAGCGCCTTTCAGCTACCGGCGGAGTTTTTCCAGGGATCGGTGCTGGTGGGTACCCTAGCTAAGGTGGTGCTGGGGCAGGCCCTGCAGCAACCTCTGGTGGATGTCCATCCCCTGACTATCTTGGGCTGGTTAGGTCTGGTGATTACGGCTCTGAACCTGATGCCGGCGGGGCAATTGGATGGGGGACGGATCGTGCAGGCGATCTACGGACGTAAAACCGCGGGCCGCACCACCATCATTACCCTGATTATCCTGGCTCTGGTGTCCCTGGCTAATCCCCTCGCCCTCTACTGGGCGGTGCTGATCCTGGTGCTGCAACGTAACCTGGAACGGCCCTGCCTGGAGGATATCACCGAGCCCGACGATGCCCGGGCCGCCCTGGGCCTGTTGGGGTTATTTCTGGCCCTGGCCGTGCTTATGCCCCTTACCCCGGCCCTGGCTGGCCGCCTCGGTATCGGTGGCTAGGCTTGCTCCAGAGCTTGTAAAACCTGGGCAGCGATCGCCAGACTGAGACGGGCCTGCTCCACCGGCGATCGTTGCTCCCAGGGTTGATTCGATAGCTGGTTGGTGTTTAAATCCGGGCCTTGACCATCCCGTAGGGAGTAGGCCAGGGGACGGGCTAGGACCGCCAGGTCCTGCTGGTCCCAAGCCGGTAGGATGGCACTGACGCAGCTGACCAGTTGCTCCAGACGAGCTTCCCCTCGCTGCACCAGGTCCTTGGCGGTGGCAACCAGAATTTCGAGCAGATCCGCAGGTAGGTAATCTTGCCATGGCCCTGCCAGGACCATCGGGTCTGGTCCTGCTACCTGGGGCTGACTGACCTGCCATCGCTGGGCAAGGGGGTTAGCCAGGTTTGACCAGCCTAGCTCCAGGCTGGCGTCAATAGTATCGTCCCAGGCCAACGCGGCTAGGGGTTCATCCAGCCGTTGCCAATAGACCTCGGCACCGGGATCGGTGGGATCCCAGGGATAGGCTGGATCGGTGCTGACCAGGTGGGACAACAGATCGGTGACAGCGGCATCGCTGGGGTCTGGGGGGGCGGGCTGAGTCATGGCAAAGGGGCAATGTACAGGATTAGGGCAAGCCAACTAAATAGAACTACACGGGCATCAGAACCAATTCCGCATGGTTTTAGGACTATTTCCCAGGGTAAATTCCATGATTTCCCCCTGTCGACTGCCAAATTGTAGAGGGGTACCCAGGGTCAGGGCAACCTGCTGCTGGTGCAGATGACGCCAGCTCTGCCCATCGAAATAGTAGGTGCCATAGCGGGATAGGTCCCGCAGGTAGTATTCCCCTGCCCCTGTCCCTGGGGGCGGGCGCCAGAAAATCTCGGCGTGGTGCTTAGAGACCCAAGCCTCCGTCATCACCAGGTCATTATCGGGTAAACGGCCCACCCGTAACTGCCCGTTCTGGAGGCACCACATCTGACTCGGAGTTTCAAAACAACGCACCACCGCCTGGGCCGGCTGGGGTAAGGCCGTCGGTAATTGGGTCACCGCCAGGTCAGCGGTCAGCAGCACCCCTGAGGACTGGGGATGCTGGTAGAGAATGGGCAGGGTCCAGGCTGGAGAGTTAAAGCCATGGATCGTCAGCAGGTGCTGTCGAGCTCGAGCCAGGGCGGCGGGGATGGGCTGGCGGTCCGCCAGGCCCCGGGCCAGGACCTCGATAAAATCCAGGGATTCTTGGTCAGCGATGACATCCCGCATCGCCACCACCGCCGGCACCCCATGGTGCAGTAGCACCTCCGCCAGGCTACTGCGGGGAATAATCTGTTCCTGGTGATCGGGCCGTGCCCCCCAGCAGGCGTTCAACACCGCTAATTGCACTCCTCCCCGCACCAAGGCTTGGGCTAGTTCGGGGCCGCTCAGGCTAACCCCGGCCCGCAACAGCACCAGACCGCCATCCGGAGCGGTTACCCCATGGCCAGCGTAGAAAAACAGGTTGAACTGGCCCCGCTCCAGGGTGGTTACCAGGGTGGAGAGATCGGGTTGGACCAGAGTTTCCACCCGACAGGGGGGCAGAGGATTAGGGGTGCACCGGGAGGTACTGTCCTGGAAGGCCTGCCTTAGTAGGGCTGCCTCCTGGGTCAATTGTAGGTTGGAATGCTGGGCTCCCTCCTCCTGACCCAGCACCAATAACACCTGAAGGCCCTGGGCCAGACTCACCGGAGATAGGGGATCCACGGCGCTGGTGGTACGGCTAAATAGGATCTGGGGCCCCAGGGACAACGCGGGGCGACCGGGCTGGGATTGCATGATTTCCCAGGGTAGACCAATCAGCTCGGGGGGACGAATGTCTAACTGGAGATGGAGGCGCCGATCCTGCCCCTGGGCCAGGCCCAGGCTATGATCCAGGGTCTGGCCCAGGGGGCCGTCAAATAGCCAGTGCCATAGTCCGACGCCCAAATCCTGCATTAGTCGGCCACTTTGCCCGCCACTGACCAGGTCAGCGGGGGGATAGGCCAAATGCCCATCAGTGGCAGCCCCATGGGGAACCTGGGGCAGTTGGCGAGTGCAGAAAAACTGCTGCCAGCGTTCCCACAGATTGGCCATGGCTGCAGTCCATCGCTGGTCGTGGTGACGATAGCCCTCTGGAAAGGGGCAGTCAACCACCCAGATGGCGTAATGGTCCGAGTCCGCCTGGGTGAGTCGCTCAAGGGCAATGCGGAGGGTTAAGCCAGGGTGGGGTTCCATAGGGATAGGGTGGAGCGATCAGAGACCAGATAAACAATTACCCACTTGGGTAGTCGTGGCGCTGTCCAGCAGGTCGGCCCTTTGATAGAGGTGGTAGGCCCGTACCCAACCTCGCTGGCCAGGTTGAATTAATCGTTGCTTTAAATCAATGGAGGGAGGGGCGATCTCCACCGGTGAGTCAGTTTCTCGGGGTGCCTGATCCAGATCCGCCCCGGCGGGAATAGAGCAAATCTGCAGGGCTAGCCAACGGCTTTGATCGGCTTGGGTTTGTACCCTCATCACCCTAACAATGCTACCCACGGGTATGACGGGTTCAGGAGTTGCCCCAGGGGATTGGGTTGAATTGGGACTAGCGGTTAGGCCCAACCCTGGTGGGGCAGCGGCTCGCACCTGCCACAGAGACCCCAGGGGTACCTGGACCACTATTTCCTCGGCTAACTGGAATAGGGGCTCACCCCTGATCCCGTTGGAGGTGGTAACCATAGGGGCTGCCCAGGGCAGGACCTGAAGATGGTTTTGGTATTGCTGCCACCAAAGGGCCCCCGCCCCCCCCAGCAGAGTTGCCACCAAGCCCCCCCCAAGCCAGACTGGCCAAAGGTCTCGGGTCCGGGGCTGAGGCCGATCGGAAACGGGGGGGGGCACCGGCGATGACGGATCGGTTGGGCGGACCAGTGGGCCGGCGGGTAAGGTGGTCGGAGTCAGGACTTGGGGCTGCAGCCCCATCAAGGCCACGCTGACATTGTCGTGGCCATTGAGGCGATTAGCTTGCTCGATCAGGGTCTGACCGATCGCCGCCAGGGATTGGTGGGGCCAGGATTGGACGGCCGATCGCCAGAGTAAATCCACCCGGTCGTAATCGCTCAGGCCATCGGAGCAGAGGAGGAGAACACAGGGATCATCCAGCAGCAGGTATTGGATGGTGGGGTAGAGGTAGGTGGCATCGTTGATTCCCAAGGCTTGAACCAGGGCGCCGCCGCTGGGCAGTTGGGCAGCTTCCGGTTGAAAGGTGTAGCCCTGTTGACTTTCCCGGGAGGCGATGTCGTCGTCCAGGGTGATTTGGTAGCCCGTGCGGGCGCTGAGGCGGTAGGCGCGACTGTCTCCCACATGGGCGACAAACAGGTAGGGACTGTGCACCAGGGCCAGCACCAGGGTGGTGCCCATGCGGGCCCGGGACGATCGCTGCTCCTCGTTATTACGCTGGGTAATGACATTGTTTGCCTCTAGGATCGCCCTGTGAATTTTGTCAGCGATCGCACCCGGAGCTAGGTCGCCGGGCTGGGTTAGAGAGGCCAAACTGTCTCGCAGTACCTGAATGGCGGTTTGAGAGGCGACATTCCCTTGTTCGTGGCCACCAATACCGTCGCAAACCATCATTAAGGGAGCCGGGCTAGGGCTGCTACCAGGTCTGGAGAGAAGCCTGAAGGCTTCGGGCTCCGGGGGGTAGCAGGCATCTTCGTTGCGATCGCGACTGGGCCCTTGATCAGTGGCGGCGGCCCAGTCAATCGTCACCGCCAGTCCTTGCCCCAGGGTTTGGATGGCCCGTTCCAATTCCGCCAGCAGGGCAGTGGGGCTGGTGATCGTCCCCTCCTGGAGGGCCAGAGCTAACCAGGTCAGGTAAGGGGCGACGGCGGGGTGGGCGACTTTCGCGAGGCCTTGCCAGACTTGTCCCAGCCTGGCCAGGCTGGAGGGATTGCTGCTGTCCCCATCAACCTTGAGGTGGGCAAGCCGTAGCAAGGCCTGATCAACCCTCAAACAGTCGGGCTGCAGTAGGGTCTCAGCCACCCGCTGCTCCCGTAGGTGGGGCCAAAGGTGGGCGATTTGTCGGAGCCAGTTAAGTTGTTGCAGGGGAGTACCCTGGCCCCAAACCTCCTGCAGGGAGGGGAGGGGAACACACCGCAGGGTACCATCGGCCTGATCAACCACCCCCAGTGCCCCTCTCTCCAGCAACAGGACGGGATGGGGAAGGCCACTGGCTAGGGGGGGCAGGTAGGTGTAGGGGCGAGGCAGGTGTTGAGCCAGCTCAGCCAGCCGCAGGTAAGGTAGGGCACAGGCTGGGACCTCGTAGAGTTGAGGCAGATGCACCTCGGGTTGGAGATCAAGCCAAATGGGGTGCTGCCAAACCTGGTAGCGATCGGCGACGATGGTGCCTGGGGATACCTGCAGAGGGAAGGCACTGTCCGCCACCAGAAAACGATACAGTAGGGGAGTTTTACAGGTTTGACAACGACTTACCGGTAGCTGGTTAGCAGCTCGACAGGTCGGATTGGAGCACTGGATCACTATCGCCAAGCTACTAATAAAGAGCTATATAGCCTTACCCTAGGACCGCCAACCGGGGGGTGTCGGCCACAGCCCGGGAGCAACTGACTCTCTATTCAGCGCCTAGGGCTTCCCTACCACCTGGGGTAAGCCCATACTATAGTTCAGGGCGCGGCTCTTGAGGTTGTAACTAATCGCCCCGCTTTGCAGCAATTGCTTAATAAAATGTTCCAGATCCGATCCGATGCGGCGCAGATTGTAGTCCGTCAGGTCTTCTCCAGCAGCGGCATCAACCAACCGGTCAAACTCACGGTAAACGGCCTGCACAGCCTCCTCCGGCCAATTAAACTCGTTGTCGGGGTCAATATCGAGGGTAAGGCGGTCCTCCCTGGGCATCAACTCGTTGTTTTCAACGACGGCGGTGTAAATGTGAACATGACGGGTGGTAGATTTTAGCAGCATAGCAACGGGTATCCCTCAGGAAAAATGGGATTTAGAGTCCTGGTTTCGGACTTTCGGACTAGAGATGATGGAGTCATTATATTAAATTTCGGTGGAAGAGGCTTCCCCGTCGGCAGATGACCCTCAAGGGCTCGGTTCCTCCGGGGGGGCTCAATGCCAGGGCAGACTTAATGCCAGGTTAATATGCTACGCCTATCCCCTGATTAAAATAGAGCTAACTGATCGAAGCCCCCTCCAGCTCTTAGGAGAAATCTATGGCCAGTCTCTTAGCGCAACTGCGACAAATGACGGTGGTGGTTGCTGATACCGGTGACCTGCAGGCGATTGAGAAATTTACCCCCCAGGACGCTACCACTAACCCCTCCTTGATTACGGCGGCGGCTCAGATGCCCCAGTACCACAGTATTGTAGACGAAACCCTGCTTCAGGCTAAGGCTGATGCCGGCCCCGCTGCCAGTCAAAAAGAGATCGCTAACCTGGCCTTTAATCGCCTAGCAGTGGCCTTTGGCCATAAAATTCTACAAATTGTCCCAGGTCGGGTCTCCACCGAGGTGGATGCCCGCCTCTCCTACGACACCGAGGCCACCATCGCCACGGCTCGCCAGCTGATCCACCAGTACCGGCAGCTGGGCGTTTCCCCCGAGCGGGTGCTGATTAAGATTGCCTCCACCTGGGAGGGGATTAGGGCTGCAGCGGTGCTGGAAAGGGAGGGCATCCACTGCAATCTTACCCTGCTGTTTGGTCTCCACCAGGCGATCGCCTGTGCCGAAGCCGGTGTAACCCTGATTTCCCCCTTCGTAGGACGGATTTTGGATTGGTACAAAAAGGATACTGGCCGGGAGGATTACCCTCCCCAGGAGGACCCAGGCGTGGTTTCCGTGACCCAGATTTATAACTACTATAAGAAGTTTGGCTATTCCACCGAGGTGATGGGGGCCAGCTTCCGCAACATCGGCGAAATTACCGAACTGGCTGGCTGTGATCTACTCACCATTTCCCCCCAGTTGCTAGCCCAGTTGGAGGCTACCCAGGGGGATCTGCCCCGGCGCCTGGATTGCAGTCAAGCCTCGTCCATAGCTATCGAACCTATGACCATGGATGAAGCCACCTTTCGGTCTCTGCATAGCCGCGATCGCATGGCCTCAGAAAAACTCGAGGAGGGGATCCAGGGCTTTGCTAAAGCCCTGGATCCCCTAGAGGATTTTCTAGCTAACCGCCTCACCCAGCTCACCCAAGGGGAAATCATGGTTTCTCAACGCTAAGGTCCGCTGGCTAAAGCTTTAGCTTTCCAGGGTAGGGTGAGATAGCGGTGTTCTAAATTACAAACTCTCCGCTTTTCCGGTGTAGAACATAACAAAACTTCATAAGCCCTTGTCTGGTTCTTAACCTAAAGAGCAGGTTTTCTTAATTTATGCCCGGCACCATAGGGATATGGGGCATTTGGACAAACCCTTTGGCTCGGCTGACGCCAAAACTTTTATCGTTGCTGTTTCCGTTTAAGCAAGCGACCCAGAACGCTTAATCAGGCTAGGTAGGACTTGCTTCACCCCGTTCGTCCATTAAGGGGCGCCGGTTACAGGTTGGTGTCACGGGTCTAATGCCCCGATTGCTTGTTCAATCCCTTCTAGATATACCTGTGGCCGTGGTTACCTCTGTCTCTAGCTTCCTTGACCGGACTGGCTACCCCCATCAAACCTTTATTGACCTCCTAGAGCAGCTCTACCGAGATCGAGCCCTGTTACCCTACGCCATGGGCCAGACCATCCCATTGCAGGGTGATCAGGTGCTGATCGTCTGCCGCGGCATTGTGCAACTATTTACCATTCAGCCCGATGGCGGTGAAACCCTGCTGGGGCTGGCCGGTCCCTCCATGCCCCTGGGCTTACCTCTGACCGTGGTCCATCCCTACTGGGCCACGGCCCTAACTCATGTGGACGTGCTGGCCCTGCCCATGGCAGACATTGACGCCTCGCCAGTGTTGATGGCGGGTATTTACCGTCACCTAACCCTGCGGTTGCAGCAAACCGAGGCCTGGTTAGCCCTGGCCGGTAAGCGTTTGGTGACGGATCGGCTGCAACAGTTCCTGTTGATGCTAGCCCAGGACTTTGGCCAGGTGGAGCCGCAGGGGGTGCGCATTCCCCTGAAGCTGACCCACTACCAGCTGGCCACCGCCGTTGGCACCACCCGGGTGACCATTACTCGCCTCTTGAAGGATCTCAAGGATCAGGGATGGTTGCGGTTTGACCAGCGCTACCTGGTGTTACAGGTTGACCCCGGCGTCTTGCCCCGTCAATAAACCGGCCAGCATCGGTAAGCCCTCCAGGCTACCCAGCAGGGCATCGGCGGCCCGCTCCGGGTGGGGCATGAGCCCCAGCACATTGCCCTGACGGTTGCAGATGCCGGCGATATGGTTGAGGGAACCGTTGGGGTTAGCCCCGGGTTCGAGCTCGCCGGTGGGGCTACAGTAGCGCAACACCACCTGGCCCTGATCTTCTAACGTTGCCAGGG
>JAYKIM010000071.1:0-3925 GCA_035286245.1 Cyanobacteriota bacterium | reverse complement strand
TGCACTCCAAGTGTAGTTGCCCCGATCCCAAAAACCCCTGCAAGCACATTGCCGCTGTTTATTACCAATTGGGTGACTTTTTCCGGGAGGATCCCTTCGTTCTGTTTCAGCTACGGGGCCGCAGCCGCGATAGCATTCTGGCGGCCCTGCGGCAAAAGCGTCATGCTGCGGCTACCCAAGCTGGAGCCCTACCCAACCTAGAGTCTGGAGATCAGGCGGGGGTAGCAACCGCGAGGGGGCCTGAGGGTCCTGCCCTGGGGCAGTTTTGGTCCTATGATCGCCCCCTCGATCCCGACCTGGTGGTAATTACCCCCAGCACTACCACGGTATTAGATGTGCTGGGCAAGATACCCCTAGCGCCGGAGGATGCCTCGGTAGTTTCCAGCTATTTACAGGAAATTTACCAGGCGGTAGCCGCCGATGCCCTGTCCCAATCCCTGGCCTGAGGCTAGACCCGGTTAGCCCGGCGTAACCCTTGCCAACCCAGCAGGCTATAACCCAGGGTCAGTAATACACTGATGACAGAGGTGCGAATGCCGTTCTTCCAAGCTTCCTGCCTAACCCGTCGCTCCGCCTCAAGACGGCGGTTGCCAATTTCTTCCTGGTACTTCTTGCGGGCTTGGTTAGCCTGCTCCTGTAGAAATTTGTTTAACCCCTCTGGGTTATTGCGGTACTGCCCAATCTCCTTAGGCAGTTGACCACTCTGGATAGCCTGGTTTAGTTGGTCGGAGTTTTGTAACAGGGCCCCCAACTGATTCTGCTGCTGGCTAAGCTGGCTAGAAATCCGCTCCTCCAATTGACTGGAGGCTTGACTAGCCTCTTTACCCACCTGTTCGAGAGCAGACTGGCTGGAGAGCTGCACTCCACTGAGGTGGAGCACGGTCAAGGCTAGATAAAGGGCGCCAAAAGTACTAGCCAGGACCGAGAGCCAAAAGGGCATGTCGGAGCGGCTGGCCCTGGTTTGGGGAGCACTGGTGAGCCCACTCCCGATCCATAGGCTGGTAAAGATTAGGGCGATCCCGACGAGGGGTAGGATGCCACGATCAATCATCTGGGTGGTCACCCCCACCTGCCACTGGGGGCTGCCCAGGTTAAGGGGAACCAAAAGGAGCAAATAGTCTACGACGGCGGTGAGGATGGCAACCCACCCCACCACCTTAAGGGCGATCGCCGCTAAGGCGGCCAGGCTAGGATTGGCAGTGGGACGATCTACGGACATAGGGCAGGGGTTTACTGAAGGTCAATCCCTATTTTGACTCTATTCCCTAAGAAAAGCATAAGAGCCCCGGGGAAAGTAAGGGGGTTATGGCGCCTGGAACGACTCCGATGCTATCAGCCCACCAGTTCCTAGGGGAAACTGGCGGAACTCCTGCCAGCGATAGCCATCGTGGCGCAGGAGGGTGAGCGCCCTGGCCCAAAAAGTCGCCTCCCAGAGTTGGTCCTGCAGGGTTGGCCAGACCCGACTAAAGGCCGCCGGACTGAGGTCTCGAAAGGTCAGGGTAAGGTGGGGCACAAAGGGCCTCTGGGGGCCAGCGGTGACCGCCAGCTGATCGACCAGGATCGCTATCAGCTGGGCTTGGAGGGTGATTAGAGCCTGGCTGGGCTGCACCTGGATGTAGATCACCCGGGGGGCAAAGGCCCCATAGCCGGATAGTTGGATGGGGAGGGGGGTATGACCTGCGGCCCCCTCCGCCAGGGTTTGCTCCAGGCTGGCCAGTTTTGCCCTGGGCCAGGGAAAGGGGGGCTGCAGGGTGAGGTGGGGCGGCGATCGCAGGGCGGCGCGGCTGGCACAACGCACCGCTATCTGCTCCTGCAGGGTGATGATTTGCTCCCGCAGCGGCGGCGGCGGCACCAGGGCCACAAAGTAGCGATCTAAATCGGCCGGGTGGTTCAAGGGGGGGTGCCAGCGGGGTTATTGCACTAGCTGCTGGTAGATCGCCAGGGTCTGGCGCGCCAGTTGGGGCCAGCCATAGCGTTGCTGTACCTTAGTATAACCGGCCTGCCCCAGTTGGGCCGCCTGGGCGGGGTGGCCTAGTAGATGGTTGACCCGATCGGCAATGGCGGCGGCCTCCTGCTCCACCAGGTAGCCATCCTTGCCATCCTCAATCACCGCCTTGACGGCGGGGATGGGGCAGCCGATCACGGGCTTGCCAAAGCTCCAGGCCTCGGTGTAGACGCCGCCAAAGCTTTCCTGGGTGGAGGGCACACAGAGCAGATCGCAGGCCGCCAGGGCGGCGGTCTTCACCGCCAGGGACACCGTCCCCAGGCGATGCAAGCGGGGGTCTGCATAGTCTCTGAAGGCCCCCTCCGATCGCCCCACCGCTGGGCCGATAAAGACGAAGTGGGTATGGGGATGTTGTCGCCATACCTGGCGAGTGGCGGTTAGTAGCTGGCGGTAGCCCTTGTAGGGGTAGTACTGACCCAAAAATAACACCATCGGTCCATCGATGCGGTGTTGATGGCGGAAACCCTGGGGGTTCGCCTGGGGAGCTAGCAGGGGGCCAATACCGGTGACGTGGATGCGATCGCCCCTCACCCCCAACTCAATTAAGGTTTGCTTCTCCGCGGGGGTGAGGGCGATTACCGCATCTGCCTGGCGGTAGATCTGGTGGTAGGCCCGGTAGCGCCACCCCCCCCAGCGGGGATGGTGCAGGGGGGTGAAGACGAAGGGGCGATCGTAGCGACGCGCTAGGGCCAGGGAGGCCGCCGTCAGCCCTTCCCGGCCAATGCGAATGTTGTGGATCAGGTCAGCCTGGCGAGCCAGGGGGGCGAGGGGCTGGGCGATCGCCGCCGCCACCCTGGGCAGGGCCAGGGGCATGAGCGGGTAGTAGAGGGCCACCGCCGGCACCAGGGCAAATTTTTGCCAGGGGGTCAGGCCCAGTTGGTGCACCGGCACCCCGCCCACCCAGGACAGCTGGGGCGGGGGGTGAGCCAGGGTGGTGCCCAGCAACCAGTCCCGACGGTTACCCTGCCAGTGGCAGGCCACGGTCACCCCGTGGTGCCCCTGCACCTGTTGAATCAGGTGATGGCTGTGCAGTTGGGCCCCGCCCACGGCGGGGGGATAGCTGGTCAGGGTATAGAGTAGATCCATGGCCCACCCTAGCGGTCGCTCCAGGCTAGCACCTAGCGGTAGTCCTGGCTTTGAATATCCCGCAGCCGGGCCTCGGGGCGCAGGAACCGATCCATCTGGGCTTCAAAAAATTGGCGATTGGCCAGGCGATGGCGGGGGTTGGGGTCATCCAGGGGATAGAGCAGGGCGGTGCGCAGGGCCTGGATCACCGCCGAGGTGACATTGTACATCGATCGCTGGAAGGTAATCCCCAGTTGAATTAGCATGTCGTCCTCCCCCCGGCAGTGCTGATGGTAGTAGTCCAGCAGGTAGGGGGGTAAAAAGTGCAGCATGTCCTGCATCAGCAGGGTGGGGGGGATGCCGGCGCTGCCCACGGGAAAGACATCGGCGTAGAGAATACCGTAGTGAAAGTCCTTTTGATCGGCGGGCACCTGACCGGCCTGGGCATTGTAGGACTTGGTGCCCCGGAAGGGGGCGGTACGGTAAAACACCGCCTCCACGTAGGGGAGGGCGGCTTCGTAGAGCCAGGTAAAGCCCTCGGACTTGGGAATCAACTCAAAGCACTCGTCGCCGATGTAGACATGGTGGTAGATAGGCCGACCCGCCACGGCAAAGATACCGTTGACCAGGAAGTTCATGGCATCGGGTACCCCCGCAAAGCCGCCCTCGTCGTAGATATCCGACATTTCAAAAAACACCGGCGCCATCACCTCCCAAAACAGCCCCAGGTTGGCGTAGTAGGAGAGTTCCCGACACTTTTCGTAGAACATCTCCGGGAATAGCTTGTGCAGCCCCAGCATCAGGGGGTTGTGCTTAAAGTAGGCGCGGATGGCGCGATCGCACTGCTGCCGGTAG
>JAYKIM010000070.1:0-4906 GCA_035286245.1 Cyanobacteriota bacterium | reverse complement strand
TAGTCAATGCATGGGTATATGCAGATACGCATCCCGAAGAGATTGATGCTGCGATCGCTCGACAAGAGGCGGCTTAAATTTGGTGCGACTGTATGCTGATGAAGGCTTTCCCAAAAAGGTAACGGATCAACTCCGTCAGTTTGGCCACGATGTTTTGACTGGACAAGAAGCTGGTCAAGCCCATCAACGCACCCCGGATCATCAAGTGCTGGAGTTCGCCATGGGTCAGGGGCGAGCGGTATTAACTATAAATCGAGATGATTTTATCCGTTTGCATCGCTTACGTCCTGACCATTCTGGCATCATTGTCTGTACAGAAGATTTAGATCGGCAACGATTAGCAACTGCAATTCACGCCGCGATCGTGGCTAAACCTTCATAAACAGCACCAGGGGCCGGGGGCAGGATGCCGTTTTCTGATTTCTACCTACTCACTGATAACGGAGATGGCAGATAATAATTTAATAACACTGGCAACTGGGAGCTCTGGGTGCGTTATAGGCAAAGGCTGATCCTGCTCTTCACAGTGGTGTCCGTACTGGCGGTGGCCCCCGGCTACGGTCAAACCTGCGACCCTGGTGACCTGCGGCGGGCTATCTAACAGCTGCAAGACGACAAGGCGCGGGGAGCCGCCCAACAAGCCCTGAGACCATGTGGGGAACCAGCCGCTAAGCTTCTGGCCAAAGCCTTGAGTGAACCCCAGCCCCCTATCCGGCTGGCGGCGGCCCAAACCCTGGGGCAGATAGGCTGGGAAGCAAAATCGGCTATACCTATTCTGATATCCGTTAGTCAGAGCGATCAAGACCTGTCGGTGCGCCGCAATGCCCTCCAGGCTATCAGTCAGATTGCTCGCCGTAGCCAAACTGAGGCCGAGCAATGGCAGGGGTGGCGGGTGGGGGAAATTGATGACTTAAAAGACCTTCAGCAACGGCTAGATCAACTATTGCCGGCCCTGGAGCAGGATCAAACCCCCTGGCCCACTAAAGCTGAGGACTTAGAGGAGCTGCGGTTGGCCAGTCGGGGGCTGCAACCTGTTGTAGAGGATTTAACCCAAACCCCCACCTATCGCGGGGTGATCTGGGCCAGGGGTCACCTCCTGTAGGTCGTCATTGGGGGTGGTGGGATTGTTGTCGTCATGGCCTATGGAGCAATCTTTTTATGCCGGCCCTTGCTGCTGTTGAAATTGGGGGATGGGGCGGTTCAGGCGATCGCCCATCTTCCCCACGTCGGCCCCGCCTTGAGTACGGTCTTGAAGCTACTCATGACCTTCCAGTACCGACCCCGTGTGCTAGATGCCTGGGTCAACCAACACCTCAGCCAGGTTAAACAGGCACTGTCGCAACACCCTACCCTGCAGCGCCATGACATACACATTGCCCAGCCCGTTTTCTTAGGGAAAACCTTTAAACAGGTCAACTTTGAGCCCCAGGCGTTTGCGGATATCTTCAGGGATAAATGCCGGCTACTGATTTGGGGTGAGGGTGGGGCCGGCAAAACCAGTTTAGCCTGTCAATTTGCCGACTGGGCCCTGGCAGGGTGATCAAGGGACTGCTCAGCATGGGCGGCAACGGGGCAACCAACTCTGCCGCCATCCTATGATTCCGGTGCTGATTGAGGAAAAATTGGGGGAGAAATCCCTGTTGGAGACCATTGCCGCAAAACTGAAGGAACTGACTGGAGCTGCACAAATCAACGACGAGCTATTGCGGAAGTTGCTTCAGGAACGCAGGGTTTTGGTGATTGTAGACCATCTCTCGGAAATTGCCGATGAGGATACCCGTGAGAAAATTCGCCCTTCACAAAATCAAGACTATCCGGTCAATGCCCTGATCGTCACCTCCCGCGATCTGGGGATCCTGAGCAATGAACCCGTTACCCTGCTGCAACCGGGACGGATTACCACTGAGACCCTGGCTGAATTTCTAAACCGCTATCTGCCGGAGAAACAAAGGCGGGAAGGGGTAACCGTGACCTTTAACCCCGATGATTATGCCGATGCCTACAGGGATTTAGGTAATATGATGAGCCTGCGACAGGCGGCGGAAACCCAGACAGACCACCAAACCGGCGCCACCATCTTGTTGGTGAAGCTCTACGCCGATCAAATGCTTGGCGAGAAGAAAAGGCGCGAACATTTAGGAGCCCAACGGGGCCAACCCTATTTCACCACCCAGCAGAACCTGGCAAATAACGTACCGGATTTAATGCTGAACTATCTGGATGTCTTGAGGCTGAATAACCGGGATGATGGGCAAGCCTTTCCAGGGGGGCTAACTCAACCGGAGGAGCAAACCCAGAAGCTGCACAAAATCGCTCAGCTGGTTGCCTGGAAATGTCTAGAGAAGCACTATACCCCGGAACCCGCTAACCAGAACGAGGTGGTGCAGGCCTTAACTGACCTAGAAAGCCAGGCCGAGCAGCCCGAAGAACTGGCCCGGCAGGACCTGGACTATCTCAAGGATCTAACCTTGATTCAATTTCACCGGGGCGATCGCACCCTGCGTCTCAGCCTCGATCCCCTATCCGAGTATTTAGCCGCTCTCTACAAATTTTGGCAGTATCAAGAGCATGAAACCGCCTGGATGGAATTTTTAGGTGTGATTCAGCAGACCGTTAACCCCGAGGAGGTGCGGGGCTTTTTACTGGCACTCTACGACTGCTGCGATAAGAAAGGGCGGGGCAAACCACTGCAACTACCGGAGACGGTTTTGAACAAGCTGGTTGAACTGACCCAGTTAGATCAGGCCAAAATTGATACCTACTATCGCCAGCGACGCCTGCGGCTGGCCCTGGAGGATTTGAAGGAACGGGACCTGATTTACCAGTCACGGGGAATCACCGATCTGGAGACGATCGCCCGCCAGGACGCCCTCCTCAGACCATCTGCCCTGGGTTGTTTGACGGAAGTGCTCAAAGACAAGCCGCGAGAGAAACAACTGCGGCAGCAAGCCGCCGAAGCCCTGGGGAATTTAGGGTTCGGTGCCGAGGGCCTGATCAGCTTGCTGTGCGATCCCAGTGAGGATGTTGTGCTGCGTCGCTGTGCGGCGGAAGCCCTGGGCAAACTTAAGGCCGGTCAGCCAGAACTTTTGAGCGTCCTGGCTACGACGGATTACCCCCTATCCCTGCGCCAGGGGGCCGCCCGTGCCCTCAGCCTGATCGGTGCCCCCAGCGGCGAACCTGTGCCGATGCTGATCCTTAGCCTGCAAGGGGAACGGGAAATCACGGTAGTCAAATCCATCCCGGTCTGGCGAGAACCCCTCACCGACCACCTCACCCTCGATCTGGTGGAAATTCCGGCGGGGGAGTTTGTCATGGGCTCCCCCGAGGGGGAGAAAGGCCGGGATTGGTACCCTAGTTTTCTTCCAGACACCGAAGGCTTAAACGTAGAACAGCAACACCGGGTCAGCCTCTCGGCCTTTTACCTGGGCCAGCACCCCGTCACCCAGGCCCAATGGCGGGCCGTCGCCGGCCTGCCCGCGGTTAACTATGAGCTAGACCCAGACCCAGCCCACTTTAAGGGGGACCATCGCCCGGTGGAGCAGGTGACCTGGCTAGAGGCGGTGGAGTTTTGCCATCGCCTCTCTCGACACACCGGTAAGCTCTACCGACTGCCCAGTGAAGCGAAATGGGAGTACGCCTGTCGGGCCGGCAGCACCACCCCCTTTTACTTCGGTGACACCATTACCACCGACCTAGCCAACTACAACGGTAACTACAGCTACGGCCCTGGCCCCAAGGGGGAGTACCGCGCCCAGACCACCCCGGTGGGACATTTTGGCGTGAACCCCTGGGGCCTGGCGGACATGCACGGCAATGTTTACGAGTGGTGCGAGGACCACTGGCACCCCAGCTACGAGGGCGCCCCCACGGATGGCAGCGCCTGGGTCACCGGTGGCGACGATCCCTATCGCCTGGTGCGGGGCGGGTCCTGGTATGGCCTTCCAGTGAGTTGCCGCTCGGCCTTCCGCGCTCGCGACCTTCCGGATATTCGCTACACTTACTTCGGTTTTCGGGTGGTGTGTGCGCCGCCTGGGCTCCTGTAGCCCTTTACCCTTTTGTACTTTTGCCCTTTGCCCGGGTTCGAGGTTCGAATACGCGCTCCGCGCGTTAAAAAATTTTTTCAGCCTATCGCTACCCCGACGGTGATGGCCAGCCCATGGCGGCTAACACCGAGCCGTTTAGCTGGATCGTAATCATCAAGGAAAACGGGTGCATTCCAGTTTTGCAGCCCTCACCCTAAGTCCCTCTCCCGCTCTGGGAGAGGGACTTTGAATCCGGTTCCCCTTCTCCCAAAAAGGGAGAAGGGGTTAGGGGATGAGGGCAAACTGATAAAATTGGGATGCTCTTAAGGAAACCCTTGAGATGCTCTTTGCCGCCAAGGCCGATGTTTTATCGCCGGGGATCGGCTGGGGTACCCCGTCCCGGTGGGGCTTTAGCCATCAAATTCCTCCAACCATCGCTGCAGTCTAAGGGCGGTGATCCGTCGTTGCTCTTCTGCCGCCAGGGTCATCTCCTGCTCCGGGGGGTTAGGCAGTCGCTGATGGAGTAAATCCAGCATCGCCTGGGCGGATTTCCCAGAGGCACAGACAATAAAAATAAACCCAAATCGCTGGTAATAGCGATCGTTGGCTGCCGCTAGGGCATCCAGGATGGCGGCGGGCGCAGTGCTCACCTGACCCTGTTCACGATCAACCTGGGAGGCCAATTTTTGGGCCAGGGCCTGGCGATCGCCAATTCTGGGATGGGCGGCAAAGGTCTCCAGGTAATCCTCCCGCCCGCATTCCTGCCAACAGCGATCGGCCGCCGTGAGCAGCATGGCGGCATTGTCAAAAGGTCTCGCCCCCAGCATCTTTTGCGCCCAAACCCTGCTGTGGCAAAACCCCAGCAATCGCTTCAACACCACTGG
>JAYKIM010000069.1:0-18553 GCA_035286245.1 Cyanobacteriota bacterium | reverse complement strand
GGTTTGCTTGACCAGGTCCTCCACTTGATCGGCCTGGGCCACATCGGCCTGTAGGGCAATGGCCTCGCCCCCATTAGCGGTAATCTCAGCGGTTAAAGCCTGGGCAGCGGTGGCGGATTGGGCGTAGTTAACCACCACCTGGGCGCCCTCCGCCGCTAAGGCCAGGGCAATGGATCGGCCAATGCCACGGGAAGCACCGGTAACAATTGCCACCTGTCCCCCTAGGGGCGTGGACGATGGGGCCATAAATCAACCTCCCTCAACTAAAACCTGCAGCCTAACTTTTAGCTTTGGCCAGAACGCTTAGGACACTGTAGATCGGCCTCAGAGGTTGTTTGAAAAGCCAAAGAGGGCCTCAAACTATATCTGTGGAGTCGGATAATCTCCGCAGAGTTCAGTATTTTGGCGCTCTCTTAGCGGCAAACTATGCCTGGGGCAATCCTTTTCAAACAACCTCTCGGGTAAGTCTGGATAGGCGTTCTGACCTACTTCCGCCCCGTTACCTGGGGCTAGGGCTATAAGCTAGCTTCCAGCTGTGCTTTTTGGTTGTATCACGAAATGGGGGCAGGTAAAGTTGGAGCCAAGCCCCTCAGATCAGGAACGCCGCCGCAGACGAGCAAAGTGTTCTTCTCCCTGGCGAGCTGGGACAGAGACCACCACCGGGTCCAAGTTCACCATCTCAAAACAGGGAGTAAACAATTCGGTGAGATCTGGGGTGGAGATGCCAAAGGGGGGGCCGCCGGGGCGATCGTGGGTGAAAAACACCGCCAGCAATTCCCCCTGCGGGGCTAACAAATTAGCCACCAGGTGGACATAGGCGGAGCGGAGGCTGGGGTCAAGGGCACAAAAACAGGTGTGTTCCACCACATAGTTAAACTGCCCTTGCCACTCCGGTAACAGAGTAAAAATATCCTGTTCCAGGAGGGTGAGGGAGATCTGGCTGGCAGCGGCAGCCTGGGTCAGGGCGGTGATCGCCGAGGGGGCAAAATCTACCGCCGTAACCTGAAAGCCATGGCGGGCGAATAACAGGGCGTCATGGCCCCGACCGGCCCCCAGCACAATGGCGGAGGCGGGGGTGCCAGGGCGGCCCCAGCTCTCTAACCACTGCCTCAGTGCGGGGGCGGGCTGACCCAGATCCCAACCGGTGGTACCCTGCAGGTAGCGATTTTCCCAGGCGGTGGGACTAAGGTTAACAGGGGGGGATGCGGCCATCGCTAACTCCGGTGTATGCTCGGCAGAGATCCTTAGGGTAGCGTAGCAGGGGATCCAATATGCAACGACGACAGTTACTCACGGGCTTAGGATCGGGGCTGGGGATGGCGGCCCTGGGGCAAGGTCCGCTCCGATCCTCCCCCCCAACTAAACCGCCTCGCCTCAAACCCGGCGATCGGGTGGGCATCCTCAGCCCCGCTGGGGCCAGCTTCACCCCCGATCGCCTGGACCTGGTGGTGGAGGCAGTGAAGGCCCTTGGCTTTGTCCCCCTGGTGGCCCCCCACGCTCTGGATCGCTACGGGTATTTAGCCGGTCGAGACCGCGATCGGGCCGCCGACCTGAACCATTTCCTGGCGGACCCCCAGGTGGCAGCCCTGCTACCGGTTCGGGGGGATTGGGGCAGTGCTCGACTGTTGCCCTATCTGGACTACGATCGATTGCGTAGCCATCCCAAGGTGATCATTGGCTTTAGTGACATCACCGCTCTGCTGCTGGGTATTTACGCCCGTACCGGCCTGGTTACCTACCACGGACCCCATGGCCTGACTGCCTGGCGCCCCGACCAGGTGGAGCTGTGGCACCGAGTACTCATGGATGGGGAAGCGGTCACCTACCAAAATCCCCTAGTGGCAGCTGATCAGGATCGCCTGATGCGTGACCAGGGCCGTATCAGGACCCTTAGCCCCGGTCGAGCCCAGGGCCCCTTAGTGGGGGGCAATCTATCGGTCTTGGCGGGGCTGGTGGGTTCTCCCTATTTTCCCGATACCCGGGGGGCTATTTTATTTCTTGAGGATGTGGGAGAACCCCCTTACCGCATCGATCGCCTGATTACCCACCTGAAACTGGCTGGGGTGCTGGAGGGCTTGGCGGGTTTTATCTTTGGTCAGTGTGTAGACTGCGATCCCGGCCCTGGCTACGGATCTCTGACCCTGGAGGAAATCCTTCAGGACCATATTCAACCCCTCGGCATTCCCGCCTGGATGGGTGCCTGGATCGGCCATGTGGAGCCTCTATGGATTTTACCCATCGGAGGCCTGGTAGAAATCGATGCCAACGCTGGCCGCCTAACTTTTCTAGAGCCTGCGGTATTGTAGCTCCTATGCACCGACAGCTTCTTGCTTTTTACACCATTAGCTACCAGGCTTTTACCACAGCTTCACCCCTGACCAGATAAGCTGGTATAGGGTGCCTACCGACTTGATTTTCATTCCCTGACGTTATCCCTGAGTCGCTGTGGTGATTCTGCAATCTGCTCCCTACCTGAGCCTGAGTACCCCTTCGGGCGATCGCGCTTTACCGCTGCAAGGTATTCAATGTTGGACTGTGGGTCGTAGTGACAACAATAATCTGGTCCTCTCCGATCGCTGGATTTCCCGACACCATGCCATGTTTCAGGCCACAGATCAGGGAGACTTCTATCTCATTGACCTGGGTAGTCGCAATGGTACCTTCCTAAATGGGCGGCGGGTGACAATCCCTGTCATCCTCAAGGATGGTGACCTGATTACCTTTGGTCAAACTGAACTGAGGTTTTTCTGTCCCCAACCCCATCTTCTCAACGATCAGGGGAACATCGTCGCTGGCCAAAGCGCCGGACTCGCCCCGACGACGGCTTTGCACGTGCGCCAGTTGATGACAGTGATGGTGGTGGATATCCGGGACTTTACGGTGATGGCTCGCCAGGTTAGCGAGAAGGTTTTAGCCGAGGCCATTGGTACCTGGTTTCGGCGGGCCGGGGAAATTATTGGCCGTTACGGCAGCGGTGTAGACAAGTATATCGGTGATGCGGTCATGGCGGTCTGGGTGCACCAATCAGCCGACACCACTGTGGTTGAAATTCAGCAAATTTTGCGGGCTGTTAACGCCTTGGCTACCATGACGGCGACCCTGCACCAACAGTTTCCCCTCCCCTTTAGCCTCAAAATTGGGGCGGGGCTAAACAGTGGCTATGCCATGGTGGGGAATACGGGCTCGGGCGATCGCCCCGACTATACCCCCATCGGCGATACGGTGAACGCCGCCTTCCGCCTGGAGTCCGCCACAAAAGCCCTAAAAGTAGACATCGCCATGGGAGAAAGTACCTATCAACTGCTCACCCGAGGTGATCGCCCTAGGGATCAATTTCCCCTCCCCTGGCAGCCCCACACCCTCAGGCTGAAGGGCTACGAAACACCGATGGCGGCCCACACCTGTAACTTTGTTGAGCTTCACCGGTGGCTGAGTCAATCCCAGCCTGACTAACCAGCGAGGTATAAGGCGAGCCAGCACGCCCTCCAGTATTGACTTTAGCTAATCAGTTGGCTCCTCAGCGCACTGGCCAAGGCTATATATTGGGGGATGCCCAGTTGCCTAGCTCAGCCATGGTTCGCCACGATATTGTAATTTTGTCTAACGGTCCTGGTGAAATTGCCACCTGGGTGCGCCCCGTAGTCAAGGCCCTACGCCAGCAGCTACCCAATTCCCTGGAGGTTCGTATTTCCGTAGTGCTATCCCCCTGTGTCAATGCCTCGGGACGGGAAGGGGAAATGGCCGCCAGCCTAGCGGGGGTGGATCGGGTCCAGGGGGCCCAACATTTTTTTCTCTTTTTGCTACTGGGTAAAACCGCTGGCAATTGGGACTGGGCACCCCAGGGGGTGGTCTTGTTCCTGGGGGGAGATCAAATTTACCCGGTGTTAATTGGTCGGCGGCTGGGCTACCGTACTGTTATCTATGCTGAGTGGGAGGCTCGCTGGCACCGCTGGGTGGACCGGGTGGCGGCCATGACTCCAGCAATTGTGGATCAGGCCCCGCCCCAATTTCGCTCCAAGTGTGAAGTGATTGGGGATTTGATGGCGGAGGTAGACATTGATCAGGAGCAGGCGGCGGCGATCGCCGCTACCCTAAATCTCTCACCCGATCAGCCCCTGATCGGTTTGATGCCAGGATCTAAACTGGCCAAGCTCAGCGTTGGCCTACCCTTTTGCCTGGCCACCGCCACCGCCCTGCACCAGCAGCGCCCCCAGACTCGATTTGTCATTCCCGTGGCACCGATGCTCTCCCTGGAGACCCTGGCCCAGTTTGCCGATCCCCGCCATAATCCTGACTGTAGTCTGTTTGAGGGGGTCACCAGTGCCCAACTGGTGCAGCCATCGGCCGATCTACCCCGGCTGCGTACCCCGGCTGGCCTGGAGATCCTGCTCTGGGCTAGCCAACCCGCCTATGATCTGTTTACCCAGCTAGCCCTCTGCCTCACCACCGTGGGGGCCAATACGGCGGAGCTAGGGGCCCTGGGGATACCGATGGTGGTGGTTCTACCCACCCAGAAGCTCGAGGTGATGAAGGCCTGGGATGGGATCCCGGGGCTACTGGCTAACCTGCCCCTGGTGGGAGACTCCATAGCCCGCGGGATTAACCAACTGGTGCTGCGCAAGATTTATCAACAGGGTCGTTTATTTGCCTGGCCTAACCTCTGGGCCCAGCGATCGGTGGTGCCGGAGCTGATCGGTCCCCTCCAACCCCGGGTCGTGGCGGATCAGCTGGTGGACTATCTGGATCATCCCGACCGGCTGGCGGCCATGGCGAAGGAACTGCGATCGCTGCGGGGGGCAGCGGGGGCGGCCGCTAAACTGGCCGCCATGGTGGTGGCGGAACTGGGGGTAAATTAAAGCAGCGGTAGGATTTTCCCTGCTGTCAAGGGAAAATCCTTTGGCTAGGATAGTCATATCCACCTAAGGCGTCTATGCAGATCCTTCTCATCCACGGCCTTGCCCGCACTTCCCTGTCCCTACTGAGTTTGGAGCAGGCCCTGCGCCAAGCGGGTCATGCCACCGAACAATTTGGTTACTTTGCCTTTGCCGAGGGCTTTGATACCATTGTCCAGCGACTCGGGCAATGCTTCCAGCGTATGGGGAATGAGGGGCCCTACGCGGTGGTGGCCCACTCCCTGGGGGGCGTGTTAACGCGAGCCGCCCTGGGGCTGGGTTGCCAGGCTACCCCCGATCACGTGGTGATGCTGGGTACCCCTAATCAGCCCCCCCGATTAGCCCCCCTGGCCTGGAAACTGCTCCCCTTCCAATGGTTTACGGGTCAATGTGGGTTTAACCTAACCAGCCAGCAGTTCTACGATCAATTGCCCCTGCTACCCTCCCCCTACACCATCGTGGCGGGGACCGGTGGCCCCCGCGGCCTGCTGAGTCCCTTTGGGGAGGACATCAACGATGGGGTGGTGGCCCTCCAAGAAACCTACATGACTGAGACCGATAGAGTTCTACAGGTGCCCGCATGGCACACCTTTATGATGAATCACCCCCAGGTGCGGCGGATTATCATGGATCGACTGCTGAATTCAGCCCTGATAAGTTAAACTTATTGATTTCCCTTTATTAGAATCAGGTTTTACACAAAAGTCTGATCCCTCTCAAAAAACGATAAAGCCTTCGCCCTGATTCTTAGAAATCCCCCCCAGGGGGTAATATGTAAACAATTCGCAATATTAATCCACCGGCCTGGCTCAAGACCGTCGGCCGGAGATACGGCCCAACCTTGAGCAAGTTTGCATGTTAGCCACCCCCCCTAGCCCCTCCTCCCGAGCTACCGGCCTCCGGTCAACCCACCCCCAAAAGGTGGTGGCGATTGGGGATAGCTGTGTTTACGGTTTTGGGGATCCGGAGGGGGGCGGATGGGTCGAGCGGCTACGGCGACTTTCCCTGGCACCGGGACGGACCGGGGCCGTGTTCTACAACCTGGGGGTGCGGGGCGATCGGGTGCCCCAGGTGAGGGCTCGCCTTGACCATGAGTTTCGCTATCGGGGTGAAATCCGCAACCGGCTACCGGACCTGATTATGCTATCGGTGGGCATGAACGATTCGGCCCGGGTGGGGCGTGCCCTGGGGCGTAACTATACGGACTTTGACGACTTTGAACAAAGCCTGGGGCGGCTGCTGCAGGACGCTCGCCAGCTCTGCCCGGTTCTATTTGTGGGCATGACCCCGGTGAATGAGGCAGCCATGCCCTTTTCCGAAGTGCTGTACTACAGCCATCAGGAGCAGTGGCGCTATAAGGAGGCGACCCGTCTAGCCTGCCACAGCGCCAATATCCCCTACCTGGATGTGCTGGATCTGTGGTTGAGGCGTGACCAGGGTTGGTGGCGCGATCGCCTCTGCAGTGATGGGCTCCACCCCAACACCCTGGGTTATCAAGCCCTACTGGCGGATCTACTCGCCTGGGATGCCTTTCAAGTCGCCGTCGATCTGCCCATCTCACCGATTAGTTAACCCCCTGGCTGAGGTCCGGCTAGGCTCAAGACCATTAGCCAGAAAAGGTTTCGGGCCCGTAAATTTTGTCAATCAACTCTGTTCTAAGGGTTCTAGTCAACCCTATGGCTGACTAGAACTCATTGCCATGATACCCCAGAGAAAGCGGCGGTCAGCGGCAATTAACCGAGCTAACTCCCTGGCCCCGTAGAGGTTGACATGGCTGGGATCAGCAAAGAAATGGGACTGCCAACGCCACTGTTCTAGCAGGTCAATCACCACCATGTCCCCAGTGCGATGGTGGTTTTCTAGAAAAGCTTGAAACTCCCGCTCGTAGCGAAGCCTGGCTAGGTCTAGATAATCGTTACTGAGGGGCAGGTTAATAAACACCAGGGGGATGCGGCGATCCCGGAGAAAGGTGACCATGGCCTCCAGGGAGAGGCGTTGTACCCCATCCAGACGAAAAGAGCGATAGGTGTCGTCATACTGTCCACGCACACGCGGGAAGGATTGGTAGTATCGTTCTGGATTAAATTGGTCGTTAACCTTGAGAAATCCCTGGCTGGTAATAGGGCTGGCGGGGATGGTCCCCTGTTCCGGCGAGGGGACGGGCGAGTCTTGCAAGGTCAGCTGTTGCCCCCCCTGCACAGTGGCGTAACCCGGTGAGGCCAGGATCTCCGCAAAGGTGCGATCGAGGCGACCACTGTTAAACCCCCGGGACCCCTCCGCCCAAATCACCATCCGAGGCAGGAGATCGGGCCCTAGCAGATGCCGCATCAGGAAACTGATCACCTGGGCCGTGGCCCCATTCACCCCGAAGTTATAAACCCTCAGGCCAGGATGACCCTGGGCCGCCAGGCCCTGCTCTAAGGCTTGGGGATCAATCCCCTGTAGGGCTCGAGAGCTGCCCACAATTAAAATATCCGGTGGACCCAGGGCGGCTACGTAGGAATAGTAGGTACTGAGCTGTTCATCCAGAATAGTACTGCCCAGGGCCGGAAATACCCTGGGAAACCCCTCCTGTCTGGCCCGTTGCTGGGCTGCCTGCAAATAGCGCAGGTATTCCTGAGCCCGCCGCTGACTGAAGACGGACCGTTGATCCTGCTCAGGGATTTGGCTGAGGAGAACCAGGGATTTTCCCCAGTGCTCGCTAACCCGTAACCAGTCCTGGCTACGGGTAGCGGTCTGAGCCAGCTGGGCGGCCTGGTTGGCTGCCGTAAGCGCCTGGGGCCAGTGCTGATCAGCGCTGGTGGGCAAGTGGCTTAACCCGGATCTACCTAAGTCAGCACCCGGTGGTGCCAGGCCACAGGAATAGGCCATCAAACCCAGCCCCAGGGAACCCGTCAACCCTCCTAAAAATGTCACCATCCGTCGCAGCATAGATCAGGTAATCGGTAGGGAATTATGCGACTACGGCCATGGATCGGTTATTTCTATTCTAGCCCCAGATCTGCCTATACCTGGAGTCTCTAGCCAAACCTGAAGCCGTCTCAAGCCTCAACTTCAATTAAAGGAACACTCCACGGTGATCCTCAGATTACTGGAGGCGGTCCCCTTGGTGACGTAGGGCACCCCGGCTTCTCCCCCAACCTGCAGGCCAAACTCCAGGACCACTTTGTTGACGTTGGCGCTGGCTAAATCCTTGAAAGCGTTCATCGTACAGTTGGTATAGGTGCGAATTGTGCCCTCCAGGGCTTTAAAGTTCAGCGCCTTGGCACTTTCCGCTGGGGATTGAGCGGTTCCCCAGGTTAGGCCCTTAGCGGTGCGAGTGGTTTCTGTCTCGGGCTGGGGCTCTGCCCTGGAGCCCTCAGAAACCACCACATTTTCCGTGGCTTCCATGTAGATTTCGCTGCCGTCTTCCAGGCGAATCGCAATTAATTCCGTCATAGTGCACCCTTTGAGGATTGTAGTATAGATGTTCTATCTTAGGATTCCCATCCCTGGTGAATTTTATCCGTGGCGGCAATTCACCGGCGATAGGGCCGCCGCCCCCTTACCGCTGGCTAGGACGAACTAGATTGTCTAGCCAGTCTGAGCTTTTGCCTGTCTTGTCACTGATAAGCTTGCTATGACGAGACAGAAAATTTACCAATTTACCCTGTGCTAAGGGCTCTGGCTAAAGCCCCATAGGGATTTCCCTACCCCAGGGCATGGCGATTTTGGCTATAACTAATTAAGGAGTACCCCAGCCCCAGCAAACCGCCATGACTGAGCTAACCACGGATTTTAGAACCCATCCCGCTGAGGTCTTATACCTGGCGGAGGAGGCTCAGCAAATTTTAAGTCTGGCCATCGCTCGGGAGGTGGAAAGTGGGGAGTTGTCCCGCCAACAATTGTTAGAGATTGCCGAGGAATTAGGGATTTCAGCTCAAACCCTAGCGATCGCCGAGGCGGAATGGCAACTGCAAAAGCAGGATCGCAGTGATAAGCAGATTTTTGACCACCAGCGTCGCCAGCGGTTTCACCATGGATTGGCCCGTTTCCTGGTGGTGGGTGGCTTTCTAATTGCCTTTGACTGGTTGATGGGGGGTAGCTTGACCTGGCTCCTCTACCTGGTGCTTGGCCCCTGGGCCCTGCAGCTGACCTGGCGGGGTTGGTGTATCTATGGCCCCAATGAGTATGCCCATAGCCGAGATTTTGAGCGCTGGCGGCGGCGGCAGCAGGTGGGCCGGGCCGTTAAGGGAGCGGTAAGGCGGTTACTCGGCGCGTAGGTGAGCCCTCCCCCAGATCTTCTCCCTAGAGGTATTCAATCTCTTGCAGATGAAATTCGCCGTAGACAAAGTCACCGTCGGGGGTTTCCCAGGTGGCTTCGCCGTAGGCTGGTAGGCGGATATCCCCAAAGTCTCGGTGCTGGCCCATGGGGGTAAACCAGGGCCAACGCTCGGTGGTTTTACCGTCAGGGCTATAATAACGGTCTGGGGAAGCGAAATTCACCAGATCGCCGGCCTCGTCAAAGGTCAACAGGGCCGACACCGTCTGATCGCCGCGGGTAAAGACCCCCCGCAGGGAGTGGGGAGTCACCGTTGTCCACTGGACTGGCAAATCAACCAGGGCAGCGGGGGCCAGTACGCAAAAATCATTGAACAGGGTCACGGTTTCACTTTGGTTGAGGATGACGCCCTGGCTATCCACCAGGGGGAATAGGGAGAGCAGGCGAATGCGAAAGTGAGCTTGGTCGCCCACAAAATCGTGATAACCCTGGAGGGGAAGGCCCAACAGGGAGGCCCCCATCAAGAAGAGGCGGGCTGAGGGTTGGACGAAGTTGTGCTGTTCAGAGGTAAATGCCATCCAGGGACTATCCAGACCGTTACGGAAGCGTCCCCGAAATCTAGCCCGAACCCCCCTGAACCGGGGCTTACCGATGGCCCCACAGCGCTCTAAATAAACCTGTAGTAGGGGGGGCAAGCCCTGCAGATCAGCGGTGGTGAGGAGATCCCCGGGCGCCGGCAGAGTTTTCAGACAGGCCTGGATTTGCTGCCGGTAGAGGGTCCCAAAGCTGCCAGGACGGGACCCTAACCAGAGCAACAGGGCCAATAGGCCGGTGAGGAGGAGGAGAATGGGTATGGTCATGGCTAGCGGCTAGTCTGGGGAATGGCAGGTTGTTGACGGAGCAGCCACCGGTTTAATCGCCACCCCCGTGATCAGTTCCACCACATTCATCCCATTATTAATCACCCCCGGTACGCTGGGGTAGCCAGCACTGGCCCCCACCAACACCAGGTTAGACAACTCGGTCTGGTAGCCTAGCCGGTGTAACCCCACCTGGTGGGGAACCAGCTTAGCGCCGTAGATATTGCCCTCTGGTTGGCCCAGGAAGTGTTCGCTGGTGGTGGGGGTACCGTAGATTTTCATACGGATATAGCGATCCACATCGGGGATCAGGTCCCGCAGGCTAGTCATCACCGCTGCATAGGTCTGCCGTTTCTTCGCCTTGTAGGCCTGGGGATCGGTATCCTGCAGGTGCTTGAAGGGGGCGTAGGAGCAGATAGTGCCGACCTCCAGAACATGGTGCCCGGCGGGTGCCATGCCCGGTGCGCTGGATTTGAGGGTGGGGCAGGATAGGAAAATCCAGGGATGATCAAGCTGGTCCGCTAGCTGCTGACGATATTCCTGGTTGAGGTCACCGGTGGGGTAATACCAGATATTCCAGTTGCCCAGGCCATAGTTCTGGGGTTGGAAGCGATCGTCTAAACCCAGGTAGATATTAAAGGCACTGGCGGAATACTCGTAGTCGGTGAGCCGGTGCTCCTCCGTGGTACTCAGCCCATGGCCGTGCATTAGGGAAACCATTAGTTTAGGATCTAGGTCGCTAATGTAGCAATGGCGGGCCCCGTAGTCAGTGCCGCCGGCGGTTACCCAGGCCACCTGGTGGTTCTGGACCTCAATGTGTTCCACGGGGGTTTGGTAACGGATCTGGCCTCCCCCCTGCAGGATGCTATCGACGATCGCCTCCACAAAGCCCTTAAAGTGATGTTCCGGATAGTAGGCGCCGGCGCTGTAGTCCCACACCAGGGAGGTGTGGGTCAGCAGAGCCACCTCCTCGGGGGGTAGGGCGTAGTCACCACTCTGACCGGCCAGAATAGCCTGCAACCGGGGGGATAGGCCACAATGCCGGTAGAGGTCCTGCAGGGTCCAATGGCGTTTTTCAAACAGATTCCAGTATTTCGGTAGTTTTAACCAGTCAGACCAACGCCGGTCATACCAGCGGATCTCCTGGTTGAGCTGGTGCATGGCCTGGTGTAACTCTTGGATGGTGTTGCAGTAGCAATTGATCGGCCCGGCTTCCTCTGGAAACTGACCCAGCAGGCGATCGCGCAGATTCTCCCAACCCAGGGGAATAGCAAAGTCGCCGCTGGGGGTAATCACCCGGTCGATGCAGTTGGGGTCCAGGGAGTTAAAGGCCATGGGTTGGCCAATGTAGTGGAGAAATTGATCGATCGCCTCCCCCGGGCCACACTGGGAAATGTAGTGCACGTCGGCACAGAAGCTATAGGGGCCATAGTCAAAGCTATGGCAACAGCCCCCCGGCAGATAGTGCTTTTCCAGCACCGCCACCCGATGACCCTGGCGGGTGAGGCAAGCGGCGGCGGACAGGCCCCCCAGGCCAGCCCCTAAAATCACATAGTCAAAGAGTTCCATGGTCCATACCTCGGGCTAGAGAATGGCTTGACTCGGCAGGGTCAGGGCTATAGCCATACACCGGCAAGGGGGATAGGGCACACCAAAAGGCTTACCCCATCTTTACTTTGACCGCTTGACCCCGTCCTCAGTGGTCTGGCCAAAGCTGTACCATCCAGCCAGGGCAGATCCCTGCTGTTCCACCTCTATTTTCGCCCCAGGTTTAACGATCGAGGAAAAAATGATAGAAAATGATGGGAAATAGGCTGAGCAGCCTTGGATTGAAGTTGTCCGATCAGGCCCTGGGCCGCTGCCGTAGGTTTCTAACACCCTCTAGAATAGGTAAAGTGACCGGTCCCCCCTGATCCGGCCCATTATCAGGATGCCTATGTTAGATCGCCTGTCATTGCTTATTTATCACCTCAGTCAGTGGGCCACCGATCTGGTCAATGGCCAGCTTACCCATCTATCCCTGGTGAGTTTATCGGTGGTGGCTTTGGCGGGGCTGGTCACCAGCCTCTCCCCCTGTTTGCTGTCCATGCTGCCAATTATGGTGGGCTATATGGGGGGGTACGAGGTGGAGAATCAGTGGCAGGCCAGCCTGCGATCGCTGGGGTTTGGCCTGGGTCTAGCCACCACCCTGGCGGTGCTGGGTTTAACCGCTGGCCTATTTGGCTACGTCTATGGTCAGGTGGCGATTGGCCTCCCCATTGCCGTTAGTCTGCTGGCCATTATCATGGGCCTCAACCTGTTGGGGTTAGTCCCCCTTTCCTTGCCGGGGGCAACGGGTCTGGATATGACGGACTGGGCCCTACCCGCCTGGGTCAAGGCCTACCTGCTGGGGCTAAGTTTCGGCATCGTTGCCTCCCCTTGTAGCACACCGGTGCTCGCCAGCCTGCTGGCCTGGGTTTCGGCCAGCCAGAAACCCCTACTGGGGGCGGGGCTATTGCTGGCCTACGCGATCGGCTACGTGCTACCCCTGGTGCTGGCGGGCAGCTTCACCAGCAGCATCAAACGCCTGCTGGAACTGCGCCAGTGGTCCGGCTGGCTAACCCCCGCCAGCGGCGTGCTGTTGCTGGTGTTTGGGGTGTTTTCCCTGCTCACTCGACTGCTGCCGGCAACCCCCAATCTCCTTTCCTGAAGCGGCTTTTAGCATGACCCCCTCCCCAGCCCCTACCCCCGATTGGCGGGCCAGCCTGCGGCACTACCTGCGTCAAGACCTGCTGCCCCTGCTGGCAGACCTGCGGTTAGCGATTGTACTTTTGCTGACCATCGCCCTCTTTAGCGTGGCCGGTACGGTAATTGAACAGGGTCAATCGGTGGATTTCTACCAGGCCAATTACCCCGAGGCCCCTGCCCTATTTGGTGTCCTCACCTGGAAACTCATCCTCACCCTGGGGCTCGATCAGGTCTACCGGACCTGGTGGTTTTTAACCCTACTGATCCTGTTCGGGGCCAGCCTCACCGCCTGTACCTTTACCCGCCAGTTTCCGGCCCTGGGTGCGGCCCAGCGCTGGCAGTACTATCGCCAGCCGCGACAGTTTCAAAAGCTGAACCTGAGCACGGAGTTGCATCAGGGAGACCTGGCGACCCTGGCCCAAGCCCTGCAACAACGCCGCTACCGTATCTTCCAGGAGGATAACAGCCTCTATGCCCGTAAGGGCCTGGTGGGGCGGATCGGGCCAATTATCGTCCACGCCAGTATGTTGCTAATTTTACTGGGAGCGGTTTGGGGAGCCATGACCGGCTTCTTTGCCCAGGAATTGGTCACCAGTGGGGAAACCTTTCGGGTACAAAACATTTTCCAGGCCGGCCCCTGGGCCGCTGCCCAAGTTCCCCAAGACTGGGCGGTGCGGGTAAATCGGTTCTGGATTGACTATACGCCAGCGGGGGACATCGATCAGTTCTACTCCGATCTGTCGGTGCTAGATCAATCGGGGACGGAGGTCGATCGCCAGACCATTTCCGTCAACCACCCCCTGCGTCATCAGGGTGTCACCCTTTACCAGGCCGATTGGGGCATCGGGGCGGTGCGGGTGACCTTGAATAACAGTCCGGTGCTGCAACTGCCGATGAAGCCCCTTGACAACCAGGGGGCCCGGTTCTGGGGCACCTGGGTACCCACCCAACCCGATCTCAGCGCCGGTGTTACCCTGCTAGCCCAGGACCTGCAGGGGTCTGTATTACTCTATGACGAGGCAGGCAAACTGATCGCCACCCTACGACAGGGCATGGCCACCGAGGTGAATGGGGTGACCCTGGCCCTGGTGGAGGTGCTGGGTAGTACGGGCTTACAGATCAAGGCCGATCCCGGGGTTCCCCTGGTGTATGCCGGCTTTGGGCTGCTGATGGTGGGGGTGATCATGAGCTACATCTCCCATTCCCAGGTGTGGGCCCTGGTGGACCAGGGTAAGGTCTACCTGGGAGGGCGTACGAACCGGGCCCAGGTGGCCTTTGAGCAGGAAATTCTGGAACTACTAGCGGATTGGCCAGGTTCAGGGGAATAGACGCTGCCATCCAGCCTCCCGCTGTTTCTGTCTCCTAGGTTTTGTCTTGTCGTCCCCAGGCCAATAGGATGGACATCGTAAAAAGTAAAGCGCGCTCACCTGTTTCCCAGGCTTGTTAGTCTTGGGCTAACGATCGATGGACACGGGCTAGGGCCCTTTGCCCATCCTACCTCTCTGCTTCTCCTGAGTACTAGTACTGAGTTCTGACTACTGGCGCCCCGCCAGGGGCTGCTGAAGTTAGGCCACCGAGCCCTGGGGAGCGGGAAAGGTTGGGGTGGATAGGGTGGAGATCGCCGCCATCAGCTGGTTCGCCGCCGGAGCGGGCCACCCCCCCTCCCCCCGGCGTCCCCCCTGCAAAATGAAGCGTAAGCCATAGGCGTGGGGGTAACCCTCCGCCTCCAGCCAGACCTTCTGGGATTCTAGCTCACAGGTGAGTTGTTCCTCCGCCATCAGGTGATCGGCCATGGCCTTCAAGGTAGTCACTAACTCCTCGGCTAACCGTCGGAAATCCTGAAATTCCTCAGGGGTCAGTTCCATTGCCCAATCCGCTCCCCCCAGCAGGGCGGGGTAGATCGGACGACGGGGATCCCACCCGAGGCGCCACCCTGGCCCCTCTTGAACGAAGCGTTGACGGTAACTGGAGGGCACCACGCAGAGTCACCCAGGGTAGAAGGTCTAAAACCGGGGGAAACCTATTCCCCAATGATTTCCGGTTGGGTCAGCTCATCGGACATTTCCACAATAGCCCGCAACACCGGCTTCATTTTGGGGTCTTCATAGTTTTCGAAGTCCTCATAGCGTCGCCGCTGGGCCCGATTGGCTACCTGCACCGTAATCCGATAGCGATTTGAGGCCGCTCTAATCAAGTCTTCGGTACGGCGCATCAGCTGCGTACTGTCTAAGGGGTGACGCTTAAGCATGGAAAACCTGGGGCAACAACCAGAAAACCAAAATTTATTTTATCAAGAATTTGTGGCCAGACCGCATGAGTCCCTGATCACTCAACAAATTAGGGCGAGGCTGAGTTCCCGCCCAGGGTTAAAGTATAGTTTAAAGCGGTTTGGTCGTAAGACTTTGTTACAATAGGTACACTGTGCGCGCAGGAGAACCCTCACTATGGTCAAGTCTCAGTCCCCCAAGCCCGTGGTTATTTCCCCCTCCATTCTATCGGCGGACTTTAGCCGTCTAGGGGAAGAAATTAAGGCAGCGGATGAAGCCGGAGCCGATTGGATCCATGTTGATGTGATGGATGGCCGCTTCGTTCCCAATATTACCATTGGGCCCCTGATCGTCCAGGCCATTCGCCCCTTCACCCAAAAGCCCCTCGATGTTCATTTAATGATTGTCGAACCGGAGAAGTACGTCGCTGACTTTGCTAAGGCAGGGGCTGATATTATTTCGGTCCATGCGGAGCACAATGCCTCTCCTCACCTGCACCGTACCCTCGGACAAATCAAGGAACTGGGTAAGCAGGCTGGGGTAGTACTTAACCCCTCCTCCCCCCTGGCCCTGATTGAGCACGTCCTTGATCTCTGTGACCTGGTGCTGATCATGAGTGTCAACCCTGGCTTTGGTGGTCAGAGCTTTATCCCCTCCATGGTTTCAAAGATTCGAGACCTGCGCGCCCTGTGCGACGAGCGGGGCCTGGATCCCTGGATTGAGGTGGATGGCGGTCTGAAGGTGAATAACACCTGGCAGGTCTTAGAGGCGGGGGCCAATGCGATCGTGGCCGGGTCGGCGGTGTTTAATGCCCCAGATTATGCCGCGGCGATCGCCGGTATCCGCCATAGCAAGCGCCCCAGTCCTGAGTTAGCGATGGTTTAGGCCTTGCCAGTTGAGAGTCCGGTGCTAGGGCAGTTCTTTAGTTAAGGAACTGCTTTAGTATTTTTGATTGAACCTAATCAGACAGAGCCGTTATGACCCACAAGCCTGAGGTGGCGGTGGCGCTCCTGTATCAAGGAGATCAGTTCTTACTGCAGCTACGGGATGATCACCCGGGCATCGTCTACCCTGGCCAATGGGGCTTCTTTGGGGGTCATCTGGAACCTGGGGAATCTCCTCTGGCTGCCCTACGGCGAGAACTAGAGGAGGAAATTAGCCACTGTCCGCCGCAGTTGAGCCTATTTCGCCGCTACGAAACCGATCAGGTTATTCGCCATGTTTTCCACGGCCCCTTGCGGGTTTCTCTAGCCGATCTAGTCCTCCAGGAGGGGTGGGATCTGGGGTGGTGGTCCAAAGCGGAGGTGCTTGCCGGTCAGCATTATTCCTCCCGGGCTGGGCGGTTTTGTCCGATTGCGGCTCCCCACCAGGCCATCTTATTGTCTTTTCTAGAACAGCCACCCGTCGATATTGTGAGATAGAGTAAGATGATTAATGTCTGTGGCCAAGGGTTTGGAACAGTTAGAACTACCTTTGGACGTGGCTAAGCCTGATCTACCGCTACCCCCCTATCGAGTGCGCGAAAGTGGACGGGCCCGCCATGTCTCCATTAAGGTCCATCTAGATGGCCAGATTGAGGTCGTGGTCCCCCGTGGGTTTGATCAAAGCCAGGTGCCCCAGCTGCTGCAGCGACGCCAGGCCTGGCTAAAACAAGCAGTCGATCAACTGGAGCGTCAAACCGCCCACTTGACCGAGGATCACTTTGAGGATAAACCCCAGAAATTACAGTTGCGATCGCGACAGGAAACCTGGCAAGTCTTCTATCAGGAGGGATCTCCCCACTCCCTGGCCCTTACCCAGCCCACCCCCCTCACCCTAGTACTGCGCGGCAATATGGACTCCACCTCCAGCTGTCGTGATTTACTGCGCCAGTGGTTGGTCCGCAAGGCAAGGGCTGAGTTTGCCCCCTGGCTACGGGAACTGAGCTTTGATCTGAAATTACCCTTCCAACGGGTCTCGATTCGCGGCCAGAAAACCCGCTGGGCTAGTTGCTCCAGCCATCAAGATATCAGCTTAAACTACAAGCTTTTATTCTTGCCGACGGATTTGGTCCACTATGTCTTTGTCCACGAGCTCTGTCACACTATCCATATGAACCACTCTGGAGATTTCTGGCAGCTGGTGGCGGATAAATATCCCCCCTACCAGACCTGTCGGGATCAAATTCGTGAGGCCTGGCGCTACGTTCCAAGTTGGGTTGAGGGTTAATCTAACTTGCCTGCTCCCCACCCCCCCCTGGAACCCCGCCGCCTGCAAACTCCCCACAGTGGCTACCAATGGGATCGGCGCAGCCACAACTTTTTTGAAGGTTGGTACTTCCGCCTTACCTTACCCCAGCCCCAGGTAACCTTTGCCTTTATGTACTCCATCCAGGATCCGATTGGCGGGCAACCCCATAGCGGTGGGGTTGCCCAAATTCTCGGTCCTGGGGATACCTACCTCTGCCGCAGCCTGCCCAATACCGAACTATTCTGGGCCTGGTCAGAGGGCTTGGGCTTGGGTCACTGGCGCCAGGCCCTACCCGACCAGAGGCCTGGGTTTCTACTACCGAGGGCCTTTACCAGTCAGATTCAGGAGGGTTATCAGGTCACGGCTTCCTGGCACCAGGGCCAGCTCAGAAATCCCATTTCCGGCGAAACCGTGGTTTGGCAATATCAAATCTTGCCGATCTACGGTTGGGGTCAACCGAGTCAGCCCCAGCAATCTACCGCTGGCTGGTTGTCCCAATGGTCTATCTTTGAGCCTGGCTGGCAAATCCTCATGGCCCATGGCTATGCCACCGGCTGGGTTCTGTGGCATGGCCAGCGTTATCGCTTCCACCAGGTACCGGCCTACAGTGAAAAAAACTGGGGGCGGGCCTTTCCAAAACGGTGGTTTTGGCTGCAATGCAATGCTTTTGATCAACACCCAGAAATCAGTCTCACCGCCGCTGGCGGCCATCGCCAAATCCTCACCTGGCTAGAAACCGTAGGGATGGTGGGCCTGCACCACCAGGGCCAGTTTTATGAATTTGTACCCTGGAACGCTACCCTGAGCTGGCAGGTCAGTCCCTGGGGAGACTGGTATATGACCGCTGAACATTCCGAGTACGTTTTAGAGCTACACGGCACTACGACCCATGCAGGCATTGGGCTACGGGCCCCGACCGAGCACGGGGTAATGTACTGTTGCCGCCACACGGCCCAGGGACAGCTGAGCCTTAGCCTCTGGCGAAAGTCCAACCTTGGACTCAGCCTGGTCCTGCAGGCCAGCAGCCAACAGGCAGCTCTAGAAATTGGCGGTGGCCCCTGGTGTGATCCATGGCACAAACCTGATGTCTGAGAAACTTAAAATAATCTAACAGTTTAGAAATATCTGCTAGCTAGATTTTCCCTAGTTGTAGCCCTGGAAAGCCTTAGGGAAGCTAAGGGAGTTATTGAGCTGGTTGACTGAGAAAACTTAGTCAGGGGCATACTGGTAGGTGCGTATTTCGAACTCAATTCGATAGGTGCGTTCATCATGTTGCTTGCGAGAGGCCATAGCCGGTTGAGGGTCTTTAACGTGAGT
>JAYKIM010000068.1:0-11060 GCA_035286245.1 Cyanobacteriota bacterium | reverse complement strand
TATTGGGGGTATTGCCTTTCATCTTAAGCAATTTGATATTCCCGTCATCTACGGGCCTCGCCTAGCAATGGCCCTGTTAGAGGATAAGTTAGAAGAAGCTGGCGTGGCCGATCGCACCGAACTGCGCCAGGTCCGCCCGCGAGAAACGGTGCGGGTGGGTAATTCCTTTCTTGTAGAATACGTGCGCAATACCCACTCCATTGCCGATAGCTGTTCGGTGATTATTCACACTCCAGTGGGCATAGTGGTGCATACCGGTGACTTTAAGTTTGACTTCACCCCTGTAGACGGAGAAACCTTCGATATTCAGAGACTGGCGGAGGCTGGAGAACGGGGTGTGCTGTGTTTAATTAGTGATTCAACCAATGCGGAGTTGCCAGGGCATACCCCCTCCGAGCGATCGGTCTTCCCCAATCTGGATCGAGAGTTCTTCAAGACGCCGGGGCGGCTGATTGTCACCACCTTCTCCTCATCGGTCCATCGGGTCAACATGATCCTAGAACTTGCCCAAAAATACCATCGGAAGGTGTTTGTAGTGGGGCGTTCCATGCTAAATGTTATTGCCCACGCCCGGGATCTGGGTTATATCAAATGCCCGGAAAGCCTCTTCCAACCTCTACGAAATTTAGGGCAAACCGCCGATGAAAATGTGTTGATCCTGACCACTGGGTCCCAGGGGGAGCCCATGGCTGCCCTGACTCAAATTGCCCAGGATAGCCATCGACAGATAAAAATTAAATCCGGCGACACCGTCATCTTTTCTGCCAATCCGATCCCCGGCAATACCATTGCTGTTGTCAATATCATTGATAAATTAATGATGCGGGGGGCCCGGGTGATTTACGGTAAAGACAAGGGCATTCACGTCTCTGGCCACGGTTGTCAGGAAGATCACAAACTAATGCTGGCTTTGACCCGTCCCCAATACTTTTTGCCTGTTCACGGTGAACATCGCATGCTAGTGTGCCATGCGGAAACCGCTCAAAGTATGGGGGTACCTGCCGATCACATGGTGATCATCCAGAATGGGGATATCGTCGAGGTTAACCCCGCAGGCATTCGGATCGCAGGTCAAGTTACCTCAGGCGTTGCTCTGGTTGACTCCTCTCGAGTGAGTGTAGTCGGTCGGGATATTCTGAAGGATCGTCAGCAACTGGCGGAGGACGGTGTCATTACCATAGCCATTACTTTAGGGGCTGACGGCAAACTAACCACCGATCCTACCATCCAACTGCGGGGGGTAGCCCATTCCATCAATCTCAGTCGGTTCCAACAGTCGGCCAAACAGGTGATCAGCAATGTCTTAACGGCGCAGGGGTCAGAATTGATCCTCAATAATCGCAGTGGACAGTCCACCATCGACTGGGATGGTCTTAAAACGCTTATGGATCGCGAACTACGTCGTCTCATCCGGCGGGAGTTTGATCGTCGTGATCCAATGCTGATCGTGCTCTTTCAAGGTCTTGCCCCATCCTCTGTCCCCCTGGGAATTGTACCGGTTCCAGCGGCTTCTGCCTCCTAGATTTCGGGTCTACAAGAAACCCTAGCCTGGCGGACTTTCCCATAGGTACTCAGTGCCAAGAAGCTAACCAGAAAGCTTATCCAGCTCTGGCTCTGGCCGGTTACCGATGTCCTAGGGGTTCTAGTCAAAGTCCCTATGGATTGTGGGCAATCTCCCCTGGCTTTTAATAGTTGGGTGACAAATTCAGTCAACTATATGCTATGTTCCCGGCTTGGCGCTATAATGCATCCAAGTAGGATTGAGGTTCCTAGTGAGCTTCAATTCAGCCCTTTCCCTCCATTACTTGGGCTTGCTGTTATCAGACTATCCCAGGTTATGGTCTAAGTTTGGATGAGAGTATAGGGGTTGATTAGAGAATCTATCCCTATCAAGTTGGGTTATCTAGGTCAGAGAGTTTTGGGAAAGTTCAGGGATAGCTCTCCATATCAATACTCTGAGGATGCTTTGAGTTTTTGAACTTCAATGCACTTCAGGATAGTCGGACTACCCATCAATACCTTCCCAAAGTTAGTTTATCGGTTCGTCTGAGGATCTTTTTGATTGTTAGAACCGTTACCTTTGCAAGTCTTCATGGCTGGCACAGCTTAAGTGTTTCACTTCGTTATCTGTGCTTGTCATTGCTAACCTCTTCGGAGTTCTGTTTTGCTAATCGCCAGACTGATCAGTGTGATTCAGTTAGTTAAGCCTTCAATGTTAGCCTGTGAAACACATGACGATGGCTCTGCTAGCTATAGTTTTGAGGGCAAAACAACAGCAAAGGCGCGTTCTCTCTGACTGGTTGAGATTTCAGCCCCCGAGGAGGGGGCTCGCCTGTCCCAGTCTTGTGTATTCATCTCATCCGCCTACGGTGAGTGTTGTATGAGGATTTTGAATGCCGAAGCAGATTGTTATTGCTGAGCAGCATCGGATCGCTGCGGTTTTTTCGGAAGATCAGATTGAAGAATTGATTGTGGCTACCGGTAGTCACCAGGTTAGTGATATTTACCTGGGTACGGTAGAAAATGTTTTGCCTGGTATTGATGCTGCCTTCGTCAATATTGGCGACAGCGAACGTAACGGATTTATGCACGTTTCCGATCTAGGCCCCCTACGCTTAAAGCGGATGGCGGGCTCGATCACTGAGCTGGTGGCTCCCCAGCAGAAGGTCTTGGTGCAGGTCATGAAGGAGCCAACTGGGAATAAGGGCCCACGGCTAACCGGAAATATTACTTTGCCTGGCCGATACCTGGTGCTGATGCCCTATGGTCGAGGGGTTAACCTTTCCCGACGCATTCGCAACGAAAATGAGCGTAATCGTCTGCGAGCCCTGGCAATTTTAATTAAGCCCGCCGGTATGGGATTGCTAGTGCGAACTGAAGCGGAGGGCATTAGTGAAAATGCGATCATCGAGGATCTGGAGGTTCTCCAGCGACAGTGGGAGAGTATTCAGCAGCAGGCGCTTTCTACTCGTCCCCCCGCTCTCCTAAACCGGGATGATGATTTTATCCAGCGGGTACTTCGGGATGTCTACAGTGCTGATGTTAATCGGATTGTGACGGACTCAAGTACGGGGTTGAAACGGGTCAAACAACATCTGGCTAACTGGAGCGGAGGACAGGTGCCGGGGGGGGTGCTGATCGATCAACATCGCGATCGGGTTTCCATCCTCGAATACTTCCGCGTCAATGCGGCTATTCGGGAAGCGCTTAAACCACGAGTAGATTTACCCTCTGGTGGCTATATCATTATCGAGCGGACTGAGGCCCTAACCGTCATTGACGTTAACTCTGGTTCCTTTACCCGCTCCGCCACCGCCCGGGAAACCGTACTCTGGACAAATTGCGAGGCGGCTACAGAGATCGCCCGGCAGTTGCGTCTACGGAATATCGCTGGAGTGATCATTGTTGACTTTATCGATATGGACTCTCGTCGGGACAAGTTGCAGGTTCTAGAGCACTTCAGTAAGGCCCTACGATCCGACAAAGCCCGCCCTCAAATTTCCCAACTCTCTGAGTTGGGACTAGTAGAACTAACCCGCAAGCGTCAGGGTCAGAATATCTACGAGCTCTTTGGCCGTCCCTGTCCCACCTGCGGTGGCCTGGGTCACCTCGCCCATTTACCTGCGGATGGTGTGTCATCCGAGGTTCCATCCGTGGCTAAAAGTTTGGTCCCTTTGCCCTCGGTGTCAGAGCCCATCTATAGCGCCCCTGCCCTACGGGAGGTACCCCTGGTTGGCCTGGAACTACAACCCGATTTGCAGGAACTCGATCTAATTAACCACCCTAGTTATCAAGACAAGTCCGGTAAGACCAGTCGGCGACGGCGACGGCGGGATACCCTTCCCTCCCGTGGCAATGGGCGTGAAGCCCCTATCCCTAGGGATGGGACCTTGGCACGGGAGATATCCCCCCCACTCCCGGAGGAACCCGGGCTCGAACTGGCTAAGGATGACGATAAACCCCCTACCCGTCTGGGCCGGGGTCGTTCAGCCAGTCGCTCTGAGAAGAAATCAACTCCCCCACCTCCGGTGATTACGGTGGAAATGACTCCCGATGAACAACGGGTCTACGCCCTGATGGGGGTTTCTCCTTTAGTCCTAGCGCCAGCCCAAAAAACTCAGGATTTGCCTCGTAACCTGGTCATTTCCGTAGTTACTCCGGGTCAATCAACCTCTGGGCAGGCAAGCTGGGGGCCTGATGTACCGGCACAGGAGCCCCCTCCGGCTCCTGTTATGCTTGACGAACAAGATAGAAATAGAGATCCCCTACCTGTGGCGGATCCTAACCCGGGGCCGCTGTCGTCCATTGTTACAGGACAACTGCCTCTAGAGGATCTTTTGGCTGCCACCGTCTTAGAGCCAGAGGCCGATGCTCTTGTGCGACGCCGACGTCGGCGTCGCGCGTCATCGGATACCGAAGAAACCAGTTGATTAGCTTTGCCTATGGTTACACTGGTCGCTGGAGTTGACGAAGTGGGGCGAGGGGCTCTATTTGGTCCAGTGGTGGCGGCGGCTGTAGTGCTACCGGATTCTGCCCATGAGCCCCTAAGGGCTTTGGGGGTAACCGATAGTAAAGCCCTCAGTGCCCTTCATCGTCAACGGCTGGTGAAGCCCATCCAGAGTTTAGCGACTACCTACGCCTTGGGTATGGCTTCAGTACAGGAAATAGATCGGTTGAATATTCTCCAGGCAACATTGTTAGCCATGACTCGGGCCATAGAGCATCTTGCCCCGCGGCCTGACCTTTGTCTGGTTGATGGCAGCCAGCCTATCCCCCAGTTGGATGTAGCCCAACAAACGGTCGTTCAGGGAGACCAGCACCATCTTGAAATCGCCGCTGCCAGTATTCTGGCCAAGGTTTGGCGAGATCAATTAATGGTGCGATTAGATCGGCGCTATCCTGGCTACGGCCTAGCAACTAATAAGGGCTATGGTAGTGTTTACCATCGTCAGGCTTTAAAGACTCTTGGCCCATCTCCTCAGCACCGTCGCTCCTTTAGGGGCTGTCAAGGTACGTGAGGGAGAAAACCAAATTACTCTGGTTTAAGCTTCGACTGGTCCATGACCAGGGGACAGGCACTATTGTCGTTAGCTTCTGGTGGAACTAGGGCTACTACGTGGGGCACAGGGCGGGGTTCGTAACCCACTAAAGACTCGCCAGCATAGGTCAGGGAGGTGCTGGCACCAGAGTCAAGCATGACCGCCTGCTGTAGTCCGGCTTGGTGAAGTAACTGACCCAGCGTTACGGAGTCAACCATGGTGTGGCTAACTCCTACTACAGGTTGCCCAGCCTGGTTGATGCCCCAAAAGGCCCGATGACGTTTGGCATCAAAGTCAAAAAGACTACCAAAGCTACTGGCAGGTTGGGGTTGACCATCCTTAACCAGCCAGGCTGCCGCCACAAAAGCGTCAGTCACCGCTGGTAAAACTCGGTGTAATCCCGCTAGGGTATTGTGATGGACGGGGTGGAAGGGAATGAATTGGACTCGACTTGGGGAAATCAGTACCAAAGGTCGGCCAGATAGACGGGGGTTTTCGCTGGGATTACCTGGGATAAACCGTCGTGTACTTTGGCTGAGTACGGGCCCTATCATCACGTTAGAGTTCAAATACTCAAGGGAAAAGAATCCGCCGTCAACGGCCCCAATGGCATTGGTGCCCTCCAGAATGGCGGGTAGTTGATCACGGCTGTCGGCATGGATAGTGACTGGCCGCCCCCCCTGAATCAGAGTAAGGGCCTGATCATCGAAGTCATGCTTTTCCACCGTCACCGGGGTATGAAAATCAAACCCCCTATCCCCAGTGGAGGATAATCGCTGCATAGAAATTGGGAGGGTGTCTGTAGCGGTGATGGTTTCTCCACCCCAGGCCTGATGTAACAAACCCTCTAAGCTAGACTGGCCAAATCGCTCGATCGCCAGCAGAGATTCCGATGCTCCAGCAAACTGCTCTGCATTCTGCCGCATCGTAAAAGCGGCCAAATAACCCGCCTTGGCCACCGCTTGACTGACCCGCTGATCGTAATACCCGGTCGGATAGCTAAAATAACGGATGGGAATCCCAAGTTCCTCCTCCAGCTGTTGTTTCGATTCAGTAACTTCATAGGCCAGGGCCTGATCGTCAAGGGTGCGCAGATCAGTTGGGTGGGTAACGCTATGGGAGGCAATGGTAATCAAGGGGTCAGCCGCCATAGTTTTGAGCTGCTCCCAGGACAGAGTAGATCGGCCCACAACTTTACCATCTAGCTTGCCTGGAAACACGAAAAAAACCGCCGGCACCCGATACTTTTTTAGTAACGGGTAAACATGGGTATAGTGACCGGCATAGCCATCGTCGAAACTAAGCAGCACGGGTTTTTCAGGCAGGGGCAAACCGGTGCGTAGGTGATGTACCAACTGATCGGGGCTGATCGGGGTTAGACCATTCTCTAGCAGAGTCTTCAGATGACGCTCAAAGTCTTCTGGCTGCAGGTCAAAAAAAACCTCAGACTTTTCTAGGACGTCATGATACATCAGTATGGGCACCCGCGCTTGTCTAGCCTGGGGGTGCAGGTTAGGCCAGGGGGCTACCGCCAGGTCCTGAACCCTAGCCTGCCCTAAGGTCAGACTTACCTGGCCTAGGGATGCCGACTGAAACAGCGGTGAATGACTTTCTTCCTCAGTCAGGGTCTGTGATAAGGCGGGATCAAGGTGACAAAATTTCTCATTACTGGTTGCGGATGGAAAGGCCTCTAGGCCTGGTGCAACGGCTAGGGGAAGTAAAAGTCGATCAAAGGACCGGGGCGGCTGATCGGCCTGAATTGCCCAGGCACTAACCAATGGGGCGGCGATGCCTAGCAAAAAAGCTCCTGAGCCAGTGGCCAGAAGCATGGTGAGATAGTTTAATCGAGCTTTGTCTACAAAAACTTTAAGCCTGGTCCCACCGCCCATGGTTGCCCTTTCCCTAGGATTGCCTGTGTACTATCTATTGTCTGACCCGCTCCCTGGCCCCAGTTGACCAAAGGGAAACCCCAAAACATTCTACTGGCAACCCTGCTGTTAAATTAAAAGACTACGCCTAAACTGGGTTAAGCTTTGGTTAATGGTCACTGTCAGTCCAGCCCGTATTCTACCCTAGAGACATTGGTCTCCACCCACGATTTCCCCTATGACCGCAACCCTTGCCTACTTGGGGCCCGATGGCACCTTTTCCCAACTTGCTGCCTTAGTTTATAGCCTTGAACTCGAGCAACAGCTCGGGTCACCAGTCGCCCTCCAGGGATTCCCCACCATCCCCCGCACCATAGAAGCCAGCGCCAGGGGCATCACCAGCCTGAGTATTGTGCCAGTGGAAAACTCCATTGAGGGGGGGGTGACGCCTACCCTTGATGCTCTCTGGCAATTAAACCAGTTACAAATCCAGAGGGCTATGGTCATGGCCGTTCGCCATGGGTTGTTGTCCTACGCGGCCAATTTGGAGGTGGTTCAGGTGGTGTATTCCCATCCCCAGGCCCTTTCCCAGTGCCAGTTTTGGTTAGAAAAATGGCTCCCCTGGGCCTCTTTGGTGCCCACCCGGTCTACGGCGGAACCCCTACAGCACCTGGCGGATAATCCTACGGTAGCGGCGATCGCCTCGGAATGGGCGGCAGAGCTCTATAATCTCCCGGTTCTGGCCCACCAGATCAATGACCACAGCGACAACTGCACCAAGTTTTGGGTACTGGGCCCGGCTCAACCTAACTCACCGAGTAACTCTGGAGCCTACACATCCCTAGCCTTTAGTTTGCCGGTGAATGCTCCGGGAGCTCTGCTGAAACCACTGCAGGTGTTTGCTGACCATGCCATCAACCTGAGTCGGATTGAGTCTCGTCCTGCCAAACGAGCCCTAGGGGAATACGTTTTTTTTGTGGACCTGGAGGCCAGTAGTCAAGAAACCAGGGGTCAGGCTGCCATTGTCGCCCTGGAGGATTGTACGGAACGGTTAATTAACTTTGGTAGCTATGATTTGACTACCGCCTCCGAAAACCTAGCCGCCGCTAAACTTAAGTATCGTCAATTGCAGGAGGCCCATTCACTCTAAAACGTCCTTCAGGGCAGTGCGAGCGGCCAGATGGTTACGAGTTGAGGTGAGAATTTCCACCTCTCGCTCCAGTCGGCTACCCGTATCATCCATCTCCAATAAGGATTGTTGTTCCAAAGCCACACCATAGAGGTTACTGGCCACCCAGTAGGATAACTCCATAGGCACCTCAGGGATATTTTCAGGAATTTCAATCTCTTGACTGGTGAGCTTAGCCGATAGCCGCACCACATCTCGCAGTAACCGATCCACATCAGCGGCCAGGGGAGCGAGGTCGAGATCGCTGGGCCGATCCTCTAACCACTCCACCAAACCCACCCGATAGGGCTTTTCCCGTACATAGCTGAGTACCCGAAAACGCTGTTGACCCAGGGTCAAAATCTTCAAGCGATCGTCCGGTAGCCGCTGATAGTGCAAAATCTCGGCACAGCAGCCTACCTGGGCCCGCTCTCCGGTGGTGGGGTCTAACATCAACACCCCAAACCGACGATCACCCTGAAGGATGGTGTTCATCATGATTCGGTAGCGGAACTCAAAAATATGGAGAGGTAAGTGCCTACCCGGAAACAGAACCAGCTCTGGCAGGGGGAAAATCGGTAACTCTCTTACGGAGATAGAGTCGGAGAATGCCATGGGTGCCTCTAGGAAGCCGGGTTGAGCCAGGCCTGCGGATGGGATTGTAACACTTGTTAACAGAGTATTATTTTAACCCAATTGCCCATCGCATTGGCCTGTGCCGAACCCCAGACCACCTAACTTCAGCCAAAGTATGGCCTTTAGCCCTCAACTTTCTTGTTAACCAGACACCCCAGCTATTACTCCATAGTTCTTTCTAAACCCTTTCCAGGGGAGGAGTTGACCTAGGGCAACGACTTTAGGTTGAGAGCTACCACAACCAGCCTTTACAGCTTGACTTCAATATCCACGCCGGCTGGCAAGTCCAGCTTCATCAGGGCATCAATGGTTTTAGAAGAGGGTTGATAAATATCAATGATACGACGGTGGGTACGACTTTCAAAATGCTCCCGCGAATCCTTATCGACGTGGGGGGATCGGAGCACACAATAAATCCTCCGTTTGGTGGGCAGGGGAATAGGGCCAATGGCCGTGGCATTGGTCCGATTAGCGGTGTCAACGATTTTTTCACAGGAGGTGTCGAGTAAACGACGATCAAAGGCTTTCAATCGAATCCGAATTTTCTGCTGCTGAATGGTTGCCATATCAATTACCTGATTAGATTTTCAAGGTTCGAAAAAACTCAAGAAAAAAAAGGGGGGTAACCGAAAGTCAGGTTACCCCGCTAACCCCTACTCAGGGATTACTTTTTAGCCTTTTTGGTCTCGGTCTTTTTAGCACTATCGGCGGCAGGAGTATCCGCTAGAATTTTAGCCACAACACCCGCCCCGACGGTACGACCTCCTTCGCGGATAGCAAAGCGCATGCCCTGCTCGATGGCGATGGGGTTAATCAGTTCTACGGTCATTTTGATGCGATCTCCGGGCATTACCATTTCAGCGGATTCACCCTCGTCGGAGGTAAAGGCTGTGATAACACCGGTCACATCGGTGGTTCGGACATAGAACTGGGGCTTATATCCTGGGAAGAAGGGGGTTTTGCGACCCCCTTCTTTCTCGCTCAAGATATAAACCTCGCCTTCAAAGTTAGTATGGGGGGTAATACTTTTGGGCTTGGCCAGCACCATGCCCCGCTCGATTTCCTCTTTTTGAATACCCCGCAGGAGTATACCAGCGTTGTCACCGGCTTGCCCTTCATCTAGGCTTTTCTTAAACATTTCGATGCCGGTGACAACCAAACTGCGAGTGTCCTTGATACCCACCAGTTCAATGGTATCACCTACTTTCACTACCCCCCGTTCAATCCGACCGGTGGCTACCGTTCCCCGACCAGTGATGGAGAACACATCCTCCACCGCCATCAGGAAGTCTTTGTCCACTGCCCGCTCAGGGGTAGGAATATAATCATCAACAGTATCCATCAGGGCATGGATCTTATCCACCCACTCATCTGTGCCCCTTTGAATTTTGGGGTTAGCGGTCAACGCTTCCACAGCCTTCAGGGCAGAACCGGGGGTGATGGGAATATCGTCACCAGGGAAGTCGTAGGAACTAAGCAATTCCCGCACTTCCAGTTCCACCAGCTCTAGCAATTCCTCATCGTCCACCATGTCCTGCTTGTTGAGGAACACCACCAGGCTGGGCACACCCACCTGACGGGCTAGCAGGATATGCTCACGAGTTTGGGGCATGGGGCCATCGGCGGCGGAACAGACCAGAATCGCTCCATCCATCTGGGCGGCACCGGTAATCATGTTTTTAACGTAGTCCGCGTGACCAGGGCAATCCACGTGGGCGTAGTGGCGGGTCGCCGTTTCGTACTCAACGTGGGCCGTGTTGATGGTGATACCGCGGGCCTTTTCCTCAGGGGCGGCATCGATCTCATCGTACTTGCGGGCTTTGGCTGACCCGGCCGCCGCTAGAGCCATGGTGATCGCCGCCGTGAGGGTGGTTTTACCATGGTCGACGTGACCGATGGTGCCAATGTTGACGTGTGGTTTAGTCCGTTCAAACTTTTCGCGTGCCATTTACGTTACGTGTCCTTTCCTTTTCTAAGCGTTCCCACTGTTTTTAGAGATCATGGCTTCGGCCACATTGCGAGGAACCTCGCCGTAATGACTGAATTCCATCGTAAAAATGCCCCGACCCTGCGTTTTAGAACGGATGTCGGTAGCATAACCAAACATCTCAGCTAGGGGAACATTGGCAGTCACCTTTGCAACACTTGCCTCCGTTCCCATGCCCTCGATCTGACCACGTCGGGAGTTCAAGTCTCCCATGACATCACCCAGAAAGTCTTCTGGAACTTCAACCTCGACCTTCATAATGGGCTCAAGAAGGACGGGAGATGCCTTCAGGACGGCTTCTTTCATCGCCATGGACCCGGCAATCTTAAAGGCCATTTCCGAAGAATCTACCTCATGGTAAG